>JAPUHK010000251.1 GCA_027297745.1 Planctomycetota bacterium | reverse complement strand
GCGGCCGACAGCCGCGGCCGTCCTAACGACCGGGGTATCGGTGTATCGCGCCTTCGGACCAGAAGTACACGCCCACGTCGCGCGCGGCCGGATTCATGTCGAACACGAAGCCGTGAGTCGATACCTCCGAGAGCGTGCCTAGCCGGGACGGCCAGCCGAGGCCGGGGTCCGCATACAGGTGAATCCCCGGATGCTCGACGCTGACGGTGAAGCGGGCTCCCCGCCGCTCGATGTCGATGCTCTCTCTCTGCGAGCGGAGCGTGATCGACGAGAGCCGGTGGCACGACTCGAGCTCGCCCCCTATCCCCGTGAGCCGGAGGGCGGCCCACAACCCGTTGCGAAAGACATACGCGCCCCTGTAGTTGTCCGGAACGGTCAGGAACAGGGTGCGGGGAGGAAGATCGGCCTGCGCGGTTTGCGTAAGCGTCCGCCGCGCCAGCTCGGACGCCGTGCGCCAGTTCTCGTTCAGCGAGAGCAGGGCGGCCAGGAAGACCGCGGCCACCGCGCCCGCGCAGATCGCGAAGCGGCGCGGTTGCGGCACGATCACTGACAACATGTAGGCGAGCGCCAGGCAGCCGAACGCGCTGGGGAGGTAGAGGAACCGGTCCCCTTGCGTGTCGACCATGGAGAGGGCAAGTGGGAGGACCGGCGCCGCGGAGGCGATGAACGCGACGGAGGGGAACCCGAGGCGCCGCCCGATCGACCTCCGCTCCTCCTTCGAACAGGACCGCAGCCGCCGGTACAGGAAGACCCCGAGCAGGCCCAGCGCGAGCGCCGCGAGAGCGGACGCCAGGGGCCGATCGTGCAGCGGCGGAACCAGCATCCTGGCCACCCCTCTCCGCAGGAAGCGCACGACGCCGCGCGGAGAGATGTGGAGCTGCGCGTACTCACTGACGAAGACGCCCAGGATCACATAGCGCAGGAGGAAGTAGAGCATCACGAGCCCGGCGTAGAGCGTGAGCACGCTCACGGCGCGCCGCCTGGGCACCGGCCGCGAGATGACGAGATGGGCGGCAATGACGGCAGGAACGCCCAGCGCGGCTTCCTTGCTGAGGAGCGCCAGAGCGAGGAAAGCGAGCGACCCACACAGATGCCGCACCCGCCGCGATTCGACGTACGAGAGATACGTGAGGAAGGAGAGCAGGGAAAAGAAGGTGCACAGGACGTCGTTCCGCCCCGCGATCCAGGAGACGGCCTCCGTGTGGGACGGGTGCACCAGGAACAGGAGGCCGCTCCACAGTCCGACCCGGGACCCGAGCAGCTTGTTGCCGACCGCGTAGACGAGGAACGCACACAGGACGTGCAACAGGACGTTCGTGAGGTGGAACCCCAGCGGCTCGAGACCGTACAGGACGTAGTCGAACCGGATGCTCACTGACATCAGGGGCCGCAGGAACATGCGACTGTGGCCGGTGAAGACGCCGAACGCCCCGTTGCGATGGACCGCCCCGACGATGTTCCAGTCGTCGGAGAGGAAGGACGTGTTCAGAACCCGGGCGTAGGCCAGCAGCCCGACGGCAGCAAAACCTGCGAGGAGCAGGGCGCGGCGACGGGTCAACGAGGTCATGCGGGCCCGGAATACGGGATTTCCGCTCCCAGCACAAAGACCTGGAGCTTCACCTCATCCGGCGAGCGGAAGGCCGAATGGCGCACACGGCCCGGTCGCGCCGTTCCATCCGGGCCTGCCCGCTCTCTATCCGCAGCCGCAACCGCAGGCGCAGCCCTCTTCTTCCTTCTCGTCGTCCTCGAGATGCTCGGTCAGCGTCACCTTGTAGGTGTCGGCGATGCGCTTGTCGATCTCCGCCAGCTTTGACGCCTCGATCACAAAGTCGGGGGACAGGCCTTCGAAGCGGAAAACGTGGTACTTGCCCTCCGGACTCTCGAGCGCGACCAGCACGTCCCGCAGCCGGTGGATCGGCTGGCCGTTCACCGACTTGATCACGGCGCGGTTGAGATTCGTCTCGAAGCCCTTGTTGGTCGGATCGGCCAGCACCGTGTTGACGTAGACGATGCGCTTGCGCTCGGACGGCGGGTCCCACCCCGCCCGATCGCGGTAGCGGCGCAGGACGACGCCGTTCGGCGACCGGCCGATGCGCGACGCGCGGTTGCGGGTCAGCTCGAGGATGACGAGCCCGCCCCGCACCAGGAACTCGGGCCGTTTGTCCACCGAGCCCCTCGGCACGCGCTGCTCCGGCGTGGGCCACGCGGGCAACAGGATCTCGATCTCCATCGGCTTGCCCTTGCGCAGGATCTTCAGCGGGATCTTGTCGCCCGCGTACTGCCGGCCCTGGAACAGGTACGACGCGCTGAGCTGCCCGTGGATCGGGTCGACGTAGTTGCCCTCGTCGTCGAGCGCGAAACCGCTGGCCTCCGTGATCACGTCCCCGGCCTTGAGCACCGGGTGGCCCGTGCGGTCCGGCATCACGCGCGTGACCGCCATGCCGTGCTGGTCGTCGCCGACGCCGTAGTAGGCGCGCAGATCGTCGCGCAGCAGGGGCCGCCACCAGATACCGCCGCCGGGCAGCCCGTCGTACTTGCCGTCCTTGAAGTCGTTCAGGTAGTGGCGGATCGTCTCCACCGACAGCAGCGTGCCTTCCTGCCGGCTCGCGTACGTGCCCGTGACGAGCCCGACGATCTTGCCGTCACGCACCGCGATCTGCCCGTTGCCCGAATCGGAGAGCGTGGTCTTGACACGCAGGCTCAGCCGCGCGCCGCTCGCATCTGCGCGCACGACCCGCGCCGTGGCGCGCTCCACAAGGTTGTCCCGCCCGAGCTGGTAGATGTCGAACTCGTCGTCCAGCTTGACCGGGTCGCCGATCTCGAGCGGCGACAGGCGGCGCTTGAGCTCGGGATCGATGATCTCCACCTGCGCCAGCCCGATGCGGTAGTCGACGTGCTTGAGCTTGGCCTGGTACTGGCGCGAGCTGTTGGCCACGGAGACCGTGATCATGCGCCGGTTGCGCACGTTCGAGGCCTTGGTGAGGATGATGCCGTGGTCGATGAGCACGCCGCGGCTGGTGCTCGTGCGGTCGTCGCTGGTCTTCCACGGATTCTGGAGGTCGTAGGCCTGGCTGGTGACCTTGAGCGTCACCAACGCGGCGCGCAGCTTCGGCGCCAGGTCCGTATCGGCCGCCGTAATCGTGGGCGCGGCGCACACGAGCGCCGCCAGAACGAGGATCAAGACTCTAGTCATCCTGTTTCGGCTCCTTGACGTAGCGGCCCTCGGGGATGCCGTACTTCTTCATGATCGCGGGCTGCACCTTCTCCAGCTGCTTGCGGCTTAGAATCAGCGGCGCGACGTTCACGCCCTCCAGGTCGATGCGGATGCGGTCGCCGCTCCCGCCCTCCACGAGCTTCACGAAATGGGCGAAGCCGCGCGGCACCTGGCCGTTCACTCCGGAGACGATGGCGTTGCTGTAGCTGCGGTAGCGCGTGCTGCTGTCGGGGAACACGCGGCTCAGAACGACCAGCTGCTCGCGCTCCTCCCCGTCGTCCGCGATCGAGCGGTAGAACTGCTGCATGTAGTAGCTCAGCTCCTCGCGCGGGCCGCGGGACTGGAACAGGTAATTGGTGGTCAGCGGCACGAACAGGTAGCCGCCGAGGATCAAGTATTGCGGCCGCTGGTCGTAGAAGATCGACGGCGACATGGGCACGTCCCAGTGCTTGAGCGTGACCTGGACCTCCTTGATCTCCCCGTCCCGGCGCAGGGTCAGCGTGACCGAGTCGCCCACGTGCTTGTTCTCGACCACGAACTCGAGCGCGAAGAGCTCACCGTCCAGCTTGACGGTGCCGTCGTTTTGGACCTTGAAGCCGTCGATCGCGTGCAGCACGTCGTTGCGCTGCACGTGCCCGACACAGCTGGCGTAGGGCAGCGCCTTCAGGATCACGACGCCGCTCTGGTCCTTGGGCACGCCCAGGTACTCGCGCAGGATCGGATTCTCGAGGTTCTCGTGGTACAGCCCCAACTCGGGGTAACCGTCGTACTGGCGGTCCTTGATGTCGTGCAGGAAGTGGTGGATCACGGACGGCGGGATCATGTAGCCGATGTTCTGCGCGAAGAACTGGGTCTGGAAGGCCACGCCCGCCACCTTGCCGTCCTGCATGACCGGGCCGCCGCTGTTGCCGGGGTTGATGGCCGCGTCGACCTGGATCGACAGGTGCTCGTCCGCGCGCGAATGCACGTAGGTGTGCAGCTCGATGCGCGAGACGACGCCCTTCGTGACCGAGAGCTTGGTCCCACCCATCGGGTAGCCGATGGTCGAGACGGTCGACTGCAGCTTCGGCCGCGGCCCGATCTCGAGCGGCTCCATCCCTGCCCAGAACTTCTCGTCGTCGACGGTGATCACCGCCAGGTCGCAGTCGTGGCCGGTGTGCAGCACGCGGGCGGCGAACTTGTCGGCCTGGTCGGCGCGCTTCACCTTGAGCAGCTTGGCGTCGCTGACTACGTGGGCGTTCGTCATCAGCATCTTGTTGCCGATGTAGAACGCGCTGCCGCCGGAGCGCGACGGCCGGGGTCGCTGCCACGGCCGGGCGTAATTCTCGCTCTGTGAGACGGTGAAGACCTGGACGACGGAGGCCTTGAGCTTGCTGAGCTCGTCGGCCTGCGCCAGGGCGCCGGAGGCGGGCACCAGGAGGGCAAGGAGCATCAAGGGGGTACGCATCAGCACAGTGTCAGGGACGTTTGCAGCCCCGGCCAGAAAAAATGAGCCCGTTTGACGCCCCGGAGTGCGCTCAGCGCACCTGGCGCCACGTAACGATGCGGGGCAGCCCGGAGCCGGCCGCGAGCACGGCCTCGAGGCGGGTGCCGCCGGGCGTCGCCACGGCCGTCACTCGCCAGCGGCGGCCCGCCATGCTCTCGATCTCGAGGCGCACGCTCGTCTGCGCCACCTCGACCGGGCCACCCTCGTACAGCGGGTTGGTGCTCAGGCGGTGGCGGGCCAGCTCGAGGGCGCCTTCGGCGGCATAGAAGGCGTCGAGCGACTTGCGCTCGACCTCGGCCGAGGCGCGCAAACCCTGGAAACGGGTCAGCATGTGCGCCGAGGCGGTGCCGACGAGCAGCAGGATCAGCATGGCGAACACGAGCGCGCTGCCCTTTTCGTTCGGGTTGCGCATCAGCGGCCGCCTCCGGCGTTGCGCAGCCGCACGTGCGAGACGATCTCGGGCTCGCGGCGCTGAGGAGCGTCGTTGCGCGCGCCGAGCCGCAGCAGAACCCGCACGCGGTCGCCCTCGCGGCTGAGCTCGAAGCGCTCGATGTTGCTGGCCAGCAGCTGCCCGTCTCGCAGCAGGCGGCTTTCTTCCAGCCGGTAGACGGTCTCGTCGATGGTGGCCGTGCCAGTTCCCACTGCGACCGTCTGCGCCCCGCGCAGGTCCCGCTCGAGCTGGGTGACCGCCTTGCGCAGCCCGCTCAGGTCCTGCGTGTAGGCCGCCGAGAAACGGTCCGCTCGCTTGACGCCCACCGCAAAAGCGGCCCCTACCCCATAGAGCAAGGCGCCCACGACGATCACGACCTTCAACTCGATGAGCGTGAAGCCTGCGTCACGCCTGCTCATCGCGCCGCCTCCCGCGCCATCAGCGTTGTCACCTCGACGGGCTTGACGCCTTCCCGCCACTGCACGCGCACGGTCACCTCGTACAGGCCGGGCTCCAGCATGCGTACGGTTTGGATGCCGCGTGCAGACGGCAACGCAGGCGTCGCAGCCTCGAACTCGCTCTCGCCCTCGGCCAGCGTGGCTGCCGCGCCGACCTGCTCGAGTTGGCTCGCGGCCTGACGCTCGGCAACCATGCGGTCGAAGGACTGGCCGATCAGAGTGAAGTGCGCGCGGCCGCCGACCACGGCGCCGGTCGCGATCACGATGAAGACCGCCATGGCGCAGCACAGCTCCATGAAGGTGAAGCCCCGCTCGCGGCCTACCACAGCCCGGCCTCCACTGCGTAGCTCCGGATGCCGGCGAACACAGCGCCGAGCATGAACGCCACGAGCACGCCGACGACCAGCAGCGACACGGGGTGTAGCCAGCGCAGCAGGCGGTCGATCAAGACGTTGTGTCGCCGCGCGCACTCGTCGGCCAGGCTGCGCAGTCGCTCACAGAGACGCGCGGCGCTCGACGGTCCCGAAGCCGACGCGCGTGCTCGGATGGACTCGGGTAGCCCCGTGACCGCCCACGCGGCGTACGTCGTTCCGCCCTGCTCGAGCAGGTCCGCCGCCTGCAGTGCGCCTCTTTCCACTGCACGATTGCCGCACGCGGGGGCGGCGCCGCGCAAGGCCGTGTGCAACGGCAGATGGCCCGCCACCAGGGACGAGAGGTTGCGTAGCAGACGCTCCGAGCCCCGTAACCGGGCGCCGGGCAGGAGCACGCGCAAGGAACCGAAGCGACGCGCGCACATCAGGAGCGCCAGCACGCCCGTCAGCACGAGCGCAACCGCAATGCCGCTGAAGCGGTCGGCTCGCAGGATCCAGCGCGGTCCCCAGCTCGCGTACCAGAGCTCGGCATCGTCCATCCAAACGACCCAGAAGCCGTGCGTGACCAGCAGCACGACGCACAGCAACGCCGGGTACAACACGGCCAGCAGCGCGCGCTGGCGGGCCGCCAGCACGCCTACCGCATCGGATGCCTGATCCGCGAGCACGCCGGCGAGCGCCGCGGTGCCCTCGGCCGCGCGCACGGCGGAGACGACCTGCGGCGGAAATGCGCCCGGCGCGGACGCGAGCGACTCGCTGAGCGGGATGCCTGCGCGCATGCGCTGGAGGATCCCAGCCAGCGTTTTGCGGCGCCGGCCCCTGTGCTCCTTCTCGGCGCGCTCGAGCAGGGGGACCAGCGCCAGTCCGCGCGCGGTGGCGCGCGCCATCACCTCGCACAGCCGCGCGCGGAACTCCATCTGCCGCCTTCCCACGACCCCTCCGGCGGCCACCGCGCCCAACAGCACGATCACGCCGATCAGAACGGGAACAAAGCTCTCGACCATGATTTACAGGCGCAGCAGATTCACCGCGAACTCGAGCATCGGGACGATGTAGCTGTAGGCGAAGCAGAAGACGACGATGCCGAGTGCCAGCTCCGCGGTGGGCTGCAGAAGTGTCACGAAGCGGTCGGCGGCACGCTCCAGGCGCCCGCGGTAAATCTGCGCGATGTCCTCGAGCGCTTCCTCGGGGTTGCCCGCCTCCACGAGCCACAAGAGACTCGGCGGCAGGACGTCGCCGGCGCGCACCGCGTCGGTGAGGCCCGCGCCCCCACGTGCGTGCACGACCATGGCCTCTACGCGCTCGCGCAACGCGCGATCCTCCGTAGCGGCGGCCGCGAGCTCCAGAGCGTTCGGCAGCGGGAGCCCGCGCTTGAGCAGCAGCGCCATCGTGCTGGCGAAGGAGGCCTTGGCCCTGTAAAGGCGCAGCCGTCCGAGTATGGGCAGCTTGAAACCGAGGCCGCCGACGGCGGCGCCGTCGAGCGGGCCGCGGCGCCACGTGAAGACGAACGTGGCCAGCATGCCCAGCACCAGCAAGCCGAGCGCGCCGGCCGCGACCTGGTGGCTGAAGCTGTTGCGCAGGTTGTCGGTGAAATAGCCGTAGTCCTTGCCCTCGATCGAGCTAGCGACCGCGTTGAAGACGGGCGCCGTGAAGACCAGCAGCACGACGCCGAGCACCAGCACGAAGAGCGCGGTAATCAGCGGGTAGGCCAGCGCCCGGCGGATGCGGTCGGTCACCTGCGCACGGAACGAGGCGTGGCGAGAGATCTCCTCGAGCACGCCGGGCAGGTCACCCGAGACCATCCCCGCCTCGACCAGTGCGCAGTACAACGGCGGAAAGCGCTTCTTCTGCCGCGCGTAGGCCTCGCCGAGCGGTACGCCGCTCTCGACCTCGGCCTGCAGCTCTCTCACGGCCCGCTTGAACTTCCCTTCGCGCAGGTCGGCCTGCAGGATGCGGAAGGCCTTCGGCAGCGGCACCTCGGCGCGGCACAACTCGGCCAGCGTGCGGTGGAACAGCGCGAGCTCGTCGTCGTGCAGGGCCACCTGCATTCCGGTGTCATGCGAGGCCGAGGACACGATCCACCTCCTCCTGCGTCGTGATGCCCGCATCGACCAGGCTCTGTGCCTCTTCGCGCAGGCCGCGACAGCCGTCCTCGCGCGCGCGGCGGGTCAACTCCTCGCCGTCGGCGCGGGCCAGGACAGCCTCCCGCAGACCGGAGCTGAGCGGAACCCACTCGGCTACGAGCACGCGGCCCTGGTACCCCTCGCCGCCGTCGGTGCGCCGCTTGCGCAAGAGCCGCTGCGCCATCACGCCCCGCACTGCGGTCGTGAGCACGAACGGCTCGACACCCATCTCCAAGAGCCGCGTAAAGACCTGTGGCGCAGTGCCCGCGTGCACGGTCGAAGCCACCAAGTGCCCCGTGAGGCCGGCTTCGAGCGCTACCTTGGCGGTCTCCGCGTCGCGGATCTCGCCGACCAGCAGCACTTCCGGGTCCTGGCGAAGCAGCGAGCGCAACGCGCGTGCGAAGGTCAGGCCGGCGGCCGGGTTGACTTGCGTCTGCACGACGCCTTCGATGCGCCGCTCGACCGGATCCTCGACGGTGACGATGCTGCGCCGTGGTTCGCTCGCCGCCACGTGACGCAACGCCGAGTAGAGCGTGGTCGTCTTGCCGCTGCCGCTGGGACCCGTGAGCAGGATCACGCCTTCGGGTTGATTCAAGGCCGCTTGCAACGCGGCCAACACCGGCGCGCCCAGTCCGAGCGTGTCGAGGTCCTGGGGCTGGCCCTCCGGCGCGTCGAAGCGCAGCGCCACGCGCTCCCCGAACAACGTCGGGTACGTGGCGACGCGCACCTCGGCGTCGATGCCGCTGCGGTCCGCCGGGATGCGTCCTTCCTGCGGCAGGTCGGTGCGGTAGGCGAGCAGGTCGGCGAGCGCCTTGAGACGTCCGACGACGTGGGGGCCGAGCAGGCGCGACAGCGTCTCGAGCGGCTTCAGCACGCCGTCCGTGCGCAGGCTGACCAGCACGCCCTGCTCCCCAGGATCCAGATGCAGGTCGCTGGCGCCGGCGCGGCTGGCCTGCTGCAGCAGGCGCTCGACCGTCTCGACCGCAGGGGAAATCGCTACGCAACCCATCGCCTGCCGCCCTATCGGCGCGCGGCGGGCCGCGGCTTGACAGGGGCACACTAAGGAAGGGTCGCAACGCCGTTGCAGAGGCCTCCCAACGCCTTCAAGGCGTCGTTCAGGCGTGCGGCGGGGACCAGCAGGTGGTCGCGCGAGTAGGCGGCGAAGGCGCCGGACGGGATACCGGCCTCGCACAGCACCTTAGTGACCAGCGCCAACACCCCCACCACGCTCCACTCCAGCACGACGTCGAGCGTGAGCAGGCAAAAGCCGCGCTCCACAGCGTGCGGCGGAGGCAGGCCTCCCAGGTGCTGCTCGCGCACCAGCGCGGTGGTTTCGCGGTCGTCCCGCAGCAGCAGCACGGGCCCCTCGACGCCCGCCACGCCGCGCGCGATCTCGTCGAACGCGCCCGGGTCCCAGGCAGCCAGCGCGAAGGGCCCGCGCTGCACGACCACGCGCGCCTCGCGCAGCAGGTCTTCGGCGGAGCGTTCGCTCAAGAGCCGGGCTTCTTGAAGAACAGAAACGCCGTCTCGTCCTTGAGCTCGACGTCGAAGCAGGTCCAGCCGTCGAGTCCCTTTTCGACCATCTTCCTTTGGATCGACGTCTTGCGCAGCGTCGTGTCGTGAACCTCGTACTGCCAGACCTTCACGTCCGCCCCGCCGTCGGCGCGGGCCGGGGTGAACGTGCTAGCAGCGCACAGCAGCGCGATCAGCAGCGCCGGATAGAGCAGAGCGCGTTCGAGCTTGGACACTGGGATCCCTCCTGACCCGGGAGGATACCGCGAACGAGCCTGCGCCGGGCCCGCGGCCAGGCTCGCGGCGGCGGCCACCGCGCCGCCCCGGGTCCTGTGCAACGCCCTCTCTAATAGAGACTTACAGCGTCCGGGCGACGGCGGTGCGCCTTCGCGGCAGGGGGCTGAATCCGGACCCGGGAACGGCCGATAGGGAGGGCGAGGTTTCCGTCGCTGCGGCGGCGACATAGAGGAAGGTCCTGATGGTGCAAATCAACTTCGCCAAGGGCGAGGTTCAGTGCAAGATCGTCTACTACGGTCCGTCCGGGTCCGGGAAGACGGCGAATCTGCGTGCCATCAAAGACCGCACCCCGGACCACATCGTCGGTGACTTGACGACCATCGCGACGGACGGCGACAGCACCCTCTTCTTCGACTTCCTGCCTCTCGATCTCGGCAACCTCTCCGGGATCCAGACCAAGATCCACCTCTACGCGGCGCCCTGGCAGCGCAAGCAGACCGCCGTCCGCATGCTCGTTCTGCAAGGCGCGGACGGGATCGTCTTCGTCGCGGACCGCTCCCGACGGCGCCTCGACGACAACAAGGCCGCGCTGCAGGACCTGCACGACAACCTGCGAGCGCTCGGACGCGACTTCTCGGACCTTCCCGTCGTGTTCCAGTGGAACAAGAGCGACGTCGAGGACGCCATGCCCGTGGAGGAGCTGCGCATGGAGCTCGGCGTCTCCGAAAACGCCGACTCCGAGGCCGTCGCGCTGAAGGGCGAGGGGGTCTTCCGCGCGCTGAAGAACATCACGGCTTCCGTGCTGCACGAAGCCGGGGCGGTGGCCAAGCGCGGCACGTCCGCGCTGCGCGGGCCCGCCGAGACACCCACGCCCGTGGCCGAGCCCGTGCATGCGGCCGTCGAGTCCACGCCCGCCGCCGCACACGAGCCGGTTGCGCCGCCGGAGCCCGCACTTCCGCCCGAGCCGGCGGTCCCCGCGCCGGCGCCCGCATTCGAGGCGCCGCCGGAGCCCGTCGCGCCCGCGCCGGAGACGGAGCCCGAGGTGCACGCGGCCGCCCAAGCGGAGTCCCCCGAGGCCCCGGCCTACGAGGACGACGTCGACGCCGAACCCGTGCAGATGCCGAGCTGGCGCCAGGAAGACGACGCCGGCCCGCAGGTCGTGCCGCTGAGCGACCCGACGGTGTCGACCGCGGAGGGTGACACGCCGTCGGAGCCCAGCGGCCCGCAGATCGTGCCGCTGAGCGACCGGACCGTGGCGATCCCGGAGGAGGACACGCCGTCGGAGCCCAGCGGCCCGCAGGTCGTGCCGCTGAGCGACCGGA
>JAPUHK010000250.1 GCA_027297745.1 Planctomycetota bacterium | reverse complement strand
GAGCGTTGCCCGTATCTCCGTGCGCGCGAGCATCTTGGCGCACAGGATGTGGTGCATGTGGTCGTAATACGCCTTCACGTCGTCGGCCAGCTTGCGCACCTGCGGCGCCATCGGGCCCAGGGCTTCGGTCCGCTCGAGCTTGTCCGCGTACTGCGACAGGTCCTCGTAAGCGCGCTTGCGGGCCCCCTTGTCGAAGGTGGCGAAGCGGCGGATGATGCCGTTGACGTTGGCGTTGACGCGCTTCATCGTGGCGCGCTGGGACTTGAGCGTTTCGTTGGTCTCGATCTCGTGCTTGAGGTTGGCCAGGTCGTGGGGCGTGTACCAGCGGCCCTCGAACTTCACGAGGCCCTTGGCCTCGTTGATCTCGTCGGGGCTCAGCCACTCGCCCTCGTAAAGGCGGTAGCCTAGCGCGCGGCGCGCCGCCCGGTGGTCCTCGTCGATGTGCATCGCCTCCTGGAACGCGCGCCTGGCGCGCGAGCTCCAGCCGTTCTTCTCGAGCCAGCGGCCGAACTCGTACATCGCGTCCGCGTCGTCGTCCTGGAGCTTCGCGAGCCGCACCTCGTAGAGGTCCATGAAGGACTCGGACTTCTCCCAACGGACGACCTGTTCCTTCTTGAAGGCCCACTTCATGTCGCGGTCGACCACGAAGTAGCGGGCCCCCGTCAACTCCACCTGGCCTTCGTAGGTCTTGCCGCCCGCGAGGTACAGTACGTCGGCACGGGCTGCGCCCACGCAGAAACAGCTGGTTAGGATCAGGGCCACGAGTCGCATCCGTCGTTCCTTTCTGGCTCGGCAAACCGTCATCTTTCAAAACGATGCCCGCAGCGGGCTCGCCCCGGCTAACCGGCCGGGTGTCATTTTGTCAGACAGGCGCGGGGCCGGGCGGGTCCCCGGGGACAATTTGGCACCCGCCGGCTACCCCGCCGGATTCGGCGATCTGGCGTAAGTCGTTGTGTCCCAGTTTGTTGTGCGCATGCGAGTGGGATTGGCACTGCGCTTGGTATTGCAGTTCCCTTCTAGGGACCCGAACAACCCATGATGGCGACGCTTCCCCGCTCGATTCTCGTCGCGGATGAGGATGATCAGAGCCGCAACCGGCTCACGTCGGCGCTCCGCAACGAGGGCTTTACGGCCTTCGGCGCCCGCAGCGGAGCCGAGGCGGTGGAGGTCGTGCGCAACCGGGGAGTGGGCATCTCGATCCTCGACACCAATCTCAACGATCTGACGGGCATCGAGACGTTCCGCCTGATCACGTCGCTGTACGACGGCGTGGAAGCCATCTTCCTCAGCCGGGAGCGCTCCAAGGACACCCTGGTGCGGCTCCTGGACGCGGGCGTCTACACGGTGCTCAACAAGCCGCCGCGGCTCGACGTGCTGCTGAGAGCGGTGCACGAGCTGGCCGGCCGGTTCGGGTGGGACGACGCAACGAACAAGTAAACGTTTTCATGGAGAGCGAAATGACAAAAGCGAAGATTCGGCCGCTGGGACAGAACGTCCTGGTCCGGCGACTGGAGGCCGAGGAGAAGACGAAGGGCGGCATCGTCCTGCCCGACACCGCGAAGGAGAAGCCCAAGGAGGGCGAGGTCATCGCGGTGGGCGAGGGCGAGATCCAGAAGGACGGCAATCACAAGGTGTTCCAGGTGAAGTCGGGGGACCGCGTGATCTTCTCGTCCTACGCCGGCACCGAAGTCAAGCTCGAGGGCGATGAGCTCCTGCTCATCAGCGAAGACGACATCCTCGGTGTGGTGGAGGCCTGATCATGCCCGCCAAACGCATTCTCTTCGATCAGGAAGCCCGTGAGCGCATCCGCCAGGGCGTCCGCAAGCTGGCGCGCGTCGTCAAGGTCACCTTGGGCCCGCGCGGACGGAACGTAGTCATCGCGAAGTCCTTTGGCAGCCCGACCGTCACCAAGGACGGCGTCACGGTCGCCAAGGAAGTGGAGTTGGAGGATCCCTACGAGAACATGGGCGCCCAGATGGTGAAGGAGGTCGCTTCCAAGACCTCCGACGTGGCCGGCGATGGCACGACCACCGCCACCATCCTGGCCGAGGCCGTGTTCGAGGAGGGGCTCAAGAGCGTCGCGGCCGGAGCCAACCCGATCTCCGTGAAGAACGGGATCCATTCGGCCGTGGACGCGCTGGTCAAGAACCTCGAGGCGATGAGCCGCGAGGTCTCCGGCAAGGAGGAGATCGCCCAGGTCGGCGCCATCGCCGCCAACAACGACCCCGCGATCGGCGACATAATCGCCGATGCGATGGAGCGTGTGGGCAAGGACGGCGTGATCACGGTGGAGGAGGGCAAGACCCTCAAGACCGAGGTGGAGTGGGTCGAGGGCATGCAGTTCGACAAGGGCTACCTGAGCCCCCACTTCGTTACGAACGCCGAGGACATGACCGCCGTGCTCGAGGATCCGTACATCCTGATCCATGAGAAGAAAATCTCGAGCGTGCGGGACCTGCTGCCGGTGCTGGAGCAGATCTCGAAGTCGGGCAAGCCGCTGCTGGTGATCGCAGAGGACGTCGAGGGCGAGGCGCTGGCCACGCTGGTCGTGAACCGCCTGCGCGGTACGTTCCACGCGGCCGCCGTCAAGGCTCCCGGGTTCGGCGACCGCCGCAAGGAGATGATGCGCGACCTGGCCGTCCTCACCGGCGGCAAGGCGATCCTGGAGGACCTCGGCATCGAGCTGAAGAACATCACGCTCGACGACCTGGGGCGCGCGAAGAAGGTCACTATCGACAAGGACAGCACGACGCTGATCGAGGGCGCCGGCAGCGCGAAGGACATCCAGGGCCGCATCGCCCAGCTCAAGCACGAGATCGAGGACACCACCTCCGACTACGACAGCGAGAAGCTCCAGGAGCGTCTCGCCAAGCTGTCGGGCGGCGTGGCCAAGATCAACGTGGGCGCCGCTACCGAGGCGGAGATGAAAGAGAAGAAGGCGCGCGTCGAGGACGCGCTGCACGCCACGCGAGCAGCGGTCGAGTCGGGCGTCCTGCCCGGCGGCGGTGTCGCGCTGGTGCGCGCCGTCGCGGGCCTCGACAAGCTCGAGGCGGCGGACGAGGACACCAGGCTCGGCATCAACATCGTGCGCCGCGCCGTCGAGTTCCCGGTGCGTTTCATCGCCGAGAACGCGGGCGTGGACGGCAGCATCGTGCTCCAGAAGATCCGCGAGTCGGACGGCAACTTCGGCTACAACGCCGCGACCGGAGTCTACGAGGACCTCATGAAGGCGGGCGTGATCGACCCCACGAAGGTGGTGCGCTCCGCGATCGAGAACGCTGCTTCGATCAGCTCCTTGCTCCTGACCACCGAGGCCATGGTGGCGGAGATCCCGGATAAGAAGAAGTCAGGGGCAGGCGCCCCCGACATGGGCGGCATGGGTGGCATGGGCGGCATGGGCGGCATGGGCGGCTTCTAGTCCGCGGCGATCCCTGTTCGACCGTTACGAGGGCTCCCTTCGGGGCCCTCTTTTTTCTTGGGCCCGGTTCCCCAGGGTCTGTCCGAATACCCGTCGTTAGACCGAGGCCGAACGCGAGGACAAGCATGGCGGCGTCGCGTCCCCGACGTCGTATCAACGGAGAGATACGCTCAGGCTGTGTTTCGAGGGCCACCGTCAGGACCGAGCCCAGGCACCGGAGCCGTCAGGCGAGCAAGCGACGACGCAGGCGACTCCATGAGAGTCGTCAAGGAGGAGCGTCTGAGCATCACGGCTTCGCTGCAGGGCGAATCCAGGTGGTCTTCGAAACACCGCCTGTGCGGGTGCGACACAGCCAGGCGACGCCGCAGCCGGCCGAATCTAGACGGGTTTTCAGACAGACCCTAGGCTGGAGGGGATGACGCGCGCGGCCCTCGCCCTGATCCTGATGCTCGCCGGCGGCAAGGCGGAGCTATGGTCCGACAAGCACGGAGTCGGACTGCGCGCCCCCGGTGGCTGGGAGCTCGAGGAGGGCAAGAAGAGGGGAGAGGTGGCGCTGATCCGGGGGCCGGAGCTGGGCGGCGTGCGGCCGTACGGCGTGCTGCGCGATCTGGGCGCCTCGCCCGTGACGCTGGAGGTCATGGCGGACAACGTGGCCGCCGCGTTCGGCGCCGCGGAGGGCCGCACCGTGACGGCGCAGAAGCGCAAACAGCTGGGCGCCTTCCCCGCCATGCGTTTCGGCCTGAGCGTGAAGCAGGACGGGGGCACGGGCCGGGGCCGCCTGACGGTCGTGCGCATGGGCGACAAGTTCTTCAGCCTCGAGCTGAGCGCGATCTCCGGCAAGTTTCCTGCGGGCGCATACGACATCATCGAGGGCTCGATCCACGTGAAATGGACCAAGCACAAGACCGCCGCGGGGCTGCAGCTGGAGGCGCCGCCCGGATGGGTGCTGGCTGAGGACACGCAGCAGGTCGTCGCGCTGGTCGGGCCGGTCGTGGGCAAGCGCACGACGACGATCGTGCTCGAGCGGCTGCCCCCCGGCGTCGAGCCTCCGCAGACCGCGGGCAAGCAAGGCAAGACGCTGCGTTTCCTCGGCGTGCGGCGCAAGACGCGCCACGTGGAGAAGAGGCAGGGCGACGACCTGCTGCTGATGGTCACCTTCTACGCGCCGGCCCGGACCACCGAGAAGCACGGCGCGCGTCCCGGCTGGAGCTGCGGCGTGCTGATGCCGGCCGCCGCCTCCGAGGACGTGCTGCCCGTTGCGGCTGGCATCCTCGAGCGCGTGACGTTCCGGCCCTAACGTCCCGGTTCGGGGACCGCGTTGGTATGCAGCAGGACACTCCTGCCCCCTGGGCGGGACATGTCCCAAGTTACGTACAACGGAAACCCCGCAAGAACGGGAGTGGGAAGGGGAGCGGGAGCGGGAGCGGGTGTTGGCACGAGTGGTGCTTTCTCCGTAGCGGGCCCCACGCGGGTCCCGGAAGGAGGCGCCGCTTCATGCGCAGTTTGGCTTTCAGTCTGCTCTTTCTCGTCGGTCTTGCGGGTTGCGGTCACGACCTCGGCCACGGGCACTTGGCGCTCAGCGCGCTCGAGGCCGACTACCTCGCCGAAGACGTCGTCGACCTGATGACGGTGCCGCTCCAGGCCGCCGACAACGCCTTCGTGGGCGACCTCGTGTTCCCGGACGAGGTGCTCGAACGCCCCCGTCCCGGCAACGGCTTCACGGTCCGTTACGCGTTGCCGCTGGAAGACCGCGTGGGGCTCGGATTCGGCTCGGGCGAGGTCTCGCTCTACGTCGACGAGGACGGGGTCGCCGTCGCGGATCCGCTTCTCTTCAGCTTCGGGACGACGAACGCAGACGTGGTCGACCTGGCCTACCTCATCTACTACGAGGGCGAGGCGTCCCTCACCGGACGTCCGACGGTGGTCGACCTCGAGGTGTATCTGCGTGCCGTGCGCTTAGGCCCGGGCGCCTGGGACGTGGAGTACTCCGTGGAGGGCGTGTGCGACCTCGGCGCCACGCTGTGCGACGTGAGCCTGTTCTTCGCTGCACCCGGACGTCCGCGCGCGGGCATCGAGCCCGGCTTCGGCGACGGCGCAGCGTTCATCGACGATCCGGACGTGCGCGCCACTTACGATGCCGCTATCGACTGGTTCCTCGACGGCTTCGACATCTTCGGGAACGTCGGCTGCTGCGCCCTCTACGGCGACCAGTTCGCCTACTGGGAGGTCCAGTGAGCACCACGGGACGCGCGCGCGACCGGTCCTCTAGGTGCCCTTCTCGCGATGGATGACCTGGAACGAGCCGAAATAGCTCACACGCAGGCCCTGAGCTTCGTTCTTGAACAGGAAGCTGTTGCCGACCGCGTTGCCGGTCCACCGGTCGCTGACGTTGTAGACCGCCTCGCGGCCGTCCTGCATGACCGTCCAGCCGCGCGCGCCTTCCGCGCCCTCGGCCGTACGCGGGTGGATCAGAAACAGCGGCAGCGCGAGCAGTCCCGCGGCCAGCAACGTCAGTCCATAGAGTTTCGCCTTTGTCACGTGCGCTCCTCCGTTCGTTGGGTCCGTCGGCAGGCGGACTATTGGTCGGCCGCGCGCAGCCTAACGAGTGCGTGCGACATGTCGACGCTGGCGTAGTCCCCGTTGCGGGCGACGATCGCGTCCTTCAGGACCGGCACGGCTTCCTTCAGGCCGAGCCGCGCGCAGATATCCGCCGCCGCCGGCGCCACGTACTTGTCCGTGAGCGCCGTCAGCAGCGCGCCGCGTGCGGCCGCGTCGGCGCCGTGGTGGATGCGTGCCGCAGCGCAGGCGATGGCGAGCAGCGGGTCGTCCTGCAGCGGGTCGTCGCCGGCCGCCAGCACGCTTACGTCAATGCGGCCGGCGGCCTCCGTGGCCGCGCGCCGGAAGTGGACGTCGCGGGACTTGTCGCGCGCCACGGCCAGCAGCGCGCCCAGATCCTCGGCGCGGCCTATGGCGCCGAGCGCGCGCGCCGCGTCCATTGGACAGGCCAGGCCGCGGTCGTCGTTCAGGTAGCTCACCAGCGTCGGCGCCGCCTCGCTGAGCCGCATCTCGCCCGCAAGCTGCACGAGCAGGCGGCTGCCGTAGGGCGGGAAGCTCTCGCGCGCTTCCGCGAACAAAGCCGCCTCCACGAGCGCCGGCAGGCGCTTGCGGATCACCTCGGCATTGGCGCGTGCCAGCCCGTGCAGGGCCTCGTCCACGACCGGGGTGGGCCGAGCGCTGCCACGCACGAGCGCGAGTAGCGCGGCGTTCGCCGCATCCGTCCGGCGCCCGAGCAAGTCCACCAGCACGTCGCGCTGATCATCCTCGGACGCGGTGTAGTTTCTGGGGGGCACCATCTTGGTGATGCCGTCCCGGTTGAGGTACGTGCGCGTCAAGCAACGCTGGACCAACTCGGAACCGGCCAGCAGGGAGACGGGCTCGTAGATCTCCGCGAGTGCTTCACCGGTGTCGAACGGGAAGGTGTTGCTGCAAAAGGCCGTCACCAACGCGCGCTTGCGCAGGGCGAAGGCCGCTTCGTGGTCGGGGTCCTGCTCGCGCTGCTCCAGGTCGGCGGCTTGTCCGAGCAGCATCTCGACCTCCGCTGCCAGGTCGAGCTCTGTGGGGAGCCGCGCTTTGACTCTCTTGTGCTGATCGAGCCTCCGCAGCGGAACGAGCAGCTCCTTGATCTTGGCCAGCTCGTCCCGAATGTGCTGCGGCGCCTCCGAGCCGTAGAGCGCCTCGAGGCACTCCTCGAGCTCGTTCAGGCTGCGCAGGTCGCGCGGGTCGTGCGCCACCGCGGCGCGCAAGTGCGGAAGCGCCCTCTTGCGCAGGTCGGCCGGGTTCACGTTGCCGGGCCAGAAGATGACGTTGTTGCCGAGCCGAATGCTGCTGAAGGGTTGCACGCGCCGCACCAGCACATGGCCGAGCAGACGGCGCATGCCCGGCTTGTGCTTGGCGGAGTCCGGCATACGCTCGAGCTCCTTTTCGAGCTGCCCTGTGAGCGGGTCGAGACGATTCAACGGCTCGCACAACTCGGCCAGGCGCTCCCACGCCGCGACGTCCGCCGGGTCGGCCGTGATGCGCGCGACGACGAGTGCAAGCGACTCCGCGTAGCGCGACACCGCTCCCGGGGCCGCGCCGGTTCCCAGCTGCCCCGGGTACGGAGGCAGCGTCAGCTCCCTGTCGAGCCCGGCGTGCGCGAACGCGGCAGCCGAGAGCAACAGGAGCAGGACCCGCATGACGCACCATCCTACCGCCGCGGGTACCGGCGGTCCGGGTGTCCGTCTAGGGTCCGTTTGAGAACCCATCTGGATTCGGCCGGCTGCGGCGTCGCCTGGCTGTGTCGCGCCCGCCTAGACGGCGTCGGGGACGCGACGCCGCCAGGCTCGTCCTCGCCTCCGCCCTCGGTCCTGACGATGGATTCTCAAACGAACCCTGGGTGCCGCGGCGCCCCCTTGAAAGCGGCCCGGCTTTCTGCGACGAAGATCCCATGAAGATCAAAGCGCGCCCGAACGGCCCGCTGCTGGTGGAGACCGGCGGCAAGTGCGTCCACAGCTACGAGGGCGGGGAAGACACGCAGGAGCAGGAGTTCATCGCGCTGTGCCGTTGCGGTGCTTCGGCCCAAAAACCCTTCTGCGACGGGTCCCACAAGGGAGTCGACTTTCAGGCGCCCGCCGGCGAGCTCACCATCGGCTGACCCTGTAACCTTTCGGGCCTCGGTGCCGTTCGAGTTGGTGATGCTGGGCCCGGTACGTCTCCTGCTCGCGCTCGCCCTACTGGCCGCCGCCGGCTTGGCGGACACGTGGATGCCCTACGGGGAGCGCGTGGCCTTCTCGAAACAGGGCAAGTACTACATGGTCACCCGGGCTACGCGGGCGCCGGGCGACCAGATGGCCTACGAGCTGTACGAGGCGCTGCGGCCGCGCAAACGGCAGCCCGGCGACAAGCTGCTCGTACGCGGCACGCACTCGCAACTGCCGGTCGAGGTCAAGCTGCTCGACACCGAGCCTTCGGCAGTGCTGTTCGAAAGCTACGGCAACATGGGCAGGGCCGACTGCGTGGCGTTGATCGACGGCAAAGGCGCGGTGCATTGGCGCGTCAACCTCATGGACCTGTTCACCAATGCGCAGATCCGTAAGTTCACGCCGACCGTCGGCTCGGTGTGGTGGAACAAGGGCTGGTGGATCAACGAGCGCAGGGGCAAGGTGGTCGTCGTGTCCGTGACGGGCATCACGCGGGAGATCGACCTCGAAACCGGGGCAGTCGCCGGCGCCAAGGACGAAGTCCTGCTGGAGCGCGTGAAGCAGGGCACGCTCGCGGAACGCATGGCAGCCATCGAGACCGCCGGCCGCCGCAAGCCGAAGGGGCTCGTGGAAGTCGTGCGCGAAGTCGCCGTCGATCCCAAGGAACCGCCGGCGTTGCGCTTGCGCGCGGTCGTGGCCTTGCGCAGGGCAGGGGCTCGGGTAGACGCTTCCTTGTTCAAGGACGTCGCGGCGAACGGGAGCGTCGAGGACAAGCGCTACGCGATCTCGAACCTCGGAGAGGCGCTCGGGCCGGCCGCGATCCCGCTTGCGAAGAAGCTTGCGCGCTCCGAGGCGCCCGAGGGCTACTTCGCGCCGCAGGGGCTCGAAGGGCTGCAGGATGAGGCCGTGCCCGCTCTGCTCGAGCTGCTGCTCGACGAGCGCGTCGACATCACGCGTCGCTACCAGTGCGCTTTCACGCTCGAGAAGATCAAGACGGCAAAGTCGTCCGCCGCACTGGTGCGGGGTGTCGCGGAGGCGCCCCAGGGGGTGGCCTTCTATGCGCAGCTTGCGCTGGTGCGCGGACAGATGCCGGGCCTCGTGGAGCACCTGTGTGCCCTGCTACGCAAAGGAACCACGCAGGACGGCAACATCTGCTTCTACTTCGTGCAGCAGCCCGACAAGCGGGCCATCGAGCCGCTCGTGATCGCGCTCGGCCGCGCCAAGACCGAGATCGACGTGGTGCGTGCCCGCAAGGCGCTCGAGAAGACGACCGGCAAGCGCTTCGGCGACCGCGCCGAAGACTGGCGCGCGGGGCTCGGGTTGAAGTAGGTAAGCAGCTCGGGGGCGATAGGGCGATGGGCGATGAGGATCAGGGTGACCACTCCAGCGCTTCCTTGACGCACAGGTTCACGGACACGCCGTGGAAGCTGGAGCCCGCGATCCGGAAGTTAGCCGTGAGATGCGCATGGATCTGCTCCAGCAGCTCCTGGTGTCCGACCTCGTACTGCGGGATGCCGAGCTGGTGGCGGAAGATGTGTACGGCCTCCGGTTGCGGCGCGAAGCCCCACACCTTCCCCAGGTCGTCGAGCACGATCCCCTCCAGCTCGCCGTCGTCGAGCTGCACGGCTTCCGGATCGCGCCGGCCGCCGATCATGACGCGGTAGAGCCGCAGCCCCTCGGGCGCCCGGCCCGGGAAGATCGATGACTCGTAGAGCGTGCCCAGGATGCGCAGCCCCTGGCCGTGCGGCGCCAGGAAGCCGAACGCGTGCGGCACGCGCACCGGCTCGCGCAGCACGAGGGCGACCACGGCAAGCGGTGCCGTCGGGATGCGCTGCAAGAGCTCGGACAGCTCGCCGCGGGAGATTTCCGCCAGGCGCGGCGCGGGAATCGTGCTCACGACGTAATCGAAGCCGTCGAAGTCGACGCGCTCGACCGGCGCCGCCAGACGCGCATCCACCTGCTCCCCGAGCGCGTCGATCAACACCTGCATGCCGCGGTCGAACGACGTGAGCACGCCCTTGGGGCCGAACCCGCGGCCCTTGGCCCCCTTGATCAGCGATCCGTAGTCGCGCTCGAGCGCGTGCAGCTTCGGGAACGCGCTGCGCACGCTCAGCCGCCGCGGGTCGCCGGCCCAGATGCCGCTTACCATCGCGTCGACCAGGATCTCGGCTGCGCCTTGCCCGATGCGCCGCGCGGCGAAGTCGTAGACGGACTCGTCGCGCTCCGGCGGGCCGGGGGCCTTGGGCTCGCGCAGCGCGCGCATGCGCGCCCGGAACGGCAGGCAGCTCGAGAACAGGAACTGCCACGGCTTGAGCGGCAGCGCGCGCAGCTTTCCGTCGCGCCAGACGAAACGCCGTGCCGCCTCATCGGTGGGGCGCACGAGCCGGTCCTTCAGACCGAGACGCTCGACCAACTCCAACGTACGCGGCTCGTTGTCCAAGAACGCTTGCGGCCCCCACTCCACGAGGCAGCCGCCGATCTCCTCCGTGTGCACGTTGCCGCCGAGGCGGTCCGACGCCTCGAACAGGACCACGTCGTGCTCCTGCTGCAGATGGAACGCGGCTGTGAGCCCTGCGATGCCGCCTCCGAGGACCGCGATGCGCACGGGCTAGCGCCTCAGAGACACGGCGTCTCCTGCACCGCGCGCACGAAGGCTTGCGCGCACTCCACCGGCGTCTCGGGCAGGATCCCGTGGCCCAGGTTCGCGACGTAGCCGGTGCGCGCCAGCGGCGCCACCATCGCGCGCGCCTTGTCCGCGACCGTGGCCGGGTCCGCGAACAGGATCGCCGGGTCGAAGTTGCCCTGCACGGGCCCCCGGGCGCGCGCCGCCGCGAGATCGACCGTCCAGTCGACGCTGTAGGCGGTGGCGCCGACGTCTCGCAACGGCCCGCGGGCGAAGAAGATCACGGGCACGCCATCCGTCTTCAGCGCGGCGATGATGCGCTGCAGCCCCGGCGCCATGAACTCGTCGAAGTCGGACCGGCTCAGCTCGCCGCCCCAGGAGTCGAAGATCTGGATCACCTGTGCACCCGCCTCCACCTGCATCTTCAGGTAGAGCAGCGTGATCTGCTCCAGCCACTCGAGCAGCGCGTGGGCCTGTCCCGGATCGCGGTTCATCAACAGGCGCAGTCCCGCGAAGTGCTTGGCCGAACCGCCCTCCGCCAGATACGTCGCCAGCGTGCCCGGAGCGCCTCCGAAACCGATCAGCGGCACGTCCAGCTCGCGGCGCAGGATGCGGATCGCGTCGCAGACGAAGCCGACTTCCTTGACGGCCTCGGGCGGCTTCAGCCCGTCGGGGCTCGTGATCGCGCGCGGCAGCTGCGGGCCGGGCGCGTAGGTCATGCCCGGCACCGCCGGCAGCAGGGGGACCATGATGTCCGAAAACAGGATGGCCGCGTCCACGTCCAGGATGCGGACGGGCTGCAGGGTGACCTCCGCGGCCAGCTCGGGAGTGCGGCACAAGGTGAGGAAGTCCACCTTCTCGCGCACGGCCCGGTACTCCGGGAGATAGCGGCCGGCCTGCCGCATGATCCAAACGGGGACGCGCTCCACGGGTTGCTCATTGAGCGCGCGGAGCAGCAGATCGTTCACGCCCCGCAGCCTATACCGGGCCACGAACAGGTTACAGATCGCGCGCCCAGGGTCTTTCTGCGACACAGCCAGGCGCCGTCGCAGCCGGCCGAATCCAAAGGAGTTCTCAGACAGACCCTTGGCTGAAGGTGGCGACCTTGGCCTTGACGTGCGCAGCTTGCTCTTCGCGCTTCGGGCGGCGCGCCTCCTCGGCCTGCCGGGCCATCTCGGCCGCCGCGCCGCGCTTGCCGAGCCCGCTCAACACCTTGGCCAGGTCCAGCATGAGAAGGGCCCGGTCGTCGTGTTCCGGGTACAGGACCAAGAACGTGCGCAAGATCTGCTCGGCATCCTTGAGCCGGTCGTGGCCCGCGCACCAACGGCCGAGCCGGCGCAGTGCGTGGGGAGGCATGACCGGTCCGGAATCCTTGCGTTTGAAGGCCTTCAGCGCCTGCTCGAAGCGTCCGTGAGACAGGTGCCGCAAGAGCTCGGTGACGGGCGGCTCCTGGCCGGGAGGGGTTTTGCCGAAGAGCCGCACTTCCGCCCCATCATCGGAAGGTGCCAGCCAGTCCCTTAGCCTCAGCCTTCGCCTTGGCCTCTCGAAGGCCTCTCGGGCGGGGGGCGCAGGCGCTGGAGTTGGGCTCTGGCGCGGACTCTAGCTCGCTGGAGCGCTAAGCGGGTGCTGCGCCTTGCCGGAGAGATAGAATGGTGGCAGAGAAGGAGACCACCCCGAACATGCCGTACGACCCCACAATGGTCCAGCCGATGCGCGAGGAGCTCACCTCGATCGGCGTGCAGGAGCTCATGACTCCCGCCGACGTGGACGCCTTCATGGCGGACGAGGCGCCGACCAAGATGCTGATCATCAACTCGGTCTGCGGCTGTGCGGCCGGGTCGGCACGCCCTGCGGTGCGCCTGGCGCTGCAGAACGAGAACCGTCCCGCCCTGGTGGGCACCGTGTTCGCCGGCCAGGACGTCGAGGCAACCGCCCAGGCCCGCAGCAAGTTCGCGGACTTCCCGCCCTCGAGCCCCTCCATAGCGCTGTGGAAGGGGGGCGAGATCGCTTTCTTCCTGCCCCGCCACCGGGTGGAGGGCCGCATGCCCGAAGACATCGCCGCGGAGTTGCGCGAGGTCTTCAACGAGCACTGCGCGGGTTAGCCGTGGGCACCTTTCACAACGACAAGGGCGAGCTGCACGGCATCACGGTCGTGGTCGACACGAACGGCGCGCAAGTCTTCGTCGGCCGTTGCGATGAGGTGACGGACGAGGGCGTGATCCTGCTCGATGCCGACGTGCACGAGGAAGGCGAGGGCACGGCGTCGAAAGAGGAGTACATCAAGCGCGCGGCGATGGTGGGCGTGTTCAAGAAGCACGATCGCATTCTGGTTCCGAAAGCGCACGTCGTCTCCATTCGCCGCCTCGGCGAAATCGCGTCCTGAAGCCGTTTTCGGGTCCAAGACGCGCATCGGCACCCTACATGTTGTGCGCGCGTGCAGCGAATGCACTGCGTCTGCGTGCGACAATGGAGGGCATGTGGGGCATTGGCAGCAACTTGGGAGCTGGTGGCGCCGGCTGGGCCGCCAACATCCGGCGTAGTGCCGACAGGATCGGGCCGGCTAAGAGGCGGCGCCACCGCGGAGGATCGGAACGCCCGGTAGGTCCCAAGCTCGTCGCCGGCCGCGGACTGAACCGGCGCCGGGCCGACATCACCGCCCCATTTAGCTGGGCCATCTATCTCACCCTGGCCCTGGGCGTCTTCTACACCACGTTCAAGCTGCTTCTGGGGGGATGATGGAGAGCAAGCCGGCTGGCCCCGTGCTCGTTGTCGGCCGCGGTCTGCAGCGCCGGCGGACCGACGGGACAGTGTCCAAGTGGGCGTATTACCTCCTCTTGGCTGCAGCCCTGGTCTACGCCGCATACGAGTGGCTATCTTGGTTGGTGAGCCGGGCCATCGCGAGCATGTTCGCGGGGCTGCTGCAGTGAGCTGCTTCTGGGGATGAGATGAGCGAGACGAAGGCTCCCCTGCTCGAAGTCGTCGCGGGGAAGTTGTACTGGGTCGTGGTGGGCGTTTGGGTCGTCGTGGTGGCCGTGGCCACGATCGCGGTGCTGTGATGTCGGCGCACGGCAGCGAGGTCATGTATCGCCTCGGGCGCGCTGCGCTGAATGTCGTGCGCGTGTTCCGCCGCAAGGACCGCCGCCGCAAGTTCCGCCCCAAACACGAGCCGCCGGCCGGACCGAAGCTGGAGCGCAGCTTGCGAGCACGCTTCCGCCGCTACCGCGAAGGCCGCTGGTCCCATCCGATGACGTCAAACATCGTCGCGGTCGTCGTGCTCTCGACCCTAGCCGTCGCCTCCGCCGTCTACCTGGGCCACTGGATGTCGGGGTCGTAATGGTCGGCGAGATGGACTCTTGGGGGCGGATCAGGAAGGCGGTGCTCAGCGTCGGTCAGATTCGCCGGAAGTGGCGGCAGCGCCGGAAGAAGAAGCCGGACTTCGAGAAGCCGGCCGGTCCGAAGCTGCGGCGCGGGTTGCGGGCACGGCTCCGGCGGCTTCGTGAGACGTCTCTGTGGCGCCGCTTCAACACCGAAGACGCGGTGACGGTCGCTGTGTGCGTGCTCGGGATCGCCGCGTTCCTCTTTTTCTTCTTCTTCTGGGCGTCCGGCTTTTGATCCCTTGGTTCGCACGCATCCGCCGCGCGGCGCAAAGCGCGCGACGGATCTGGCGCGAGCGACGCCAGACGCCAGGTTGGGCTCCTTCACTCTCTCTTGGACCGTCCGCCGAGGCGTTTCGCGGCGAAGCGGATGATCACTACCGTGACCGTGATGTAGGCCCATAGCTGCGCCGCGTTCTGTGCCGTGTCCTCGATGTACCAGCGCTCGTCCTTCACGAAGAACCAATAGACGGCGACGAAGGCGCCCAACAACATCGGGCCGGACCACCAGATCCAAAAGTGGCGCTGTTTGCGGCGCCGGCGGCGTAGGCCCACCAGCACCAACGCGCTCGCCGCGAGCGCCGCCGCAGGACCGGCCCAGCGCGTGAGCGGGCCCACCCACGAGCCGAAGCACCACTGCACCCCGAACAGGACCGCGTAACCCACGAACGCTGCGGTCACCACGCCCGGCTGAAACACCACCCAGAGAGTAACAGTTACCGCATGTAACAGCCGCAACACGATTGGCCGTAGTGACTTGTGTGCGGCACGCGTGCCGCACCGTCCGGTCTGCGGCGGAGCCCGGCCGGAACACCGTGCTTGGACCTGCGCTAGTCGTGCAGCAGCCGCAGGGCGTTGAAGACGACCGCCAAAGAGACGCCCATGTCGGCGGCGATGGCGGACCACAAGGAGGCCGGCCCCGCGAAGGTCAGCACCACGAACAGCGCCTTGACCGCCAGCGAGGCCACGACGTTCTGGCGGATGATGCCGAGCGTGCGGCGCGAGTGGCGCACGAGCCAGGGAAGCTTCTGCAGGTCGTCGGACATCAGCGCGACGTCCGCCGTCTCGATCGCCACAGCCGTTCCGGCCGCACCCATGGCCACGCCGAGAGTGGCGCGCGCCAGCGCGGGCGCGTCGTTCACGCCGTCGCCCACCATGCCCACGCAGCCGTATTCCTCTTCGAGCGCCGCGATCGCCGCCACCTTCTCTTCGGGCAGCACTTCCGCCTCGACCCGGTCTATGCCCGTCGCCTCCGCAATCGCAAGCGCGGTGGGGCGGTTGTCGCCCGTGACCATGGCTACGACGATGCCGGCCTGCTTGAGCGCGGCCACCACCTGCGCGGCGTCCGGCCGCACCTCGTCCGCCACGGCAAGCAGCCCGCAGACGTGACGGTCGTTGCCCACCACGACTACCGAGCGGCCGGCGCCGGACAGCGCCTCGATGCGCGCATGCACGTCCTCCGTCTCACGGCCGCGCTCCTCGAGCCAGCGGTGCGAGCCCACCCAGAACGGCCGGCCGTCGAACGAGCCCTCGGCACCGCGCCCGCTGACGGCGCGCACATTGGTCGCGGCCACGGCCTCGACACCGCGTTCCTCCGCGGCCGACAAGATCGCTTGCGCGATCGGGTGCTCCGAGCGCGCTTCCACGGCGGCTGCGCGCGCCAGGAGCTCCTCTTCCGTATGTCCGTCGAGCGGCACGACCTCCACCACCTTCGGCCGCCCCCACGTCAGCGTGCCCGTCTTGTCGAAGGCGAAGGCGCGCAAGCGGGCCGGCGTTTCCAGATGCCGGCCGCTCTTGACCAGCACGCCGTGCCGCGCGGCCGACGTGAGCCCCGCGACGATGCTGACCGGCGTCGAGATCACGAGCGCGCACGGGCACGCAATCACGAGCAGCACCAGCGCGCTGTAGGTCCACCTGCCCCACGGCTCACCCCACAGCAGCGGCGGCAGCAACATGACCAGAAGCGCCAGCAGCATGACGGCCGGCGTGTACACGCGCGCGAAACGTTCGACCCAACGCTCACTGGAGCTGCTCTGCTCGCGCGCCTCCTCCACGAGTCGCGCTATGTGCGCCAGCGTGCTGTTGGACGCGGGCCGGTCGACTGCGAGCTCCACCGCCGCGCTGCCGTTCACGCTGCCGGCATACAGGAAATCGCCCGGTCCCTTCGGCACCGGCAGGCTCTCGCCGGTGACCGGCGACTGGTCCACTTCCGTCTCGCCGCTCACGATCGTGCCGTCGAGCGGCACGCGGCTGCCTGGCTTGACGAGCACGCGATCGCCCGCGCGGACCTGGTCCACGGGCACGCTGACCTCGCGCCCGCCCTCGAGCCGCGTCGTTTCCGTCGGCGCGAGCTCCAGCAGCGTCCCGATGGCGCGTCGCGCGCGGCCGACGCTCCACGCTTCCAGCGTCAGCGACAAGGAGAACAACGCGGCCACGGTGCCCGCCTCGAACCACTCGTCCAGCGCCATCGCGCCCGCCACCGCGACGCACATGAGCAGGTTCATGTCGGGGCGCAGCCGCCTGAGCGCGGCCAGTGCCTTTGGCAGCACCTGCCACAGGCCCGCCACCACGCCGAGCGCATACACGCCGCGCGCATAGAGGGGAACACCCGGCCCGCCGGCCAGGCTCAGGCCCAGGCCCCCGAGCACCCCGGCCGCCGAGAGCACGGTGCCCCGCAGGTGCAGGCGCCGCGCACCGGCAGCCTCGGTCCAGGGCTCCGCCCGCAGGCCCGCCCGGGCGGCCGCCGCCGCCACGTCGGCGTCGCGCACCTGCTCGTCGTCGGCGACCACAGTCATGCGCCCCTGCAGGAGGTCGAAAGAGACGCTCTGCACACCACTTAGCGGCTCGAGCTCGCGCCGTAGCGCCGACGTCTCCTCGGCGCAGTCCATGCCCTCAACGCGGTAGAGCCGGCGGGCCGCCTTGACCATCGGAACCGATCCTACCCCACCCTACGGCCGCATCCGGGCGCGGGGCGCCTGTTCAGGGTTTACGATGGGCTCACAAGAGCCCGGCCGCAGCTCCGGATATGACCATCGTCGTCGCAGCCGGGTCTTGTTTTGCGATGTCGGAAGGGATTGCAGGCGCCCCGTCCATCGGCGATGGAAAGCGGTCCGAGGACGCGCTGCTGCGTGCCGCGCGGCAGGGCGACAGCGCCGCGTTCGAGACGCTGGCCCGCGCCCACTCCCCCGCATTGCTGAGCCTCATACGGCGGCTGGGTGGAACGGTCGAGGACGCCGAAGACGTGGTGCAGGAGACGCTGATCAGCGCCCACCGGGGGCTGGCCCGTTTCCGCGGGGAGGCGCCGCTGCGCGCGTGGCTTGCGCGCATCGCGGTCAACACGTATCGCGACATGGTGCGCGCCACCAAACGGCTCGTGCGGGCCTGCATGACCATGCCCGAGCGGGTCACGGTGGACACCGACCGGCAGCTGAGCGGACGCGACACGGTGCGCCGCGTCATGAGCGCGATCCAGGACCTGCCGCCGCGGCAGCGCGAGACGTTGCTCATGCGCATCCACGAGGGCTTCAGCTACGACGAGATCGCGAAGAACATGGGCGTCGGCCGCGACGCCGTGCGTATGAACCTGCTCGAGGCGCGCAAGAAGCTCTTGCGCCGCTTCGCTGCGGAGGTCGAGGGGCGATGAAGCCGGAACGTTGTCCCGGATTCGGCGACCTCTGCCTGCTGGCGGACGGTGAGCTGGACAAGCAGCGCCACCAGGAGCTGCGCGAGCACGTTGTGCATTGCGCGGACTGCGCGGGCCGGCTGGGCGAGATCCGTATGCTGGATGCTGCGCTGGCGGGCTCGATCGCCGTCGATGTACGCCGCCGCCGCTGGCGGCCCGCGTTGCTCGGCGGGTTCGCGGTACTCCTGTGCAGCCTCGTGCTGATGTGGCCGGAGGCGAACGCGCCCACGGCGCCGCCGGAAGAGCGTTCGCTGGTGCTGGTCAACCTGTTCGGGTCGCCGTTGCGACTCTCCGAGGTGCGCGAGCTCATGCGCGACGAGTACGCAGGCATGCCGGGCGCGGAGGAGCGCTTGCGCGTGCAGAGCAACGCACTCGTGCGCATGCTCGACTCGCCCTACTCCGAAGACGCGCTGGCCGCGCTCGACCTGCTGGTTCGCTTCCGGGACGAGGACGCCGCCGCCAGTATCGTCCCGCTCCTCGCGCGCCCGGAGCTCGAATACGAGGCCGTGCTTGCGCTCGGCGAGCTCGGGGAGCCGGAGGCGCTCACGGCGTTGAGCAGCAAGTTCGCGCGCTCCCCCGTGGCTGAAGAGATAGCCATCGCCATCGGGCGCATCGGCGGCGTGCCCGCCTGCCATGCCCTGGAGACGCTCTTGCAACAGGAGCGCGAGGAGCAGCGGCGCGCGCTGTTGCTCGGCGCCTTCGGATTGATGGAGCCGGAGATCGCAGCGCGGGCGTTGGCGCTGCGCCTGGACGAAAGCGCCGCACGCTGGATCCTGACCTGGAAACCTAGCGAGTACATGCCGCCTCTGCGCGCGTTGCTCGACGATCGCGACCCGCGCGTCGTGCGGGCCGCCGTGCGTGCGCTGCAGATCCTGCACGACCACAAGGCGCTGCCGCAGCTGCAGAGGCTCTTGAGCAGCGAGGTGGCGCTGGACGCCGCGCGGGCGCTCGTGGCGCTGGGCTCGGAGGAGGCGCTGGAGTCGGTCTTCCTGGCGGCCGCCCACGAACCGGTGCTCGGCTCGGCCTTCGCTGCCGGCGCGCCGGATGCGGAGCGCTTCCTCGCGCGCCGGCTGGACGAAGGACGCTTCACGGAGCGCGTCGATGCGCTGCGCTGGCTCGCCGTCTGCGGAACCGGGCGCAGCGTGTCCGCGCTGGACCGGGCGGCTTCCGATCCCGCGGTGCGGCCGCTTGCGATCGAAGTGCTCGGTGCGGTCGGCCGGCGGGACGACATCGCCGTTAGCGTTCTGAGCCGCCACGCCGGCAAGCGCGACGTGCGCAGGGCAGCGATCGACGCGCTGGGCGCGACCGGGCAGGTGGGGGCCGTCGAGCCCCTGCAGGCGCTGGCCGTCGACCGCGACACGACCCGGACCGTCGTGCGCGCTCTTGGGCGCATCCGCGCGCCCGAGGCCGTCCGCGGCCTGTTCGTGCTGGCGCGGCAGCGCCCGGAGTGTGAACGAGACGTGTTGCAGGCCCTGAGTCGTTTCGACCGGCACCTGGTGCGCGTCGTCCTCGAGGAGGGCGAAGCGGACCCGGCGCTGCGTGGTGTCTACGAGAAGATCCCGTTCCCCGCCGAACCGGACGCAGGGAAGAAAGCACGCAGACCGAAGGTTTGACAGACCAGGCGGGGGGGCGCCCCCGTGCGGCTTCGGCAAGGAGAAACTCATGAGAACCGCAATCATTGTGGCTGTATGCCTCGGCCTTCTCCCGGCGCTCGCCGGGGCGCAGGACGAGCCCGCCCAAGAGATCGAATATCGCAGCTACGACGTAGGCGCGTTGGCCAACTACTTCGAAGATGCCCCGATGCAGGACTTCGGCATCGGCGGCCCCAGCAAGTACGCGCCACGGGAACGGGAGGACATCGAGGGCCGCCACGTGCTCGAGATCGACCTGCTGATCGAGTTGATCAGCTCCGTGATCGAGCCCGAGAGCTGGGACGTCCTCGAGGGCGCCTACATAGCGAGCAGCGGCGAGGGCCGCATCCTGCTCGGAACGACGCCCGCCATCCACGGGAAGATCGGCGCATTCGTCGACTACCTCACCGCCCAGCTCAGCACGCGCATCCGCGTCGAGTGCCACCTGCTCTCGTTCGACGACGAGTCCGTCGACCGGCTGCGCACGGCCGGCACTCTCAACGCGCTCGAGGGGGGCTATCTGGACCCGCAGCAGGTTGCGGCGCTCTTGACCGAGGCCGCCAAGGAAGGCAACCTGCACGAGTCGGGCAGCACGTCGGCCTATCCCTCGCAGCGCGTGGCGGTGCGCAACACGACGCGCGTGCATTTCCTGCACGACTACGACGTGGAGATCGCGCAAGCCGCGCAGGTTGCGGATCCGATCACGAAGGTCGCCACCGAGGGCTTCCTGTGTTACGTGCGTCCGTCGCTCCTGAACTTGCGGGGCGAGATCGGACTCAACGTGCTGGCGCAGGCCGGCCGTGTGCGCAAGCCGATCGAGTCCTTCCGTCTGGAAGGCGACGAGCTCGGAACGGTCGACCTGCCCAAGTTCGACTACGTGACGATCTGCGCCAGCCGGGCGATCATGTCCGGCCGCACGCTTGCCGCGGTGGCCAGGCGGCCCTACGGACGCTCGGGCCCGGCTCTGGTGGCGCTGCTCGTGACTGCCCACCGCGAGGAGCTGCCGACGCCGCCCAACCGGCTCAGCCACTTGCACGTCGGCCTTCTTACCTCCCGCGGCGACCAGTTCGGCGTCGGCTGGAAGTGGGAACGGAAAGAGGAGCAGCGCCGCCTCGTCAGCCCGAAACTGATCCCCGTTGAGCCGTGGAGCGGGCGCACGCTCGAGGAGCTGATGGAGTTTCTGCGCTCTACGGTCCAGCCCAGGTCGTGGGAGGACGACGCGATACTCAACGGAATCGGCACCGGTCTCTTCGTGCTCCAGAGCCCCGAGGTGACCACGGAGGTGCAGCGTGCCGTGCGTGCGCTGGAGAACGCCGCCAAGCGCAGCACGCGCGTCGAAGTGCGTGTCTACGCGGTGCCCGAGCACGAGCGCACCGGCGCCGGACCGTACCGCGACCGGGCCGTGATCGAGCGTCTCGGCGGGAACGCCTCCGCGGCCTTGGAGCTGAGGAGCGTCGCGTTCGACGTAATGCGCGGCCGCTGGGGCTGCTTCGCAGCGGGTACAGAGCGCAACATCGTGGCGGACTACGACGTCGAGGTAGCGCAGGAGGCGCGCATCGCGGACCCCGTCATCGGCCAGGTCTTCAGCGGCATGCTGGTCAACGTGCGGCCGCTGCCGAGCCGTGACGGCCGCGTGATCGAGCTCAACATGAGCCTGCACCTGATGCAGGTCGACCGCGAATCGCTAGGCGCCAAGAACCACGACGCTGCGGCCAACGGCATGCTGCACGCCCCGCGCGAGCACGTGTCCGGAGGCCTCGCCGAAGTGCTGCGCTTCCCCGTGGGGGGATGCACGGTCCTGGATCGCGGCTCGGCCGCGCCCTGGGGGCACAGCGGCTCCCGGCTGATCGTCGTCGTTTCGGCCCGCTGAGGACGACCTGCGGCCATCGCAATGGCCCGCCAACCCCCCCCCGCCCACCATTGAGGGGGGGCCGCCGTGCGACCGCGCACGCTCTGAGCGGTTGGTACGCGCTCGCAAGTGCCTGAGGACGCCGCTGTTATAAAGGGCAGGCGCGGGGTGCACCGAACCGGCACTCTAGTTGCGCATGCGAGCCGACCCATGCCGAGTCTCCTGACCCGAGGCCAGAAGAGGCTTCTCTCTCTCCTTCTGGCGCTCGGTCTGTACATCCTGGCCAACTCGGCCTACCTGGTGGTCTCCCAGCCCCGCGAAGAGGTGCTGCCGGTCTTCTACCAGGTCATGTTGCTGAGCCACCTCGCGGTCGGCGGCCTGTTGCTGGTGCTGGCGACGGTCTTCATCTTCTGGCATCTGAGGCGCGTCAAGGCGCTCTGGCACCGCAGCGCGGCGGCAAGCGGCGGGGGGCTAGCGCTCGCCGTGTACCTGCTGTTCGCCTCCGGCATCTTCATCCTGTCCGAGGCCAACTCGCTGCAGCACCGGTGGATCTTCTGGTCGCACCGCATCCTGGCCGTGCTGGCGCCTGCGGTCTACGTGACGCACCGCCTGGTCAGTCACTTCCGCCCGGCGCCGCGCGCCCTTGCGCGCGCGGGCCTCGTGTTCGCGGGACTGCTCCTGCTCATGGTCGGCTTCCACCACTCCACGCTGCCGGATGATCCCATCCGCGTCTGGGAAGCTGGCGGAGAGACGTACGCGGCCGCCGGCGACCCGTTCATCCCCTTCGAGCCCGACAACTATCCCGATCCGTCCTCGCCTTTCTGGCCGTCGCGCACGACGACGGACTCCGGCAACTACTTCCCCGCGCGCATCATCACGCGCAACGAACGCGGCGACTTCGAGCGCATCCGCGCCGACGTCGAGCGCCTGGGCTTCGCCGCCACCACCGCGCTCGGGGCGCAGACGTGCGCCCGCTGCCACGCCGAGATCGTGGCGCAGTGGAAACGCTCGGCGCACCGCTTCGCCAGCTTCAACAACCCGCTCTACCGCGCCTCTGTCGAGCGTTTCCGCAAGGAGCGCGGGAAGAAGGCCTCGCAGTGGTGCGCGGGCTGCCACGATCCCGCCATCATGCTGGCCGGCAACATGGAGAAGGAGATCGACCCCCTCACGCCGGAGAGCCAGGCGGGCCTGACCTGCCTGGCCTGCCACGCGATCGAGAGCATCCACGGCATCGAGGGCAACGGCGGCTACCACATCGCCGACGAGCGCCCCTCGCCGTATCTGTTCGACACCGACAGCTCGGGCCTCGGCCGCGCGACAGCGGACCTGCTGATCAAGTCCAAGCCGACGGTGCACAAGCGGCAGATGCTCAAGCCCTTCTTCCGCGACCCGGTGTTCTGCTCCGCCTGCCACAAGGTCTCGCTGGACGTGCCGGTCAACGGGTACCGCTACCTGCGCGGGCAGGACGAGTTCGACGCCTCGCTCAGCAGCGGCGTGGCGCACGGCAGCGCGGGCACCTTCTACTTGCCCGACCAGCCGAAGAACTGCCAGGAGTGCCACATGCCGCGCGTCGAGGCGCGCCTGCCCGACGTCTCCGCCAAGGCCGGCAAGGTGCGCTCGCACCTGTTCCTGGCGGTCAACGATGCGCTTCCGTTCCTGCGCGGCGACCCCGAGATGCGCGAGCAGATCTACGCCTTCCTGCGCGACCGCAAGCTGCGCATCGACGTCTTCGCCCTGCAGCGCACGCGCGACGGCGCGCGGGTGCTCGCGCTCGACCGCGCGAAGCCCGTGCTCGTGGAGGGCGAGGAGGTCGTGTTCGAGGTCGTGGTGCGCACCGTGGGCGTGGGCCACACCTTCCCCGGCGGCACGAACGACTCGAACGAGGCCTGGGTCGAGCTCACGATCAGCGACGAGCGGGGCAACACGCTCGGCCGCCGC
>JAPUHK010000025.1 GCA_027297745.1 Planctomycetota bacterium | reverse complement strand
TGATGCTGACGCCCCGCTCGCGCAGCTCGGCCACGGTCAGCTCGATGTCGTTGCAGTAAAACGAGATCTCGTGGCCCTGCTTCTCGGCGGGATGGCAGCCCATGTCCGCCTCCGGCACGTCGAAGATCAGCCAGCCCTCCCCCACGTCGTGGGCCGTCAAGCGCAACTGGTCCCGCAGGAAGGCCCGCGTGGCCTCCGCATCGGTCGTGTAGAACATCGCGTGCACGCCCTGGATCATCGCTTCCTCCCTGAGACTCAGGCCCAATCCTACTGAATCGCGGCCGAACGGGCGCCGGCCCCCGCACGTACTATCTTGTGGTAGCACCATGTGGACCTGGCTGGCGCTCTTCGCCCTCGTGTCCGGCAGCCTGCACTACTACGTCTGGCGGCGGCTGGTGCACGACACCTCGCTGCCCGCGCCGTGGCCGAAGGTGCTGACGATCGCGCTCGCGGCCCTGGCCGTGGTGCTCGTGGGCAGCTTCTGGCTCTCCCGCAACCTGCCGGATGCCGTACGCAGCGCCGTGATGCTGCCCATCTACGTGTGGATGGGCATGCTGTTCCTCTTCTCCGTGATCTTCCTGGGCATCGACCTCGTGCGCGGGAGCGTGAAGCTGGCCACCGTGTTCACGGACAGTACCGCGCCCGACCCGGCGCGGCGGCAGTTCCTGGCGCGCCTCCTGGGCGGCTCGGCCGCCGTGAGCGTGGCCGGCCTGGCCTTCGTGGGTGGGCGCAAGGCCCTGGCGCTGTCCCAGGTCGTGATCGAGCAGGTCGAGGTCGGCCTGAAACGCCTCCCGCGCGCCATGGACGGCTTTCGTGTCGTGCAGATCTGCGACCTGCACCTCGGTCCCACGCTGGGGCCGGATTGGTGCCGCGGCATCGTCGACAAGGTCAACGCACTCGAGCCGGACTTGATCGTCATTCCGGGCGATATCGTCGACGGCTCCGTGGAGCGGCTCCGGGAGCATGTCGCGCCGCTCGCCGATCTGCGTGCGCCCCACGGTGTCTTCTTCTGCACCGGGAACCACGAGTACTACTCGGGAGCCGTAGCGTGGTGCGAGTACTTTCCCAAGCTCGGCATCCGCGTGCTGCGCAACGAGACCGTCGCGATCGGCGAGGGCGGCGTGGGCTTCGACCTGGCGGGCATCGACGACTACCGCTCGCGCGGCATGGCGCCCGGCCACGGCCCGGACCTGCGAAAGGCGCTCGAGGGGCGCGATCCCGAACGCGAGGTCGTGCTTCTCGCGCACCAGCCCATCGCCGTGCACGAGGCCTCCGAGCACGGCGTGGGCCTGCAACTGAGCGGGCATACACACGGCGGCCAGATGTGGCCCTTCCACTACATCACCAAAATGGCGCAGCCGTACCTGGCCGGGCTCGCCGACCACAACGGCACGCAGATCTACGTGAACCAGGGCACGGGCTATTGGGGACCGCCGCTGCGCGTGGGCACGTTCGCCGAGATCACCGAGCTCACGCTGCGCGCGCGGGCGTAGCACAGCGCGCCCGCCACGCGCACCCCTGTCACTTCTGACAGGTTCCCAGCCGCGGAGAGATTGCCTATCGTGTGCCGCGCGGGTGGGTCCGCGATAGGAGAGAAACGATGCGGCGCGGTTTCTTGCTGATCCTCTTCGGTGCCCTGGCCGGTTACCTGATCGCTCAGAGCGGGGCGAACTTCGAAACACCCGCGTTGGCGCAAGCGTCCGGGTTCTCGCCCGTGAAGCCCGTCGCGGACCGCGACGTCTACTCTCCAGGCACAGAGGCGTTGGCGCCCGACGAGATGCGCATTGTGGCCTGCGGCACGGGCATGCCGAGCGTGCGACCGAAGCAAGCCGCGGCGTGCTTCCTGGTCGAGCTCGGAAACGGCGACAAGTTCCTGTTCGACATCGGCAGCGGCAGCCACGAACGCATCGCGGCCCAGAAGATCCCCTACGACTACCTGGACAAGGTCTTCATCGGCCACCTGCACGTCGACCACTTTGGCGACCTGCCCTCGTTTTGGTTGGGCGGCACGGTCATGAACCGCCTCACGCCTCTGCGCATCTGGGGACCCAGCGGGCACAAGCCGGAGTACGGCACCAAGGTCTGCATGGAACTGATGCAAAAGATGTACGTCTGGGACGTCGGCACGCGCTCCGGCGTGATCGACTTTCGCGGGGCCCAGTTGGACGTCACGGAGTTCCCCTTCGATGGGGTCAACAAGGTCATCTACGACGAGAACGGCGTGGTGATCCGCTCCATCCCGGCCATCCATGGCCTGGACGGCGCGGTCAGCTTCATCTTGGAGTGGAACGGGCTCAAGTTCGTGTACGGCAGCGACACCTTCCCCAACAAGTGGTATGTCGAGCACGCGAAGGGTGCGGACGTGGCCATCCACGAGTGCTTCCTGCCGGCGACGCTGTTGGTCACAAGACAGGGGTTCGCGCCCCTGGAGGGCCTCAGCGTGGGGACTCAGGGGCACACCTCGCCGGAGCAGTTCGGCAAGGTCATGTCACTGGTCAAGCCGCGACACGCGATCGCCTACCATTTTTACAACGACTGGGACATCGCCCCCGAGGTGATGCGGCGCCTGCGCAAGACCTACGACGGCCCCGTCGCGCTCGCGGTCGACTACATGGTCTGGAACGTGACCAAGGACGACATTCGAGTGCGCATGTCCGCGGTCGACGAAGAGATCTGGCCCAGCCCGGCGCTCAAGAAGAAGAATCCCCCGGACTTCACGAAGGTGATCCCCATGTCTGACTTCACAAGGTCCGGCGCGCTGCCGTTCCCGGAAGTGGTGGGACCAATCTACGCCGAGATCAACAAGCTGTACGGGACGAACTACGAGCCGTCCATCAAGTAGCGGGTTGCACGTGCGGCAGCCGTGCCGCACTCAACGGACCGCAAGTCGTGGGCGAAGCAGGACTTCGGGTCGTTACAAGCGGTAACTGTTACTTCAGGTCGATGCGCGCGGGAAAGAGCATCCCCGTGTCGTACTTCTCCGCGGCGGTCATGAGCATGGTGCTGAGCGTGTAGGGCACCTTGCCCTTGAAAACCACCTCGCCGCCGTCGTCCTTGACGACCACTTCCTTGGAGAGGTCCACGAGCTCGTCGTCCAACAGCAGCTTGAAGCCGTCGAGGCTCTGCCCGCCGAGGTCCACGGTGATCTCGTTCGGCTTGGTGATCCGAACGATGACTACGGCGTTGGCCACGGGCCGCTCCCACCAGAGCCAATAGAACATGCGCTTGTAGCTGAGCACGGGCTCCCAGAGCACGTACTTCGGACGCGTCTCGCGCTCGAACTGATAGAGCCACTTGAAGCCGACCTTGTGGCCGCCGGGCGGCGCGCCGTGGCCGCGGCCGTCCACCTCGACGTACTTGTAGTTGTAGCCGCCGTGCTCCCGCTTCATCTCGATCAACAGCTTGCTGGCGAAGATGTTGGGCGCGGGCGGCACGTTCTTGTCGTCGAGGCTCTGGTAGATGTGCAGCGCGACGTTGCGCAGGTTGGGGACGACCCCCTCCCGCAGGCCCGTCACCTCGCCGTAGGGCTTGCCGTCGACCGTGTAGGGCGTCGGGCCGCCGGCGTAGGGCCCGAGGCCGGCGAACAGATCTGCGTGGTGCGCGCCGACGGTCCAGGAGCCGTAGCCGCCCATCGAGTGGCCCACCATGTAGACGCGGTCGTGCGGGATCTTCCACGTGCGCTTGGCCGCCTCGATCAACTCGAGCAGGAACTCCTCGGTCCCGCTCGTCGTCCACCCGTGCTCGGTCTTCTCGAGCACCTCCGGCGAGATACAGATGCAGCGGTGCTTTCCCGCGATCGGGGCGAACGTCGAGTGCGCGCTGCCCGCGTTGCCCGCGCCCTTGCCGCCGCCGTGCAGCGCGATGACCAAGCCGCCCTTGCCCCCGCCCGAGCCCCCCACCATGTACTTGCCGCGCTTCTCCTTCTTGTCGTACCAATAGCCGGTCCCGCTCTTCTTAAGCTTGGGGCCGTTCTTGCGGGCCAGCTTCAGCAGCTTCTCACGCCACCCGGCGACGTCGGCGGCACAGATCCGGTCCGCATCGCCGATCTCACGCAGGATCGCGGCCTGGCGCTCAGCGTCGGCCTTGAAGTACTCGGCAGCCAGCCCATCCAGATCGACCGGGGCGAGCAGCAGCGCGAGGAAGATCGCCGGGACCATCACGCCATCCTAAGCGCGGCCGGTGCGGCAGCCATGCCGCACTTCACAGGCCGCAAGTCATGCGCCGAACAGGAGTTCGAACCGTTACATACGGTAACTGTTACTTGGTGGTCTTGCCCTCGACCATCTTGCCGTAGGCGTCGTCGAAGGGCTCCCACAGCTCGACCTTGTTGCCCTCGAGGTCGAGGATGTGCGCGAACTTGCCGTAGTCGAACGTCTGCACCTCGTCGACCACCTCGACGCCCTCCTCGCGCAGGACCTCCAGCAGTCCGTCCATGTCCGCGACGCGGTAGTTGACCATGAAGTCCCGCTGCGACGGCGCGAAGTAGTCCGTGTCGGCGGGGAACGGGCTCCAGGCGGTGAAGCCCTTGCGCTCCGGATCCTGTGCTTGGCGCCACTCGAAGCTGGTCCCGTAGCTCGGGTCCAGGTTGAGGCCGAGGTGCCGCTCGTACCAAGCCTTCAGAGCCGTGGGGTCCTGCGTCTTGAAGAAGATGCCCCCGATGCCGGTCACGCGCTTCATGGTTTCCTCCCACGCCCAGCCTACGCGCTGCTGCTAGACTCCCGCTCGACCGGAGGGAGGGACCGATGACGCAGAGCAAGTGGGCCTGGATCACGGCGTGTGCAGCGTTTGCGTTCGGCCCGCCGGCCGCAGCGGAAGGGACGCTGATCCATGCCGGCAAGCTGATCGACACGCGCCACGGCAGCGTGGCGTCCGAGATGACGGTGCGCATCGAAGGCAACCGCATCGTGGCGATCGAGGAGGGTTACACGGCGCCGCGCGACGGCGACACGCTGATCGACCTCAAGGACCACACCGTCCTGCCGGGCCTGATGGACATGCACACTCACCACAGCGTTCAGTTCCACAAGGACATCTACGAGGAGGGCTTCCGCATGAATCCCGCCGACTATGCCTTCCGCATGGTCGGCTACGCGGAGAAGACGCTGATGGCGGGCTTCACCTCCGTGCGCGAGGTCGGAGACCGTTACGGCCTGAGCGTGTCCTTGCGCAACGCCATCCGCGAGGGGCGCGTGAAGGGTCCCCGCATCTGGACCTCGGGGAAGTCGCTGGCCACGACCGGCGGCCACGCGGACCCGACCAACGGCGTCAACGCCGTGCTGATGGGCGATCCCGGTCCCAAGGAAGGCGTCGTCAACGGCATCGCGTCCGCGCGCAAGGCGGTGCGACAGCGGTACAAGGAAGGCGCCGACCTGATCAAGATCACGGTCACCGGCGGCGTGCTGAGCGTGGCCAAGAGCGGCGACAACCCGCAGTTCACCGAAGAGGAGGTGCGCGCCATCGTCGAGACGGCCAAGGACTACGGTTTTCACGTCGCAGCCCACGCCCATGGCGCGGAAGGTATGAAGCGCGCCATTCGCGCGGGCGTGCGCTCCATCGAGCACGGTACGCTCATCGACGACGAGGCCATCGAGCTGATGAAGAAGCACGGCACGTACCTGGTCCCGACGCTGATGGCGGGCGAGTGGGTCACCGAGAAGGCCAAGATCGCCGGCTTCTTCCCGGAGCTTGTGCGGCCGAAGGCCGCGACGATCGGTCCCAAGATCCAGGGGGCCTTCGCGCGCGCCTACAAGGCCGGCGTGAAGATCGCCTTCGGAACCGACAGCGGCGTCTCGGCGCACGGCGACAACGCGCGCGAGTTCGTGCTCATGGTCGCAGCCGGCATGCCGCCTATGGAGGCGATCCAGTCCGCCACGCTCGGCGCCGCGCAACTCCTGCAAGTCGAGCACGAGCTGGGCACGCTGGAGAAGGGCAAGCTGGCGGACGTGATCGCGGTGCGCGGCAACCCGGCGGAAGACGTGAAGCTGCTAGGGGACGTCACGTTCGTGATGAAGGACGGCGTGGTCCACAAGCGGCCGGCACGGCGCTGATGGCGCAGGTAGTCGTTCGCCTCTACCGCCCTGACGACGCGCCGGCAGCCGTGGCCTTCTTCGGCGAGGCCGCAGGCCTGGATCCGACTCTTCAGGCGGTGACGCCCGACGGCTGGGACCAGTACTGCAACATGTCCTTCAACGCGGGTGCCCGCGACTTCGCCATCGCGGAGCGCGACGGCGCGCTGGCGGGAGTGCTCATGTCCTACGGAGGCGTGTGGCAGGACGCCGCCTTTCGCCACTTCCGTATCGTCGTCCACCCGCACCACAGGCGGCAGGGCGTCGGCACGCGGCTGCTGCGCCTTGTCGAGGCGCAGGACGATCCGCCCACTACGCGCTTGCAGTCCAACTTGATCGGCACCTGGACCGCGGGTCAGGCCTTCGCGCGCAAGGAGTGCTTCCGCATCGTGCGCAGCCAGATCTTCATGACGCGTGTGGGGCCCGCGCCGGACGCGGTCCCCGTGCCCGAGGGCTTCACGCTGCGCGCATACCGCGGCCCCGAAGACGACGCGGACTGGACGAGACTTACGCTGGAAGGGTACGGCGGCACCCCCGACTTCAGTGGCATCACGCAGGACGATCTCGACAGCTACCGCAGCGGCCAGGGCTTCGGCCTGTGCTTCGCGGAGCGCGACGGCGACGTGTGCGGCCTGTGCCACACGATGGACTGGCAGGACGAAGGGCCGTGCATCAACAGCGTCGTCGTCACCGCGAAGGCTCGCGGGTGCGGCCTCGGCAAGGCGCTGACGGCGGCGGGGATGCGCGCGGCGCTCGGCGACGAGGGCACGAAGATCTCGCTCAACGTCGTGTCCGACAACGAGCCGGCTCTCGCCATCTACCGCGGCCTCGGCTTCGAGACCACGGACGAGTCTGTGACCTGGCAGAAGCCGCGATAGCCGCGGGGCTTCCCTGAGGAACCGCGCCCGGCGTTACTCGGGGCAGCAGCTCTCGAGCTTGGTCTCGAGGTCGGCGATGCGCTGCTTCAGCGGGCCGATCCGCTCCTCGATCTCTTCCTCGGTGAAGCGCTGCGGGATGTGCTGCGGGCAGTTGCCGTCCATGACCTCCACGTGGAACAGGAAGACCCGCTCCACCTTGGCTCCGTATTCCGGATCCGTGACCTTGGCGCACAGCTCGTCGTCCCCCTCCACCACTTCGGCGCGGCCCCAGATCTTGAGCCGCCCGCGATTCGGGTAGTCCATGAGGAACAGGCAGGCCTTGTCGTTCTCGACCAGGTTCCCCATCGAGATGTACTGGCGGTTGCCGCGGTAGTCGGCGAAGCCCAGGGTCTCTTTGTCGAGGATCTTCAGAAATCCCTTCGGCCCTCCCCGGTGCTGGATGTACGGCCGTCCGTCGGCACTGGCAGTCGCGATGTAGATGGAGTCGCGCTCCTTGATGAACGCCTCGCGCGCGGGCGTGATGTGGTCGTCCCAGCCCTGCCCCTTCGCCACGGCGCGTGAGTAGATCTCGCGCGAGCCGAGACGCTCCTGGACGGTTTTCACGGAATCACTGAAGGCAATGTCGCTCGGTTGGCTCATGGCACCTCCTTGCTCGGGGGCCCACGATACCGGATTCGTCAGGTCCGGTCTGGGGCGCGCACGAAGGTGCCGCGCTCGATGTCCTTCACCACGCCCGGGAAGCTCAGCACCTTGTTGTGCATGGCGACGTAGACACCCGGGTCGAGGATCTGCACCGCCAGCAGCGCTTCAGCGAGGTTCTGGGAGGCGTCCGACTGCCGCAGCATGTAGGGGCGCATCGCGCCCGTGAGGACGATGGGCACGCGCGGCGTCCCCAGCACTTCGACGATGCGCTCGCCGGTCTGCGCCAGGCGGTCGGTGCCGTGCACGATCACTACACCGTCGTGCCTGGCCGTCATGGAGCCGGCGGTCTCGGCAATCAACGTGTGGTCCTCGGGCGTCATCTCGAGGCTGTCCTTGTTCATCAGCGGGACGCGAACGATCTCGGCGCCTTCCAGCTCCATCGAGGCCAGCATCACGTCGAGCACGCTGAGCTCGTTCTGCAGGACGCCCTTGAGCTCGTCGTAGGTCTTCTCGATCGTGCCGCCGGTCGAGATGATGACGATCCGTCGCCGGGCCATGGCGCAACAGGATAACGCCTCGGCCCTAGGCCTCCAGGCGCACGTCGCCGGAGCTCCAGATCAGCAGCGTGGTGCCGAGCCCCTCCATCAGGCCGTTCATGCCATCGACGAAGTTCTGCTCCGCGCCCGCCTTCGGCGGCTCGAAGCCGAGCAACACGATGGAGGCATCCGCCGACGCCTCGCGGATGGCGGCGGCCGGGTCGTCCGCCACGACGATCACCGGCGTCGCTTCGATGCGCGCCTCCTCGATCAGCTGCTGCAGGTGCTCGGTCGCCTCCTCACGTCCGGCCTCGTCGCCGATCACGCGCAACAGCCGCACGCGTTTGCCGCGCCACGCGGGGTTGGCCGCCAGCAGATGCGCAAGGAGCAGCATCAGGGCCCCGTTCACCATGCCGCGCCACCACACGTCTACGCTCCCATACGACAGGTCCCATGGGTCGTCCACGTCGTCCGGTTCCGCACGCATCAAGACGATGCTGCGTCCCAGCTCCTTGATCGTGCGCAGCGCGATGCCCCAGTCCTCGCGCTTCTTCGGGTCCGTCAACCAGCCGAGCAGCAGCACGTTCGGTCGCAACGCGCCGATGCCGTAGCACTGCACCAGCGCCTCGATCCCGAGCGAGAGCTTGGGCGCCACGAGCACGGCGGTGAACGCCTCCAACTCGGCGTCCCGCACGAAGGCCCGCAGCGACTCCTCTTCCTGCGCGCGCCGGCGCAGGTGCGTATCGCTGTCTCCCGGGATGATCTGCGCGAGCGTGAGCAGCCCCCGCCCGACGGTCAACCAATTGCCGTAGACCGCCAGGTGCCGGCGCCGGTCGCCGCCGCCGAGCGCCAGCACCGAGGGCCGCCAGTTCTTGGGGTGGTACTTCTCCTCCTCGAGCTTGAGCAGGCTCTTGCGAGCGCGCTCGAAGGCCGCGCCGCTCTTCAGGTCGCCCCACGTGGCGATCATGTTCTGCCGCTCGAGGTAGCGGTGCAGCGCCGCCGTGGCCGCGATGGCCGCCAGCGCCCACAGGGGCGAGATCAGGATCATGACCGCGCCGCAACCGACCGTGCCGAGCAGCGCGGTCGACCAGTGGCTGAAGCGGAAACGCGGCCGGTAGCTCGGGTTCTTCGTGATCGACTCGTAGAAGGTGGCCAGGTTGAGGTAGCCGTACGTGATCATGAAGAACATCGTGATGATCGGCGCGATCAGGTCGAGATCGCCGAGCATCACCCCGCCCTGCGCGATCAGGAAGGTCAGCACGATTGCGCGTCGCGGCTCGTCGTTGGGACCGCTGCCGGCGCCGAAGAAGCTGAACGGACGGAAGATCTCGTCACGCGCCAGCGCCTGCAAGATACGCGGCGCCCCCATCAGGCTGCCGACGGCGGAGCTGAACGTGGCCGCGAAGACACCGAGCGTGACGAGCAGCCCCACGAGCGCGATGCTCTTGACCACGAACGCTTCTTTGTGCAGCGTTTCACGGTCGGCCGAGGCACCGAGCGCGACGGCCATGCCCAGGTAGACCAGCCCCGTCACGAGGACCGACCACAACGTGCCTTTCGGGATCGAGCGCGCCGGGTTCTTCAGATCACCGGACATGTTCGCGCCGGCCATGATTCCGGTGGCGGCCGGGAAGAAGAGCGCGAACATCGTCCAGTAGCCGCTGCCCTCGGCGTAGTCGGTCCCCAGGTTCTGCCGCAGCACCTCGCCGTCGGCTTTCAGGATCGCGCCGACGAAGAACGAGAGCAGGCTGATCCCCAGCACCGCCAGAACCCCGTACTGGATCTTGATCGCCCAGCCCGCGCCGATCATGACGCAGACGAAGACCACCAGGTTGACCACCGTCGCCACCACGGTCACATCCAGCTGCACGCCCGGGAACGCGCTGAACAGCACCTCGGTGAAGCCGATCACGTACAGCGACACCGAGACGGCCTGGGCCAGGAAGAAGATGACGCCGATCGAGCCGCCGAACTCCACCCCGAGGCTGCGACTGATCAGGTAGTACGCGCCGCCCCCCTTGACGCGCGTGTTCGTGGCGATGGCGGAGAGCGAGAGGGTGGTCAGCGTCGTGATCAGCTTCGCCAGCGCGACGATCGACAGCGCGTACCACACTCCCGCCTGGCCCACCACCTGCCCGAAGCGCAGGAACATGATGACGCCGAGGATGGTCAGCGTGCAGGGGGTGAAGACACCTCCGAAGGTGCCGAAGCGCCCACCTTTCACGCCGGGATTATCCGCGGCGGGAGGTACGAACTCCGGTCACCCGGGGGCAGTGCCCGTCGTGGGAGGCGTCCGGTCGCGGGCTACTTCTGTTTCGTCGCGCCCGCCTCGTCCTTGGCGCTGATCGCGAGCAGGATCGGGGCGTCGTAGTCGGCGGTCAGGCACTGGATCACGGCGGCCGTGCAGAAGACGGGGCTCGTGATGCAGTGGTGGCCGGTCCAGCTGCCGTCCTTGGTCTGGACCTTCTTCAGCCGCGCGTGCATCTTGTCGCGCCACTTGTCCCACTCCTCGCCGCCCACGATGACCAGCGCCTCGCTGTTCATCATGTAGCTCAGGTATTCCTCGCCGCCGTTGCTGCCGAAGCCCTTGAGCACCTCTTCGCTGTCGAAACGCGCGAGCGAGGTGCGCACCTTCCGGTAGGCGACGGCCAGCTCGGCGGCCTTCGGCGCATCGACCCCGAGGTCCTGCAGCGTCTCTTGCGACACGTCGGCGTCCTCGGACAGCTTGCCCTCCAGCTTGCCCCGGGCCACGATCTCGTCGGCGGCGCGGCTCTGTCCCGCCATGCCGCGGCTGCCGCTCGCCAACGCGTAGAGCTCGACGCCGGCGGCCTTGTCCGCCCTGGCGCGGCCGTCCCCGTCGACGTTGCGCTGCTGGTAGTTGCGCGCGAGCGCCAGCTTTTCCATGTCGATCTGCTTGCCCGCCGCGTAGGCCAGCTCGAAAGCGGTGCAGTTCAGCGAGGACTGCAGCACCGGCGCCCAGCTGCCGCCGCCCTGCCAGCTACCGTCCTTTTGTTGCGAGCCTTCCAGCTTGCGCAGGCACTTGTCGAGCGCACGGTCGACCCGCGCGCGCAGCTCGTGCTTCTCGGGAAGCGCGGTGAGCACCCGTGCCAGAAACTGCGCGGTCATCGACGTGTCGACGAACATGCCCATCTTGGCCTGCGGCTGCGTGCCCTGCAGGTCGGTGATCTTGGGACCCTCGGTGGAGGCCGCCGCAACGACACCCAGCAGGTACTTCGTCGCGCGCAGCACGGCTTCCTTGTGCACGCCTTTCACGGGCGTGTTGCCGACGCGCATCAGCGCCAGCGCGCTGAAGGCGGTCGTGGCCGGATCGGTCTTGACCTTGCGCGCATCGCGCTGCTGCTGGCTGGCGTGGCTGCCCGCGCCCCAGCCGCCGTCCTCGTGCTGGGCGTCGACCAACCATCCGATGGCCTTTTCTACGAACGGCTCGATGGGCTTGGGCTTGGGAAGGTCTTGGGCGGGCGCGGGGGCCGGCGCAGCGGGACCCTTTCTAGTGGCCACCGCGATCCCGGTGGCCGGCGCTTCGGTGGGCTCGGCCGCCTGCGGGGCACCTTCCTGCGCGCGTGCCTTCTCGCCGGAACACCCCCCAAGCGACGCAAGGACGGCAATCGCCCACGGAGCTAGAGAACGGAGCTTGGTCATGGGAGGTCCCCCGTGCGCGGGCCCGGATCTTTGGAGGCGCACATCTCTCTACCTATCTAAGACGTAGTGCCCCCGCCGCCGTTCGGCACAAACTTGTAACAAGCTTCGGATGCCGCGCCCAGCCGTCCCTGTGGCCCGCCCTAAGGGCCGTTCGGAGCCTCTGGTATCGTCTTCCCCGCAGCCATGTCGCTGAGAACCGTGCTCATGTTGGTCGCCGTGGCCCATTTGGGCTTCGGCGCTTTTGCGCTCTTTGCGCCTGAGAAGGTCGCGCCGATCGTGGACCTCCAGATCGACACGGACGCGGGGCCGGGCGAGATCCGCGCAGTCTACGGCGGGTCGATGTGTGCCATGGGCGTGATCGTGCTGCTCGGTGCGCGCAAGAAAACAAGCGATGTGTGGCTGCTTGCGGCGGGCCTGGGGTACGCGGGACTCACCGTCGGCCGCGCCGTGAGCCTCTACGTGGACGGCGCGCACATGTGGACGGTCATCTTCGGGGCGGTCGAGGCCACGCTCACAGTGCTGTTCGCCTACGGCGCCCGCAAGCTGCGCGCGGCGCAACACGCCTGACCGGGCTACGGGGCCGGCGCGCCCTCTTCGTTCTTCTTCCTGATGCCCGCATCAAAGGACACGTAGAGCACCCAGATCAGGACCAAGATCACGCCCCACTGAGCGAACAGGCGTCCGGCGTCTAGGGAGTACTCGTAGTAGCCCGTCGCGGGCTCGGCGATGAAGGACTCGGTCTCGGGCGGGGCAAACAGGAAGCCGTACACGGACGGCTGGTCCATCTTCTCGGTGCCCCAGACTTTTACCCGGCTGTAGGGCGGAAAGAGGCCGAGCAGGAGCGCCACCAGCACGCCGAGGCGCAGAACGAGTCGCTGCTTGTCGGTCATGGCAACAGGATACCGCCCGCGCGCCGGCGCCGGCCTATCCTTCCGTCGCGCGACGCTTGTACTCGGCGATGGCCTTGTCGCGCAGCCCCTTCAGAATCTCGCGGTACTCCTCCATCTGCCCGGGAGTGAAGATGTCCTCGAGTCCGACCTCGGCCGCCTTGTTGACTGCCCGGAGCTCACGCTGCACTTTGGTCAACGTGATCAGGTTGCGCGGGGCATCCTTGTAGCGTAGGACGATCTCCCAGCGCTGCTGCATGCTCTTTCTGATGATGGGCCGTGCCGCCTCGATCTGTTCCGGTGCGAGCTTCAGGCGCACGATTGCGTCGCGCTTCTCGGCGCGCAGCATCTCCACGAGCTCCGGCGGCATGCTCGTCCCGGTCTCCGGTGCAGGCTGGGGCGGGGAGCTGCAAGCGGCGAGCAGGAGCGGAAGGAGCAGGCGTCGAGCATGCATGCGCGGGATTGTACGGCCCTGCTAACTTGGACGCCCATGTCCGCGCGACGCCTGGTGCTGTTCCTGCTTCTGACCGCTGCCATAGCTGCGGCGCAGAGCGCCAAGCCCAAGAAGAAGAAGTGGCCCAAGTGGAAGTCCGGCGTGCGCGAGGGGACGGTCCTGATCGACGGTAAGCAGGAGGCCTTCACGGCTCTGGTGCCGCGCGGCTTCACGCAGAAGAAGGCCTGGCCGGCGGTGCTGCTGGCCCACGGCAACGGGGGCGCGGCGGCCAATTTCCTGCGCGGCGTGAAGAGCATGGCCGGCAAGAAACCGCCGCTGCTGATCAGCCTCGAGCGCTGTGACAACAAGCAGGAAGCCGTCGGCTACGCCCCCAAGTACCTGGAGCAGTTGAAAGCGGTCTTCCATCTCGACGAGAACAACGTGTACGCGCTGGGCTTTTCCGGAGGCGGCTTCCGTCTGTGGGACGACATCGTCTGTAATGCGGAGGCCCTGACGCGCTTCGCCGGGGTGGTGCTCGTCGGCTGCGGCAAGCAGAGCTACAACCCGCCCGAAAAACCCGCGAAGGCGCCGGCGATCCTCTTCGTCGGCGAC
>JAPUHK010000249.1 GCA_027297745.1 Planctomycetota bacterium | reverse complement strand
CGCGACTGTAAGGGTGGTTCCACTCGTTGGCCGCGAGCGCCTGCGCCGTGTGCGGCGCGTTCTTGAGCACGTTGTTCTCGCGGTCCGCCCTGCCCTGCTCGAGCGCGGCGATCTCGCCGCGGATCGCGATCAAGGCCTCGCACAGCCGGTCCAGCTCCGCCTTCGACTCGCTCTCCGTGGGCTCGATCATCATCGTGCCCGCGACGGGGAAGGAGACCGTCGGTGCGTGGAAGCCGTAGTCCATCAGCCGCTTGGCCACGTCCTCGACGCTGACGCCGGCAACCTTCGGGAAGTGGCGCATGTCCAGGATGAACTCGTGCGCGCACAGGCCGTTGCGGCCGCGATAGAGCACGTCATAGTGCCCTTCCAACCGCCTGGCCATGTAGTTGGCGGTGAGGATCGCCACCTCGGAAGCGGTCTTGAGACCCTCGGCGCCGAGTAGCGCGATGTAGACCCACGAGATGGGCAGGATGCTCGGGCTGCCCCAGGGTGCCGCGGCGACCGCGCCGATGCCGGTCTCGCCGCCCGTGCGCACCACGGGATGGCGCGGCAGGAAGGGCGCCAGGTGCTCGGCCACGCCGATCGGGCCCATGCCGGGCCCGCCGCCGCCGTGCGGAATGCAGAAGGTCTTGTGCAGGTTGATGTGGCAGACGTCCGCGCCGTAGTCGCCCGGGCGGCACAGGCCGCACTGCGCGTTCAGGTTGGCGCCGTCGAGGTAGACCTGCCCACCGTTGTGGTGGACGATGTCGCAGATCTCTTGGATGCCCTCCTCGAACACGCCGTGGGTCGAGGGGTAGGTGACCATGATCGCCGCCAGCGCGTCCTTGTGCTTCTCGACCTTGGCGCGCAGGTCCTCGATGTCGACGTTGCCCTGGCCGTTGCACTTCACGGCCACGACCCTCATGCCGGCCATGACCGCGCTGGCGGGGTTCGTGCCGTGCGCCGAGGTCGGGATGATGCACACGTCGCGCGCGCCCTCGCCGCGGCTCTTGTGCCAGGCCTTGATCACCAGCATGCCCGCATACTCGCCCTGCGAGCCCGCGTTGGGCTGCAACGAGACCGCGCTGAAGCCGGTGATCTCCGCCAGCATCTCCCCGAGCGAGTCGAACAGCTCGCGGTAGCCCTGGGCCTGCTCCTGCGGGGCGAAGGGGTGCATCGCGCCGAACTCCGGCCAGGTGACCGGCAGCATCTCGGAGGTCGCGTTGAGCTTCATCGTGCACGAGCCCAGCGGGATCATGGACGTGGTCAGCGAAAGGTCGCGCTCCTGCAGCCGGTGCACGTAGCGCAGGAACTCGTGCTCCGCGTGATGGCTGCTGAAGACCGCGTTCTGCAGGTAGGGGCTGGTGCGCGCCTGCGCTCCCGTGTATGTGCCCGTTGCCTGCTCGAGCAGCGCGGCGGCGTCGAAGCCGGCGCCGAAGGCCGCCAGCAGGTCGTCCAGGTCCTTGCGCATCACGGTCTCGTCCAGCGTGATGCCCAGTGCGCCGTCGAGGTCCGTGCGCAGGTTGATGCCGCGTGCATCGCAGGCTTGAAGGATGCTCTCGCGCTGCTGCGCATCGACGGTCACCCGCAGCGTGTCGAAGACAGGCGCATCCTGCAGCGCAAGACCGAGCTGTTTCAGTCCCGCTGCGAGCGCCGCCGTCATCCCGTGCACGCGCTCGGCGATGGCGCGGATTCCCGCGGGGCCGTGCCACACCGCGTACATGCCGGCCATGATGGCCAGCAGCACCTGCGCCGTGCAGATGTTGCTCGTGGCCTTCTCGCGCCGGATGTGCTGCTCGCGCGTCTGCAGCGCCAGGCGCAGCGCGGGGTTGCCGTGCGCATCCTTGGAGACGCCGACGATGCGGCCCGGGATCTGGCGCTTGTAGGCGTCCTGCGTGGCGAAGAAGGCGGCGTGCGGGCCGCCGTATCCGAGCGGCACGCCGAAGCGTTGGGAGTTGCCCACCGCGACGTCCGCGCCCCATTCGCCCGGCGGCCTGAGCAGCGCCAGGGCCAGCAGGTCGCAGGCGGCGACCACCAGCGCGCCGTTGTCGTGCGCCGTCGCTGCGAACCCGGCGTAGTCGAGCACTGCGCCGTCCGTGGCCGGGTACTGCACCAGCACGCCGAACACGGGCGTCGAGAAGTCGAACGTCTCGTGATCGCCCACCAGCACCTCGATCCCCTGCGGCTCGGCGCGCGTGCGCACGACCTCGATCGTCTGCGGGTGGCAGCGCTCCGACACGAAGAAGGCGTTGGACTTGCTCTTCTTGTTGACGTTGTGGCACAGCGTCATGGCCTCGGCAGCGGCCGTGGCCTCGTCCAGCATGGAGGCGTTCGCGACGGCCAGGCCCGTGAGGTCCGAGACCATCGTCTGGAAGTTCAAGAGCGCTTCCAGGCGGCCCTGTGCGATCTCCGCCTGGTAGGGCGTGTACTGCGTGTACCAGCCCGGGTTCTCGAGCACGTTGCGCTGGATCACGGGCGGCACGATGCAGTCCGCATAGCCCATCCCGATGTAGGAGCGCCGCACCTCGTTTCGCGAGGCGATCGCCTTCAGCTCCAGCAGGAGCTCGTGCTCGCCGCGCGCGCTGCCCAGCTGCAGGGGCTCCTGGAGGCGGATCCCAGCGGGCACGGCGGCGTCCGCGAGCGCGTCCAGCGAGTCGTACCCGACAGCCCCGAGCATGTCCTGAATGTCCTGCTCGGAAGGGCCGAGGTGGCGGCGCAGGAAGGTGTCGGTGGGGGCGTCGATGCGGCTCTCAGTGCTCATCGGGGGACCTTGTATACCGCACGCGTGCGGCCCTGTCAGGCATCCTGGGGGCCCCCGGCTGCCCCCAAAAGAGAACCGCCCGCGGGGCTCCCGCGGGCGGTTTGAATAGCGTCTCGCGTGGCGGGGCTACTAGCCGCAGCCGCAACCCTCCGCAGCCTTCTCACCGCAGCCGCAACCCTCGGCGGCCTTCGCCGCGTCCGCGCCCTTGCGCGTGTAGGTGAGCTCGCCGGACTTCTGGTCCGTACCGTCCGCCTGCACCTTGTACCAGGTCACGGTGTAGTGATCGTCGCTGTCCCACTTCACCGTCATCTTGGTCTTGATCTTGACGCCGGCCGGGTTCATGTGGTCGGCTTCCATGCCTTCGTAAGTGATGACCCCGTCCTTCTCCGTACCGTAGCTGATGCTGATGATGGGCGACATG
>JAPUHK010000248.1 GCA_027297745.1 Planctomycetota bacterium | reverse complement strand
CTCTTCAGCGGGCGCTTCCTCGGCTGCGGCCTCCGCCGGAGCCTCTTCAGCGGGCGCTTCCTCGGCTGCGGCCTCCGTCGGAGCCTTTTCAGCGGGCGCTTCCTCGGCTGCGGCCTCCGCCGGAGCCTTTTGGGCCTCGGCCTCCGGCGCCGCTTCCGCGGCGGCCCCTTCGGCCGGCACCGCTTCCGCCGCGGGCGCGCTGCCCTTGCGGATGATGCGCGGCTCGCCGTCCTCATCGCTGGCGATCAGGCTCAGGCCGATCTTGCGCTCGTCCGGATCCACCTTGAGCACGGTCACCTCGACCTGGTCGCCTGGCTGGACGACCTCCTCAGGCGACTGGATCTTCTTCGTGCTCAGCTCGGAGACGTGCAGCAGGCCCTCGAGCCCCGGCTCCAGCTCCACGAAGACGCCGAAGTTCGTCACCTTGGTAACCGTGCCGAGCACTACGTCACCGATGCGGTAGCGCTCGCGGATCTCGTTGCGCCACGGATCGGGCTCCAGCTGCTTCATGCCCAGCGAGACGCGCTTCTTCTCGCGGTCGACGGACAGCACGACCGCCTTGACGGCGTCGCCCTTCTCCAGCGCTTCGCTCGGGTGGTTGACCTTCTTCGTCCAGGAGATGTCGGAAACGTGCAGCAGCCCGTCCACGCCCTCTTCGAGCTCGACGAAGGCGCCGTAGTTGGTCAGGTTGCGCACGACGCCCTCGACCACCGTGCCCGGAGGGTACTTCTCCTCCACGAGGTCCCAGGGGTTGGCCTCGGCCTGTTTCATGCCGAGACTGATCTCCTGCTTGTCCTTGTCGATCTCGAGGATCACGACATCGACCTCATCACCGACGTTGACCACCTCGCTGGGGTGGTTGATGCGCCGCGTCCAGCTCATCTCGGACACGTGCACGAGTCCCTCGAGGCCGTTCTCGAGCTGAACGAACGCGCCGTAGGACATCACGTTGACCACGTTGCCGTGCACCTTGCTGCCGACCGGGTAACGCAGCTCCAACTCCTCCCACGGGGAGGGCGTGCGCTGCTTGAGGCCGAGCGCGATGCGTTCCTTCTCGCGATCGACGCGCAGCACGACCACCTCCACTTCCTGGTCGATGGAGACGACCTCACTGGGGTGGTTGATGCGCGTCCACGACATGTCGGTGATGTGCAGCAGGCCGTCGATGCCGCCCAGATCCACGAAGGCGCCGAAGTCGGCGATGTTCTTGACCACGCCGGCCCGGACCTCGCCCTCCTGGATCTCCTCGAGCAGCTTCTGCTTGGCCGCCTCGCGCTGTTCCTCGATCAGCTTGCGGCGCGACACGACGATGTTCATGCGCTGCTCGTCGATCTTGATGATGCGGGCCTCGACCTCCTGGCCGATGTACTCACCGATGTCGCTGGTGCGCCGCAGCGTCACCTGGCTGGCCGGCAGGAACACCGGGACGCCGACGTCCACCAGCAGGCCGCCCTTGATCTTGCGCAGGACCTTACCGCGCACGACGTCGCCTTCCTTGTGCGTCTTGAGGATCTCGGTCCAGGCGCGGATACGGTCGGCCTTGCGCTTGCTCAGCCGGATCATGCCGGACTCGTCCTCGATCTCGTCGATCAGGACCTCGACCTCGTCGCCGATATCGACCTCGGTCTCCTCGCCGAACTCCTGGATGGGGATGACCCCCTCGGACTTGTAGCCGATGTCGACGATCACCTCGTCGTTGACCACGTTGAGGACGCGTCCCTTGAGGACGCTGTCTACCTCGAACTCCTTGACCGAGTTCTCGTAATCCTGCTCCATCTCCTGGGGATCGAGCTCCGCCAGGGCCTCCTGGACCTTCCGGTCCAGCTCTTCGGGCGGCAGGTCATACTTGCGAACCACGTCTCTGCCACGTGCCATTTGCTGTTTCCTTTCGGTGCGGGGGCCCGGCCCGCGTTCCCTGAGCGCGCCGCGCTTGTGCGCGGCCCGTCAGGAGGCTGCTTTGGTTTGCAAACCCCGGTCAGGCGTCCGCCGCCTGCACCAGGCTCACGATCCGCTCCACCATCTCCTCGATGCTGAGTTCGGTCGTGTCGATTTCGTGCGCTCCCTCCGGAACGATGAGCGGTGAGTCCGCGCGACTGCTGTCGATCGCGTCGCGGCGGGCGATGCTGGCTTGCACCTCGTCCGGCGACTGCACCGGGTCTTGCCGATGGCGCCGCCGCGCGCGCTCGCTGAGTTGCGCGGTCAGAAAGACCTTCACGGCGGCGTTCGGAAAGACCACGGATCCGATGTCGCGGCCTTCCACGACGATGCGGCCCCGCTGCTCACGCTGCTTGCCCTGGATCACCCGGCGCACGCGGGGAAGGGCCGAGACGCGGCTGACCTCGGCGTCCACCCCGGGCGTCCGCAGAGCGTCGCTCACGTCGACCCCATGGACGAAGTGTTTGCCGGCGCGCAACTCCAACCCTTCCGCCGCCTCCGCCATCTCGTTCTCGGAGGCGTCCTTCTTGTCAAAACGCAGCAGATAGGCCGTGACCGCCCGGTACATGGCCCCGGTATCCAGGTAGCGGAAGCCTTCGAGCGCCGCCGCGACCCCTTGGGCCGCGGTGCTCTTTCCGGCTCCCGCCGGACCGTCGATGGCGACGACGAACTCCGGCTTCACCTTGACGATGCTCACCCTCTGCTGGGAAAGCCCAGCATTCTCCACCCTGAAAACCCGTCCCTCAAGGATATTTACGCAGCTGCAGGTCCTGGTCGTCGCCCACGAGGTAGGTCCCGTGGCGCTCCCAGCCGCCGAGCGTGATGAATTCGGCCGAGCGCCGCTCGGGCAGGCCCACGCGGTAACGGGCGGCCCGATGGAAATGGCCGCAGACGAGCACGTCGTGGCCCTGGAGCAGCCGGCGCCGCACCTCCGCGAAGTTCACGGCCATCTCGCGCCTCGTCTTTCGGGCCACGATGCGTGCGCTCAGGCGGCGGTAGCCCCGGCCCAGGAAGGCGGCTAGGGCCAGCGGAACGGCGGACAGCGCGAAGCGAACCGGGATCGAGCGCCCCACCGCCCGCCAGCGGCGGTAGGCCCGGTCCCCCGTGCAGAGCAGGTCGCCATGCTCCAGCAGCAGGCGGCGGCCTCCCGACTCCACGACCAGCTGGTCCGCCGGGCGGGCAACGGGCTCCCCATCGAGGTGGACGTCGAAGCCGTAGTCCCGGTTGCCCGCCAGGTAGTGCACCTCCACGCCCGCTTGCACCAGTCCACGCAAGGCGTCGATCACGGGGCGCACGTAGTCGAGATGCGCCTGCCGGCCGCCGACCCAGTAGTCGAAGATGTCGCCCAGCAGGAACAGGCGCCGTCCGTCCGAGCGCACCTTCCCGAGGAACCCGACGAAGCGCTCAGTGACGTGCGGGCGCTCTGCCGCGATCTCCACGTCCGAGACGAAGTAGTCGCGCCGGCTCACGCTTGCTGGTCGGTGATGCTGTACTCCCGCATCTTCTCCCAGAGGTTTTTGCGGGAGATGCCCAGGATCTTGGCCGCGTTGGCGCGATGGAAGCCGGTGTGCTTGAGCACACTGCGGATGTGGCGCGCTTCGGACTCGCGCACGATCTCGCGCAACGTGCGATCCACCGCTCCGTCGTCCCCGGGCCCGGTGCGCCGTACTCTCGGCGCGCCGACCAGCAGGTGCTCTAGCGCCAGCGTCGTGGCCTCTCCGGCCATGGCGATCGCCCGCCGCACGGAGTTCTCCAGCTCGCGCACGTTGCCCGGCCAGTCGTAGGCGAGGAGCGCGCGCTGCGTGGCCTCCTCGATCACGTACTCGCGCCCGTGCCCGTACAGGGTCACGAAGTGCTTCACAAGCAGCGGGATGTCGCTGCGCCGTTCGCGCAATGGCGGCAGGCGCACCGGGATGACGTTGATGCGGTGGAACAGGTCCTCGCGGAAGTCACCGTCCTCCACGGCCAGACGCAGATCCATCTTGGAGGCGGCAATCACGCGTACGTCTATGGACAACGTTTTCTCTCCGCCAAGGCGCTCGAGCGAACGCTCCTGGAGGATGCGCAGCAACTTGACCTGCGTCTCGACCGGCACGTCGTCGATGTCGTCGAGGAACAGCGTGCCGTCGTTCGCGCGCTCGAAGCGTCCCAGCTTCTGGCTGCGCGCGTCGGTGAAGGCGCCCCTCTCGTGCCCGAAGATCTCGTCCTCTAGAAGCGTGGACGGGAAGGCGGAGCAGCTGAGCACGACGAACGAGCCGTCCTTGCGCGGGCTCAGGTCGTGGACGAGCTTGGCGACGCGCTCCTTGCCCGTTCCGGTCTCCCCCTCAATCAGGACATCCTCGTCGCTCGGCGCGATGCGCCGCACCAGGTCCAGGACCTCGCGCATGGCGTCGCTTTCCCCCACGATACGGCCGCGTAGCTGGGCGGGGCTCGAGGGCTTCACCCCGTCCACCTCGCTCTTCATGCGGCGGAACTCCGCCAGCGTGCGAACGCGCGCCACCAGATCCTCGTTGAGGAAGGGCTTCAGCACGTAGTCATAGGCCCCGTGCCGGATTGCCTCCACCGCTGTAGGGATCGTGCCGTGGCCGGTGATCACGATCACTTCGATGTCCGCCCCCAGGCCCTTCGCCGCCTTGAGCAACTCGATGCCGTCCTTGCCGGGCATGCGGATGTCGGTGATCAAGAGGTCGTAGCGCTGCCGCCGCAGCCGGTCCAGGGCCGTGTTGCCGTTGTCGACCAGCTCCACCGAGTGTCCCGCATCCTTCAACGAGTCGCCGAGCGTTACGGCGATGCTGCGTTCATCATCGGCAAGCAGGATTTGCATCGAATCGCACCTTACAGGCGGCCCCAGGGGGGCGCAAGAACCCCATGATCTGGGGATTTGCGGGCGGATGTTGCGCGCCTTCGCCCCTGTGGACCGGACGTTCAAGCGTTCGGACACGGAGGTCGATAGGGGGATGGCCCCGATCGAGGGGCAGGCCATCCAAGATGGAGCGCCAGGAGTCCAAAGAGTCCCTTCTTCTCGTGGACGCGGATCCGCACGAGCGGACCGCGGTCGACGCTGCGCTGCGGCGCGAGGGCCGCTGTGTGCACACCGTGCGAACCGTGGCGGAGGCCGTGGAGCGCTACAAGAGCGAGCCGCCGGCCGTCGTGGTGGCCACCGGACCTCTCGACGAGGAGCAGGCCTGCCGTCTGGTCCACGACCTGTGTGCCGTCGACGCGGAGGCCGTGATCGTGGTCGCCTCCCCAGCGCCGAGCGTCGAGTTCGCCGTCACCCTCATGAAGGAGGGTGCGTTCCACGTCCTGACCGAGCCGACTTCGCTGGAGAAGCTCGATCTGGTCGTCACGCGCGCGCTGGAGCAGCGGCGCCTCAAGCGCGGCCACCAGGACCTGCAGAACCGGCTCGATCTGAACGAGCGCCTGGCCATGATCGGCCGCCTCGCTTCTGGCGTCGCGCACGAGCTCAACAATCCGCTGGACGGCGTACGGCGCTATGTGCGCATCGTCCAGGACGGCCTGCAGTCCGGCGAGGACGACCTGCACGAATACCTTGACCACGCCATGAGCGGGTTGAGCCGCATGGCCGGTATCGTCCGGCAGCTGCTCACGTTCTCGCGCAACGTGGTCATGGAGAACGAGCGCGAGAGCCTGCGCACAATGCTCGAGGAGGTCGTGCGCACCCTCGCTCCCAGCGGGAGCGCCGCCCCCCTGATCAACCTGCACAACCCCTACCTCGACATCACCGTGACGCGCGCGCTTTTCCAGGTCTTCGTGAACCTGCTGCGCAACGCCCTGGACGCGGTCGAGGAGAAGGGCGCGCGGGGCCGCATCGAGATCACGGTGCAGAGTGAAGGCGACGAGGTGTGCATCGTCTTCAGCGACAACGGAACGGGGATCGCCGAGGAGAATCTCCAGAGGGTGTTCGAGCCCTTCTTCACCACCAAGGAAGTCGGCCGCGGAACCGGCCTCGGACTGCCCATCAGCGCGCGCATCGTCGAGCGTTGCGGCGGAACGATGCGGGTCCAGAGCGAACCCGGTGAGGGGACTACCTTCGTGATTACCCTGCCGGCCGATATCAGCGCGGGCGTCCAAGGCACCGCGCTTCAGGAAGCCAACGCATGACCGCCAAGATCCTCGTCGTCGATGACGACCCCCTGGTTGCGGATTCTCTGGCGGTCTTCTTGCGCCGGCGCGGGTACGAGGTCTCGGTGGAGACCGACTCGCGCCGGGCGCTCAAGCACCTCAAGGATGCGCCCGACACCGACTTGCTGCTGACCGATGTGAACATGCCGGGTCTGGACGGCTTCGACCTGCTCAAGCAGGCCCGCAAGGTCGACGAGAACCTCGTCGTCGTCATGCTCACGGGCTATGGCACGATCGAATCGGCCGTGAAGGCCATGCGGCAAGGCGCCGAGGATTACGTGACCAAGCCCATCCTCGACGAGGAGATGGTGCTCACAGTCGAGCGCGCCCTGAAGCGGCGCCGGCTGACGGAGGAAAACGAGGCTCTGCGCCGGCAACTCAACCGCTCGCTGGCGCTCGAGAACCTGATCGGCTCCGACCACCGCATCCGCAAGATCTACGAGACGCTCGCCACCGTGGCGCAGACGCGCGCCACCGTGCTGATCACGGGCGAGAGCGGCACCGGCAAGAGCATGATCGCGCGCTCCATCCACCATGCTTCGCCGCGACGCGACAAGTCGTTCGTCGAGGTCAATTGCGGCGCTCTGCCGGAAACGCTGCTCGAGAGCGAGCTGTTCGGGCACAAGCGTGGCGCCTTTACCGGCGCGGACGCGGACCGCCTGGGCAAGTTCCTGCGCGCCGACGGCGGCACGATTTTCCTGGACGAGATCTCGACGGCGTCGCAGGGCCTGCAGGTCAAGCTGCTGCGCATCCTGCAAGAGCGCTCCTTCGAGCGCGTGGGCGGCGACGAGGCCGTGTCCGTGGACGTGCGCGTGCTGCTGGCCACCAACAGCAACCTGCGCGTGGACGTCGAGGAGGGCCGCTTCCGGGCGGACTTGTTCCACCGCATCAACGTGGTGTCGATCGACATCCCCCCCCTGCGGACCCGCCCCGGCGATATCCCGCTGCTTGCGGACCACTTCTTGCGCCGCTACTGCGAGGAGAACTCCAAGGAGGTCTTGGAGATCACCGACGACGCCATGGTGCAGCTGGTCGACTACGAGTGGCCGGGTAACGTACGTGAGCTGGAGAACTCCATCGAGCGCGCCGTGGTGCTGTGCCGCTCGTCGGAGCTGACGCTCGAGGACTTCCCGCCCGAGATCACGAACGCCTCCGAGCTCACCGGCAACGGCCTGCAGTTCCGCCCCGACGGGCGCACCGTGATGCCGTTGAAGAAGGCGCTGGAGACTCCCGAGAAGGAGATCATCTCGGCGACGCTGGCGTCCGTGAACTGGAACCGCCAGAAGGCCGCCCGCCTGCTCGACATCAACCGCACGACGCTCTTCAACAAGATGCGCAAGTACGAGCTGCTGGAGATCAAGCGCGGCGGCAAGCGCAGGCCTCGTCCCGAGGGCCTGAAGACCGAGGACTAGCGAAGGACCTTGTCCGTGCATCCACGGACATGCCCCGCGCCGCCCCTGTAGCTCTGAGGGGCAGGCCGACCCCATTTGGTGCGGCGCGTCCAATACTGGCGCCGCGCGCAGCCTTGGCTAGGGTCTTGCGATGTTCCGTTTCCCTGAAACGAAACCCAAGGAGATCACTGCATGCGCAAGGGAATCGTCTTTCTCACGCTTCTGGCCTTCGCCGTCCTCGTCCAGCTGCCGTCACCGTCCGTCTCGGCGCCCGGTGCGGAGGAAGGCAACGTCGACCCGGTGCACTCTTCCGTGCTGTTCCGCATCCGCTACTTCAACGCCTCAGCCTTCTGGGGCCGCTTCAACAAAGCGAGCGGCACGATGTCCCTGTCCGAGGGCGGCGCGGGTTCCGTTAGCATCACGATCGCCACGGACAGCCTCGATACGGCCGTCGCGGCCCGTGACAAGCACCTGAAGAGCCCGGACTTCTTCAACGTCAAGCAGTTCCCGGAGATCACCTTCACGAGCAAGAAGGTGCACAAGACCGGCGCGGACACGTATGAGGCGGCGGGCACCTTCGCCATGCACGGCGTTTCGAAGGACATGACCCTGACCTTCAAGCGCATCGGCCGCGGCAAGGGCCGCAAGGGCGAGTCGCGCACGGGCTTCGAGTCCACCTTCACGCTCAAGCGCAGCGACTTCGGCATGAACTTCATGCAGGGTCCCCTGAGCGACGAGGTTCAGGTGACCGTCTCGTTGGCGATCGTGCTCAAGTGATCGTCGCGGACCTTCCGGGCCCGGTGTCCGCTCTGCTGGCGGGCATCCTGCCCGACGCCACGCCAGGGGACCTGGTCGAGATCACCATCGCCGGAGCCGTCGCGGCGGCAGTCTTCGCGCTCGCCTGGCGCTGGCGGAAACGCTCCTGGCCCGCCGCGCTGGCGCTGGCCGCCGGTTACACGACCGGCCACGCGCTGATCCAGAACGGGCTAGCCGGGTGGGCCCCACCGGCCGCCGAAGAATGGCTCGTGCACGTCGCGCTGGCGGCGGCGCTGCTCGGTTGCGCGGGGCTCGGGAAGCGCGGGCGCTTCTGGACGCGGCTTGCGCTCAGCGCGCTGGTCGCCTGGGTGCTGGTCGGCAAGGTCCCTACTGGCACCTGGGGGAGCTCCAGCAGCGCGCTCTATTGGACCGCGGCGCTCGGCGGCGCGCTGTTCGTCTGGTGGAGCGAGCTGGACTTCCGCAGCCGCAAGCTCGAGGGCCTCGCGCCGCAGATCGCGCTGATGCTGGCAGCCGTCGGCGCGAGCCTGTGCCTGAACCTGGCACACAGCGCGCTGCTGGCGATGCTGGCAGCCGTAGTCTCGGCGGTGCTCGGTGCTGCGCTGGCGTTCGGGTTTTTTTACAAGGACTTCAAGCTGGCGCCCGGCGGCGTTGGTGTCGCCGCCCCACTGCTCGGTGCGCTGTGGATCGTCGGGCACTTCTTTGCGGACGTGCAGTCCCACTGGTCCGTGCTGCTGTTGATGGGCGCCGCCGTGCCCGTCTTCCGCCGCTGGTGGCTGACCGCGCTCGTGAGCGCCGTGCTCGTGGCGCTGGCCGTGTACTTGACCTACCAGGCCAACCCGCCGTGCTCCTACGACTACTAGAGGCCCGTTCGGCGTAGAATCGGGACGCGATGCGCCAGGCGGTCCTGCTCCTCGTGCTTGCAGCTCCGGCCTTCGGGAAGCTGCCCGAGGGGGACCCCGATATCGTCGTGTTCTTTGCCGAGCCGCGCAAATACACGCGCGCCCAGTGGCTCGAAATGGCGCGCGGGTTCACCGGGGTCAAGAAAGACGATAAGAAGGCGATGCGGGAGCTCAGCCGGCAGAAGTTCCACGCCCGGCGCGGCTCGGTCGGATCCAAGTTCAGTGGTTTCGCCTTCGACGTCCCGCAGAGGCACGCCTTGAGCGAGTGGAAGGAGCGGCTCGTGCGCTGGCACGGCGAGAAGGAGCCGCTCCCCAAGGCGGCCCTGCAGCTCTGGTACCGGAGCTCGATGCCGAAGCTGTTCGATCTCGATCCGCCCGCCCCCCGCCGGGTGTCGAACTACGTCATGGTCAAGAGGATCGCGGCAGAGTTCGTGACCGACGACACCGTCGCGATCCTGTTCCCGCGACGCGCGCTCTACTTTCGGCGGCCTGCCGGGATGACGACCGCAGCGCTGAAAGAGGCGCTGATGCAAAAGCGCCCGCTGCAAGCCTTGGGCCTCGTCAAGAAGCCGGAGAAGTCCGAGGAACAGCTCATGGACGAGGCGATCAAGAAGGCCAGCGCGGAGGCACGCAAGCGGTTCGGCGAGTTCCACGAAGCCATTCTGGACGAGAGACGGCGGCGACGGATGGAGACCATGGGGCTGGGAGGACGGGCCAATTACGGATACTTCCGGTTCGCCGTGTCCAAGTCGAAAGAGAAGGCGTGGGAGCTGGTCTGGTTGGAGCCCGACACTTGCGGCGCGGCGTCCATTCGCGCGAAGGGCCGCGACTACATGCTCGACGAGATCGCCGACTGGCAGTTCATGGAGTACGGCCCCGTGAAGGGCAAGATGCACGGCATGTTCGTCCACGAGGCGCTCCTGGACGTCGTCGAGAGGATCCTGCTGGAGAAGTAGGGTCAGGCGCCGTAGAAGGCGCGGATGGTCGCGACGACGTATTCCCGCTGCTCGTCGCTCACGTGCGGGTGCACGGGGATGGAGATCACCTCGCGCGACGCCCGTTCCGCCACGGGGAAGGCGCCCTCGCCGAGTCCCAGGCCCGCCATCGCCGGCTGCAGGTGCAGCGGGATGGGATAGAAGATGCGCGTGCCGACGCCCGCCTGCGCCAGATGGTCGCTGAGCTCATCGCGGCGCTCGGCCCGGATCACGTACTGGTGGTACGCGTGGCGCCCGAAGGCGCTCGGAGCGGGCGTCTGCACTACATCCAGATCGTGAAGCGCCTCGCCGTAGTAGGCCGCGTTGCGCTCCCGCCGCGCCTGCCAGTCCGCGAAGGAGTCGAGCTTGGCTCGCAGCACGGCCGCCTGCAGGGCGTCCAATCGCGAGTTGCGCCCGATCCCCACGTGATGGTACGTGCGGGCGTCGCCCGCGACCGGCACCTCGGCGTGCGCGCGCCTCTGGCGAACGCTGCGCTCAAAGCCGTCGTCGCTGGTCGTGACGGCTCCCGCGTCTCCGGCGGCGCCGAGGTTCTTGGTCACGTAGAACGAGAAGCATCCGGCGCGCCCCAAGGATCCGGCGGGCCGCTCCTTATAGGTGGCGCCTATGGCCTGGGCCGCGTCCTCGATCACGTCGACCCCGGGCTCCTTCAAGCGGTCTATGTCCGCGCACGCGCCGAACAGGTGCACGGGAAGCAGCGCGACGGTCTGTGCATCCACGGCTGCGAGCGCCGCCTCCGGGTCGAGATTGAAGCTTACGGGGTCGATGTCGGCGAACACGGGCTCGAGGCCCGCCAGGACGATCGCCTCTACGGTGGCGAAGAAGCTGAAGGGGGTCGTGACCACCTTGCCCACACCCCGCTCAGCGCGCACCACCTCGAGCGCCAGCAGCAGCGCGTCCGTTCCACTGTTGACGCCCACCGCGTACTTGGTGCCCGAGAGGCTCGCCATGGCGCTCTCGAACGCCTGCACCTCGGGGCCGAGCACGAAGCTGCAGTTGTCGAAGACGCGGCGCACGGCCTCGTCCAGGCGCGGCCGGATCTCCGCGGTCTGCGCCTGCAGATCGACGAGCGGAACCTTCACCGTGCACCCTCCACCGGGATCAGATCTCCTGCGGCACCCCACTCCGGCGAAGGGAGCGCTGCGCCGCATCGAGGATCTCGACCACACGCACCCCCTCCTCCGCGGATGTGCGCGGAGTCGCGCCTTCCGCCACGCAGCGGACGAAGTGGGCCAGCTCTGCTGCCAAGGGTTCCTGAGGCGAACAGGGAGGGATTCGAATTTCCCCGTATCGCAGGGAGAGATTCTCCCCGTACACCCAAGGATCCGGAGGTACCACCGCCTGGTCGTAGACGCGCACCTTCTCGCGCGGCTCCATGTCGTCGAAAACGGCCATACCCTCCTCGCCCACGACGGTCACCCGCCGGACCTTGTGGGGGTCGAGCCAGCTCAGGTGCATCTGCCCGATGCCGCCGCCTGGGAAACGTAACGTGACGAAGGCCAGATCCTCCACGCCGGGCCGCACGAAGGCGGCACCCTGGGCTGTCACCGTCTCCGGCATGCAGCCGAAGAGCGCCAGCATCAGCGAGAGGTCGTGCGGGCCCAGGCTGAAGAGAACGTTCTCGTCCTTCCGCACGGCGCCGAAATTCAGCCGCTGGCAAGCCACGCAGCGCAGCGTGCCCAGCTCCCGCCGCGCGACGTCGAGCAGCACCTCGACCGCCGGGTGGTAGCGCAGCAGATGGCCCACCTGGAGCCGCAGGTCGAACTCGCTCGTGGCCGCCGCGGCGCGGCGCGCCTCCTCCGGGTTGAGACCCAACGGCTTCTCGACGAAGACGTGCAGTCGGCGCTCGGCAGCGCGTACTACGAGCTGCGCATGGGAGGCCGCGTGTGTCGCGATCAGGACCGCGTCCAGGCCGGGGTGGTTCAGCAAGGCGACGTCGTCACGAAAGACCTCGATGCCGGCGTGGCGCGCGGCGGCCTCGGCGCGGCGGGCCTCGTCCAGGTCGGCCACGGCCACCAGCCGCGCGCCGGGAGTCGAAGCCGCCACGCGGGCCACGTTGCGGCCCCAGGCACCGTAGCCGAGCAGGCCGAGCGACAAGCTCATGGGGCCAGAGTCGGCGCTCCCCGTCATGCGTGCGTCACTTCCGCTTTCCCAGGAAGCCTTGCAGCGCCTCCCGGACGGAGCGCATCTTCCGGCCCAGCAGCCGCTCGCACAAGCTCACATCCAGGGCGCTGTAGGGGGGCCTGTGGGCCGGCTCCGGGCGCTCCGCGGCCGGGATGCCGTGAATCCGGCCGGCCGGCCGGCCGGTCTCCTCGAACACCATCAGGGCGAAGTCGTACCAGCTGACGGGGCCCGGGTTGGCCACGTGGACGATGCCGCGCGCACCGGCCGCGATCAGCCCCACCACCGCCTTGGCCACGTCGTCGGCAAACGAGGGCTGGCTGATGCGGTCGGCCACCATGAGCACATCGCCCTGGGGGTCGTCCATGGCCAGCAGGCGGTCCAGCAGCGTGGGCCGGCCCAGCCCGTACAGAGCCTGCACGCGTAGGTGCAGGACCTCGCCTCCCTCCGCCAGCGCGGCCCGCTCGCCCCCGAGCTGGCTCCAGCCGTAGTGGCTCAGCGGTCCGGTAGCGTCCTGCTCGATGTACGCACGGCCGGCCGTCCCGTCGAACACGTAGTCGCTACCGAACGAGACCAGCAGCGCGCCGCGTTGCTTGCAGGCGCGCGCGATGTTCACCACCCCGCCGACGTTCACGGCGTTGGCCGCCTGCTTGTTCGTCTCGGCACCGTCCACGCTGGTGTAGCCCGCAGCGTTGACCACGACCTGAGGCTCGACCTCGGCCATCGCGGCGGCTACCGCGTCACCGTCGGTGATGTCGAGCTCGGAGTGCGTCCTGCCCGAGACCTCCGCCTGGCCGCTCCAAGCCCGCAGGAACGCCCGCCCCATCAATCCACCGGCTCCCGTAACGAGAACCCGCGCGGGGTCTAGCGATCCTTGCGGTACCACTCGATCGTCTTGCGCAGCCCGTCCGTGATCGAGACCCGTGCGCGATACCCGAGCATCTCCTCGGCCTTCGTAGTGTCGGCCAGGGAATGCCGGATGTCTCCGGGACGGGCTTCCTCGTACTTCGGCTGGATCTCCTTGCCGAGGATGCTGTTGATGATGTTGACCAGCCCGTTGATGGTGATGCGGCTCCCCGTGGCGATGTTGAAGATCTCCCCTTCCGCCTTGGGCGCGACGCAGGCCGCCTTGATGGCCTCGAGCACGTCCGACACGCCGACGAAGTCGCGGCTCTGCTTGCCGTCGCCTGCGATCAGCGGCGGCCTGCCCTGCAAGAGCGACACCACAAAGCGCGGCACGACGGCGGCGTAGTTGCCGGTCGGGTCCTGAGCGGGCCCGTAGACGTTGAACGGGCGCAGGATGACCGTCTGCAGGCCGTAAGTGTTGAAGAAGACGCGGCACTGGTGCTCAGCCGCGATGGAGCTCACCGCGTACGGGCTGAGTGGGTTGCTGGTCATGGTCTCGACCTTGGGCAAGGCCGGGCTCTCACCGTAGGCCGCGGCCGAGCCGCAGTAGATGAAGCGCTTGACCTTGAGGTCGCTGGCCGCGATCAGCGCGTTGAGCGTGCCGAGCGCGTAGGACTGCATGGCGCCGACCGGATCCTTGACCGACTTGAGCACGCTCGGCTGGCCGGCCAGATGGACCACGTAGTCGCAGGAGCGCGTGGCCTTCTTGATCTCCTTGAGCTCGAGACAGCTGCCCTCGACGATCTTCACGTCCTTGGGCAGGCCCACCAGGTTGCGCTTCTTGCCGCTCGAGAAGTTGTCGAAGACGACGACCTTCTCCCCGAGCTTGATGAGGTCGCGGACCAGATTGCTGCCGATGAAACCTGCGGCACCGGTTACCAGGAATTTCGCCATACAGATCCGCCGAGGCCCCGCCTGCCGGGCGACCCCCACCCAGCCGAGCGCGGCGTCTTGTACGAAAACCGCCGTCGGGGTGTCAAGGAATCGGGGTGGCGTAAGCGCAAGAAGTGCAAGGTCTTACGGGCGCGGACGGGTGCATCAGGGTACGGGGCACCAGGGACACAGACCAACCGGTGCATGCACGGGAGGGCGCACACATGGGTGCGCCCTTACAGGACGTCTTGTCCGAATCCCCGTAGGGGCGGCCCTATGTGGCCGCCATCCTGTGCGACAACCGGTTGGATCCCCCACGGGCGGTCGGGGCTACCCGCCCTGGCGTGGCCCTTCGGGGGCCTCGCGCAAGAACCAATCCGCGAACCGGCGCAGGCCCTCCGACGGCGGGATCGAGGGGGCGTAGCCGAGCTCCGCCTGGGCTCGCGAGATGTCCGCGAAGGTGATGCGCACATCCCCGGCGGGCACCTCGGCGTGGGCGCGGACGGCCTGCTTGCCGAGCGCGGTCTCCAGGGCGTCGACCAGCTCGAGCAGGTCGAGCGTGGTCGCTTCCCCCAGGTTGTAGATGCGGCAGCCCTCGGCCTTGTCCAGGGCGGCCAGGACGCCGTCGACGATGTCGTCGATGTAGGTGAAGTCCCGGCGCATGGAGCCGTCGCCGAAGATGCGCACGGGCTCCCCGCGCCAGATCTGACCGCTGAAGAGGCGGATGGCCATCTCCGGCCGTTGGCGCGGCCCGTAGACCGTGAAAAAGCGCAGACAGGGCACGTGGATGCCCGTCAGATGGTGAAAGCAGGCAGCCTGGATCTCGTTGGCGCGCTTCGTCGCCGCATAGGGCGAGATCGGCAGGTCGACGGGGTCGTCCTCGCTGAAGGGCACCTTCTCGTTGTTGCCGTACACGGAGGACGAGGAGGCCAGGACGACCCTGTGCACGCCCGCCTCGCGCGCTGCCTGGAATACGATCTCGGTGCCGCGCACGTTGACGTCGGCGTACCTCACCGGGTCCGCGATGCTGGGGCGCACGCCGGCCAGTGCGGCCATGTGGATCACGTGTGCCGCGCCCGCCTCACCCACCCAGCGGCGCATGCCCGCCTCGTCGCGGATGTCGCCCTCGTGGAAGTCGACCCCGCCTGCCTGCTCCAGCCAACGCAGGTTGTCGCGCTTGAAGGCCGGGTCGTAGAACGGATCCAGGTTGTCGACGCCGGCGACGCGGTCGCCGTGCTCGAGCAGGCGCCGCGCCACCGCCGAGCCGATGAAGCCGGCTACGCCGGTGATGAAGACCGACCGGCTCATAGCTGGAAGAACTCGTCGATGAACCCGGTGTTGTAGTCGCCCTTGACGAAGTAGGAGTTGCGCACGATCTCGCGCAGTAGCGGGATCGTGGTCTTGATGCCCTCGATCACGTACTCGTCCAAGGCGCGCTCGAGCGTCCGGATCGCCGCCTGTCGGTCCGGGCCATGGACGATCAGCTTCGCGATCAACGAGTCGTAGTGCGGCGGGACGCGGTAGCCGCCGAAGATGTGCGTGTCGATGCGGATGCCGGGGCCGCCGGGCGCGATGTAGCGCGAGATCGTGCCCGGCGAGGGCGCGAAGTCCTTGTTCGGGTCCTCGGCGTTGATGCGCACTTCGATCGAGTGCCCGTGCCAGCGCACCCGGTTCTGCTCGATGCTCAGCTTCTCGCCGGACGCGACGCGGATCTGCTCCTTGAGCAGGTCGATCGAGGTCACCATCTCCGTGATCGGATGCTCGACCTGGATGCGTGCGTTGACCTCGATGAAGTAGAAGTGCTTCCCCTCGACGAGGAACTCCACGGTGCCGGCCCCGACGTACTTGGCCGCCTTCGCCAGCCGGATCGCCGCCTGCCCCATCTTCTTGCGCATGTCGCGCGTGAGCGCCGGGCTCGGGGTCTCCTCCAGCAGCTTCTGGTGGCGCCGCTGCACGCTGCACTCGCGCTCGCCCAGGTGGATGACGCTGCCGTGGGAATCCCCGATGATCTGGATCTCGACGTGGCGCGGGTTATCGAGGTACTTCTCGACATAGACTCCGGCGTCTCCGAAGGCGCTCTGGGCTTCGGCGCGCGCCTGGTGAAACGCGTTGACCAGGCTCATGTCGTTGTGCGCTACGCGCATGCCGCGGCCGCCGCCTCCGGCCGTGGCCTTGATCAGCACGGGATAGCCGAACTCCTCGGCGATCTTGACGGCCTCCTTCTCGTCCTTGAGCAGGCCGTCGCTGCCGGGCACGATCGGCACCTTGTGCGCCTGGGCCAACTTGCGTGCGTTCGCCTTGTCGCCGAGCAGGCGCATGGTTTCGTGCGAAGGCCCGATGAACTCGATGTTGCTCTCGCGGCAGGTCTCCGCGAAGGCCGCGTTCTCGGAGAGGAAGCCGTAGCCGGGGTGGATGGCGTCCACGTCGGCCACCTCGGCCGCACTGATGATGCTCGGGATCGAGAGGTAAGAGGCTCCGCTGGCTGCCGGGCCGATGCAGATCGTCTCGTCGGCCAGGTCCAGGTAGGGCGCGCCCTCATCGCCCATGCTGTATACGGCCACGGTCTCGACCCCCAACTCCGTGGCGGCGCGCAGGATGCGGAGGGCGATCTCCCCCCGGTTGGCGACCAGGATGCGCTGGAACATGAGCCCTCGATCCGCCTCAGGCCGGCTTGACCAGGAAGAGCGCCTGGCCGTATTCGACGGCCTCGCCGTTCTTGACGCAGAGCTTGACGATCTCCCCGGAGACCTCCGCCTTGATCTCGTTCATCACTTTCATCGCCTCGACGATGCAAACCACCGTCTCGGCACTGACCTTGCTGCCGTATTCGACGTACGTGTCGGCGTCGGGCGCGGCCGCCTGGTAGTAGGTGCCGACCATCGGCGAGCGGATGGTGACGAAGCCCTGGTCCTCCGCGCTCGCTTCGGTCTCGCTCCCGGGCGCCACGGGCGCGGCCGCGGCGGTCGGGAGCACGGGCGGCGGTACGGCGCCGCCGGCGCCCGGGGGTCCGGCCTTTTTCAGCCGCAGCCGTTTGCCCCCCTCTTCGATCTCGAGCTCCAGGAGATCGTTTTCGTTCATGAGGGCGATCATCTTCTTGAGCTCTTTGAGGTCCATTACGTCCTCCGGCCCGCTTTGCCTGCAACACCCAGGATGCGCTCGGCGATCTGCACGGCGTTCAGCGCGGCGCCCTTGCGCAACTGATCCATGACCCCCCAGAGCGCCAGCCCTCCGGGGAACGCACGATCCGCACGGATCCTGCCCACATGCACCTCGTCGGTGCCGGCGACCTCCCGCGGCGTCGGGAAGTCGTTTTTGTCCCAGACACGCACGCCCTCGGCCTCGCCGAGCACGCGGCGCGCGTCCTCCGGGTCGAGCGGCCGCTCCGTTTCGACGTGCACCGCTTGCGAGTGGGCGCGCCAGACGGGCACGCGCACACAGGTCGCGCTGACGAGCAGATCCGGCAGGTCCAGGATGCGCCGGGCCTCGTCCCGCACCTTCGTCTCCTCGGGGGTGTACCCGTCCTCCTGAAAGTCCTGCACCCAGGGGATCACGTTATGCGAAAGCACCCGCGGAAACACCGAGGCCGTGGGCTCGGTGCCCGCGGCGTCCGCCGCTTCCTGGCTGCGCAACTCCTCCACGGCGCGCGCACCCGCTCCCGAAACCGCTTGGTAGGTGCTCACGATCACGCGGCGCAAGCCCGCCGCCTTGCGGATCGGCTCGAGCAGCATGGCCAACAGGATCGTCGAGCAGTTCGGGTTGGCCACGATGCCCTGGTGCGCCTGCAGCGCGTCCCCGTTAACCTCCGGAACCACCAGCGGGCACTGCGGGTCGGCCCGGAACGCGCTCGAGTTGTCCACCACGAGCGCGCCCGCCTTGCGCGCCTCGGGGGCCAGCGCCCGGGCGATGTCAGAGCCCGCGCTGAACAGGGCCAGGTCGACACCCTCGAAAGCCGCCGCGGTTGCCTCACGAATCTCGTGCTCGGCGCCCAAGGCCTCCAGGCGGCCGCCTGCCGAGCGTGCCGAGGCCAGCAAGCGCAGATCCCCTACCGGGAAGGCGCGCTGCTCCAGCACCACCAGGATCTCGGCTCCCACGGCGCCTGTGGCGCCTACGACAGCCACGGAAGTCATGTGGGGCGCTCCCAGACCCCGGTCTTGCCACCGCTCTTGGAGAGCAGCCGGAGGTCTGTGACCTCGATCGACCGGTCGACCGCCTTTAGCATGTCGTACACGGTCAGGGCCGCCGTGGAGGCGGCCACCATGGCCTCCATCTCGACCCCTGTTCGATCCACGGCCAGGGCCTCGGCTCGGATTCCGAGGGTGGTCTCATCTTCGAAGCTGAATTCGACCGAAATCCAGGTAGTGCGGATCGTATGGCATAGGGGAATCAGATCCGCCGTTCGCTTGGCCGCCTGAATGCCCGCAAGCTGCGCCGTATGGAGCACGTCGCCCTTCTTCGCCCCCCCGCTGCGCAAGGCCTCGGCCGCGTCGCTTCCCAAGCGGACCCGGCAGCCGGCGGCGGCGCGCCGCTCGGTCTCGGGCTTGTGCGAGACGTCGACCATGTGGACGCGCCCCTCGGAGTCGAAATGAGTCGGATCGCCCATGCTTGCGGACAACGTTACGTGGGTGCGGACAGGAGTTTAGCCCCCTCCCCGGCGCAAGTCCACGAGGGGGGCCCCTAAGACCCCCTCCCCGGCGCCCTTATACTTTTGATGGTCCTCAACCTCACACGAGGAGTCCCCGATGATCCACCGCTCGCTCCGCCCCTGGTTGTTGCTCGCCTGCCTGCTGTGGCTTTCCCCCGCCGCCCTTCCGCAGTCCGGCTCCGTCACGGCTTTGAAGGTCCGTGACGTCCTGACCGCGTGCGAGAGCGCCACCCCGGGTCAGATCTGGAAACTCTCGGACCGGCTCGTCGATCTCGGCAACCGGGCTTCAGGGACGCTGCGGGAGGCCGTCTCCCCGGCCTCGACGCCCGGCAAGCTGTGCTTGCTGCGCGCGCTGGTGGAGCTGGACAACCAGACGTTCGCCGCGGAGCACCTGGTGAAGCTGGCGAACTCCGCGAGCGAGAGCCTCGAGCACCGCAAGATGGCTCTCGAGCTGGTGGCCCTGACGGAGGAGCCCGACGCCTCGTTGGACCTGATGGATCTGCTCAGCGATCCGAACCCCGAGCTCAAGCTCGCGGCCGCGCGCGCCGTCTACAGGCTCGAGGGCGACGGCCGCGCGAAGGCCAAGAGGACGCTGCGCGCCTTCCTGCACTCCTCGAACCGGGAGTTGCGCGCCGCCGGCGCCATCGCGTTGGCGGAGATCGGCGACTTCCGCACCCCGGGAGTCACGTCGACATTGCAGGAGCTGGCCCAGGAGCCCGGTCTGCGCGGGCAGCTGGCGGCGGCGTTGCACAAGAACCTCCGCAATGAGCGTGTGGTCGAGAGCCTGCACGTGCAGCTCGACAGGCAGAAAATCAGGGGGAGCTCGCAGTGGGCGCATCTCGATGAGATCCGCAAGAAGCTGCGCGAAGTCTACGTGGACAAAGACTCGATCACGGACGACAAGCTGCGCGCCGCCGCCGCGCACGGCATGCTGAAGATCAAGGACGACCCGCACAGCGCGTTCATGGATCCCGAAGAGCATCGCATCTGGAACGAGGGGCTGGACCCCTCGTACGGCGGCATCGGCGCGCTGATCGACACGAACGTCAAGGACGATTTCCGCATCGCGCGCCCGTTCTTCGGAGGGCCCGCGTGGAAGGCGGATATCCGTTCCGGCGACTCGATCGTGAGTGTGGACGGCGTTCCCACCGCGGGCCGCACGAACACCGACATCATCAAGCAGATCAAGGGCCCGCCGGGCACGCAGGTGGTCCTGACCATCTATCGCGCGGGTTGGGGGCAGACCAAGGACGTCACCGTGATCCGCGCCAAGATCCTGCTGCCCACCGTGCTTAGCCGCATGCTGCCCGGCAAAGTGGGCTACATCATGATCGCCAACTACGGCGAGTCGACCGGCCGTGAGTTCCGGGACCAGCTGAAGGACCTGGAGGCCGAGGAGATGCGGGGCCTGGTGATCGACTTGCGCTGGAACCCCGGGGGGTCGCTCGAGACGGTCAAGGAGTGCCTGACGCCGTTCCTGCCCCAGCGCACGTTGGTCGCCGAGGTGCGCGGCCGGACCGTCGGCCGCCAGCGCCACTACACCGATGCGCCCGACCGCAAGCGTGAATATCCGATCTCGGTCCTGATCAACGGCCGCAGCGCCTCGGGCGCGGAGCTCATGTCGGGCGTGCTGCAACACTACTCCAAGTCCGCGGAGCGCTCGACCGCCCGCGAGGGCCAGCGCACAGTGGACGTGGTCGTGCTGGGCGAGCCCTCCTTCGGCAAGGGGACGGTGCAGTACAAGCTGCAGCTCGACTCCTGGAAGGGCGAGCCTTTCAGCGACACGCGCCGCAAGAACGGACGCCACGACCGCAACGAGCCGTTTACCGACCTCAACAGCAACACGCGCTGGGATCCGGGCGAGCCCTTCACGGACCGCGCGCGCCTCAACCGGCGTTGGGACGATGCCGAGCCGTGGGTCGACCAGGACGGGAACGGCAAGCGGGACGAGGGTGAGAAGTTTACCGACGAGAACAAGGACGGCATCTGGAACCCCGCCGAGCCCTTCGTGGACGAGAACAACAACCGGCTCTACGACTACGGCGCCGCGATGAAGGTGACCGTCGCGCGCTACTATCTGCCCAGCGGCAAGAACTTCGTCCGCAAGCGCGTCGAGAAGGACGGCCGGTTCGTGTACGAGGGCGGCGTCGTGCCCGACGTGCGGCTCGAGCAGCCCAGGCTTGCGGACAGTCACTTCGCCGAGTTGCGCGAGCTGCAGCAGAAGGGCGAGTTCCGCCGCTACGTCGAGGATCGTTGGGAAGCGAGCCGGGAAGATTTCCGCAAGCTGGCCTTCTCGGACGACCGGGACCCCTCACGCTACCCCGGTTTCGACGACTACTACGAAAAGCTCGACACGCGCCTGACGAAACAAGAGGTGCGCCGCGCGATCCGCATCGAGCTGCGGCGCCGGGTGGCGAACATGATCGGCATGGAGATCACCGGCGACGCGTCGGATGACTACATTCTGCGCAAGGGAATCGCGAACGTCCTGGGCCGGCTCGGCGTCGATCCGGCCACGATTGCCGAGTACAAGTTCTTCTCCCAGCCGAAGCCCGAGTGAAGCTCACCTCACGCACAGGGCTGAGACTGCTGGTCTTCCCCGGATTGCGCGAGCTTGAAGCGTCCGGGTTGCGCTGCGCGATCTCCACGCGGCCGCTGGACGTGCGCGACCGTCGCCAACAGGATCAACTGTGCCGGGCGCTGGGCTTCGATCCCGAGCGCGCCCGCGCTCTGCGGCAGGTGCACGGTGCACAAGTCGTGCGCGCCGCGGCAGGGGGCGCGGACGAGCGCCCGGAAGCCGACGCGCTGACGACCGACGCGACCGGCTGCGCGCTTCAGCTGCGCGCCGCCGACTGTTCCCTGGTGGTCGTCGTGGATCCGGAGCGGCGCGCCGTGGGTGCGGCGCACGCCGGTTGGCGCGGCTCCGCCGCCGGCGTGGTCCGGAACCTCGTGACGGCGCTGCGCGACACGTACGGGTGCGAGCCGAGTCGCTGCCGGGCCGCCGTCGGTCCCACCATCTGCTCGGGCCACTACCCGGTCGGCCCGGAAGTGCTGGAGGCGTTTGCGGCCGCCTACCCGTGGGCGTCCGAGTGCGCACGCTCGGAGGCCGGGCAGCTGCACTTCGACCTCGCTGCGGCGATCCGCCGCAGCCTCGTGGATCAAGGCCTCGAGCCCGACGCCATCGAGGTGGCGGGCCAGTGCACGCGCTGCCGCGACGACCTGCTGCACTCCTACCGGCGCGACGGGGCGGGTACGGCACACCACGGCCTGGTCGTGGGCTGGCTGTAGCCAAGGAAGCCAAGAGGAACCGCAGAGGACGCGGAGAAGGGCTGAGGGCGCAGAGGGGGATAACCGCAAAGGCGCAAAGAAACTGGCCTGAGGGCCCCGCGACGTGTGCTCTTGGCAGTCATAGCTCCCGTCCGCGCCTCAGACATCTCCGTCTGGCCGGGACGCCCGACGCGGATTCCAGCTCTCTGCTTTGCGTTCTTTGCGTCCTCTGCGGTTCAAGACGGCACCACGGAGGACGCCACTGCCGGAGGGCCCGTCTAGGGAGCGATGTCGCGAGGCGAAGGCGGAGGCTAAGGGCGCAAGATCCCTTAGGAGGTCAGGCGCACGTCTTGCAGCGACTTGCGGAACGACTGATCGAAGGCGTCGTCGAAGTCGAAGACGTCGACGAAGTCCTCACGCCTGTCGGTCTCGGTACGCGACAAGAGCTCGCCTTCCACGAGGTTGAAGACGATGTTGCCGAGGTCCTCGGTGCAGCGCACGCCCCACTCCTCCAGAACCGAGCGGGCCAGGAAGCCGAAGTTCTCCGTCGCATAGAGGCGCACGCCCTCGAGCAGCTCACGGCCCGTGACGTGTCGCATCTTGTTCATGCGCTGGATGGTGTAGTCGAGCGCGTCGAAAACGAAGTAGTACGCCTGGGGGGCGTAACGCCCGTCCCTTCCACAGATACGAAGGATGGATTCCGTCTTCTCGGAGGACATGCCCTCTCCTGCCCTCTATAGCGGCTGCGTGGACGCTCTACTTTAGTCGACCTGCGATCGAATGTGGGCCCCTCCACAAACCCCTCTACGGCGGGGGTTGTGGGGCATCCGAAGGCTTCGGAAGCACCTCGATCTCATCCACCTTGAACTTCGCCGTACCCCCCTGATCGAGCAAGACGGTCACCTGAGAGGCGAGCACCTCCTGGTGCAGGACCATCCCGCTCTTGCCCGCGGCCGGGATGTGCACGCGCACTCCCCGCTTCGGCAGCGCCTTGCGCAGCTCCGTGTAGACCTCGTCCTCGTAGCGCAGGCAGCACAAGAGGCGGCCGCACATGCCGGAGATCTTGGCGGGGTCGAGCGTCGACTTCTGGTTCTTGGCCATGCGCATGGAGATGGGTTTCATCTCGCGGATCCACGAAGAGCAGCACAGCTCCCGGCCGCAGTAGGAGACGTCGCCGAGGATCTTGGCTTCGTCGCGCGCGCCCACCTGCTTGAGCTCGATGCGCATGCGGAAGCGTGCGGACAGGTCGCGCACGAGGTCCCTGAAGTCCACGCGCTCCTCCGAGTGGAAGTAGAAGATCATGCGGCCGCCGCCGAGCAGCTTCTCGACCCGCGCCAGCCGCATCGGGAGGCCGTGCTCCTCGATGCGCTCGCGGCAGAAACGGAACTCCTCGGAGCGGCCCTCCGCATCGATCTCCTTCTGCTTGGCCGTGTCTTCCGGGGTGGCCTCGCGCAGCATCTGCACTCCCGGCGCGGGCGCGCCCGCTTCGGCCTCCGCGGGGTTGGTGAGAATCAGCGCCCACTCCACCCCGCGCGGCGTGCGCGCGACTATGGCGTCCCCGCGCTTCGCCTCCGTGCCCTCCGGCACGCTGCAGGTGGTGCGGCACGAGCTGCAGCCGTGCCGTACGACGGCGGTCAGCGTTTGCTCGGGGCCTTTTTCTCTCGGTTCCGCCATGACTGCAGGAGCACGTCTGCGAACACCACGGACGGGTTCCCGTTGCGCCGTAGCGATCCTAGCCCCTTCAGCACCGTTCGCAACCCGCTCTCCGTTTCCGGCAGCTCGCTGCGCAGGCGCTCCCCCACGACGTGCAGGGTCTCCGTGAGCCGCCGGCGATGCTCGGCGCCCGATTCCTCCGTGCGCTTCTTCAGCAGCGTATCGAGGCCGCCGAGAGGGTCGCGCTCGCGGTCCTGCATGCGCTGCAGCAGCTGGTCGGCCGCCTCCGGTACGCCGGCATGCAAGCGGTAGAGCGCGCGCCCAGGCGAGCCTTCGGCGTGCTCCGCCGCTTCGGGCGGTGCGCCCTCCTGCTCCAACACGCGGCGCGTGTCGGCTTGGCTCAACGAGTCGAGCGTGATCAGGCGGCAGCGCGACACGACGGTCTCTGGCAGGAAGGCAGGGCTTTGAGCGACGAGGAACAGGGCCGCGTCGGCGGGCGGCTCCTCGAGCGTCTTCAAGAGCGCATTTTGCGCTTCGGTCGAGAGCCGGTCGGCGTCGCGCGCGATGAGTACAGGCCGGGGGCCCTCGGCCGCGCGGTGCGCCAGGCGCACCTGCACGTCACGCACACCGTCGATCCCCGTCTCGGGGAGCAGCAGGTGCAGGTCCGGGTGCAGCATCTTGTCCACCTTGCGCGCCGCCGCCGGCGTGCCGCCGAGGATGGCACGCGCCGCAGCGAGCGCCAGCCGGAAGCGTCCCACGCCCTCCGGGCCGCACAGGAGCGTGCTCCCCGCGCCGCCCGTGCACCGCAGCTCCGCTTGAAGCTGCGCACGCGCACGCGCATGCCCGATCACCCCGGTCAGTTCCGCCACCTCACTCACGGCTCGACCTGGCTCAAGATGGCTTGCGTGACATCGTCCACACTCCGCGTTGCGTCCACTACCACGGCGCCCTCGCCCAGCCGCGCAGCTTCCGCCAGGAAACCCTCGCGCACGCGACGGTGAAAGTCGAGGGGCCGGCCCTCGATGCGGTCGCGACCGCCCTGCAGCCGTTCCAGCCCTGTCTCCGGATCCAGGTCCAGGATGAAGACACGCTGCGGTTTGAGCCCGCCGGTCACGAGCTCGGCGACCTGCCGCACGGCGTCCGCGTCCAGGCCGAGGCCGAATGCCTGATAGGCCACCGTCGAATAGGTAAAGCGGTCCAAGACGATGTCGGTCCCCGCCTCCAGCGCTGGGCGCACGACGGCCTCTACGAGCTGTGCGCGCGCCGCCTGGTAGAGCATCATCTCCGCGGTCGCCGTCAAGTCCGTGTCGGGGTCCAGCAGCACGTCGCGGATGGCTTCGCCGACGGGCGTTCCGCCGGGCTCGCGCAGGACCAGCACCTCTCGGCCGCGCTCCCGCAAGCACGTCGCGACGCGCGCCGCCTGGGTCGTCTTGCCGGCGCCGTCGGGTCCGTCGATGACGTACAGCCGCCCTCCAGCCATGCCGCTAGGCTACCCGCCGGGGAGGACCCGGCGCATGACGTCCAGCAGGCCCGCGAAGCGCTCGTCGCGCAGGCGCCGCGCCTCTACGCGCCGGCACGCCTCGGCCACGGTCCGGGAGGAGCGCAGGCCCATCAACGGCGCGATCTCCGCCGGGTCGAGTCCGCCGCGCACGGCGACGGCCATCACGGCGCGCCGTGCCTCCACGACCGAGCGCCGCTTCGTGCTCTCGTCCAACAAGGCGCGCTCGACGTCGAAGGCGCGCGCCGCCTCGTCCTTCAACAGGTGCAGCAGCATCTCGTTCGCCGAATAGGCGACCGGCGCGGGCTCCCCCGCCAGGTGCGCGTCGAGGTGCAAAAGCGCGTCCTGCAGCGGCAGGCGCGACCAGCGCCCTTCCATCTCCGCCGAGAGCTTGCGCCCGCGGCTGTGCGCACGCTCGCGCAGGCGCTGCCGGACGACCACGGGCCCCGGCGGCGACAGCGGCGCCAGCACTCCACCGAGCAACCGGCTGCGCAACGCGGGCTGCAGGTTCGGCAGCAGGCGCGGGTGGTCGCAGATGCTCAGCAGGAAACGGTGCCCCTTGGCGCGCACGCCGTCCAGCACACTGCACAGCGCACGCTGCGCAGCGGGACGCCCGGCCAGGCACTCGACACCGTCGGCCAGCACGACCGGTTTGCGCGGCGTCCAGCCGCCGCGCGCGCCCGCGCCGAGCCGGTTCAGGTCGAGGCGGAAGACACGCTTGCCGCCAAGGCTCGCAGCGACCTCCAGGAGCGAGCTCTTGCCCGACCCGTCGGGACCGTAGAGCACCAGCAGCGCGGAAGACGCCGGGCCCCCTTCGACGAACTCACGCACGAGGCGGGCCGTGGGCGCGTTGGCGGGATCCAGCAGGAAGCCCTTGCGCAGCGTCGGGACGACAGTCTGCGCGACGCTGCGTCCGGCGTTGATGCGCACCGGACCGGGGAACGCGCGCTGCAAGGCACCCGCGAAGCGGGTCTCGATGTGCTGCTTCTCTTCGGCGCCGCGGACCCAGAGGACCCACTCACCGGCGGCGTTGACCGCGGCTCGTGCACCCCGGAGCCAACGCCGGCTCCGCTCGGGACCCAGCGCGCGCTTCAGACGTACAAACGCCCTTTGTGCGTCGGAGACCATGCTCTCTTTCCGACGCCCTCACTCTTCTTCTTGAAGCTTCTTTTTCAACTCCTGCAAGCGCGGCGCTTCTCCGTCGAGCTCCTGAGCCTCGCGCAAAGCCGCCCGGGCTTCCTCCTGCTGCCCATCCTCCAGCAGCGCCGCAGCCAGATCAAGCCATAGCTCGAGGGCAACTTCGTCCCCGACGTCATCCGGCAGCAGCTTCACCAAAAAGCGCGCCGAACGAATCACCTTCTTGGTATTCCCCTCGGCACGGTAGAGCGGCAGCAACGCCTGATGGATGCGCGCGTCGTAGACCGAGATCTGCAACGCCTTCTCCAAGACCTCGATCGCCTCCGGGCGCCCCTTCATCAGGCGGTAGTTCCGCGCCAGCTTGAGCTTCAGCTCGATGCTGCGCGAAGCGATGCCGGCATGCTCCTCCAGCTGCGCGAGGGCCTTTCGGGGCTCGCCCTCCTTCGCGTAGTACTGGTACAGGTGATGATAGGGGCTTGAGGGGCCGACCGTGAGCGGCCAGTCCTCCTTCGCCTTCTTGTAGGCCTCGATGGCCTCCGCCTCCTTGCCGTCCCGCCCCAGGAACTGCGCCTGGTCCAGGCGCGCCTGGTGCTCCTCGCCGCCGGCCGCGAAGAACTGGTCGAGCCGCGATTTGGCCCGGTCCTGGCGGCCGCCGGCGAGCTCGAGGCGGTAGCGCATCAGCAGCACGCCGGTGTGGTCTTCGGGGAGCTGCTTGGACGCGCGGTCCAGCCACGCCCCCGCGTCGATGACCTCGCGCCGGTCGTAATGGGCCCAGGCCAGCTTGAGCAGCTTCTCCCCGTTCGAGACCTCGTTGAGCGCGTCCAGCTGGACCGCCTCCATGTGCCGCCCGTACCGGGGCCGCAGCTTCCACTTGGAGACACGCGCGCCCACGTACTCCAGGAAGAGCCGGTCGAACTCCTCGAGCTCGAGGTCGAAGGCCTCTTTGAAGACCTCCCGCATCGGGGTGTCCTTGCCCCACAGGCGCAGCGCCTTGACGATGCCCTTCTCACCCGAGCGTTGCCTGAGCATCTCGAGCATGTGGCCGCCGACGTGGTAGGCGAAGCCCACGCGGTTCGTGCGGAACATGGCGTCGAACTTCGCGATCTTGGGCACGTCCCCGGCGTGGTAGGCGTCGTACAACTCGCGCTCGAGCTGCATGTCGAGCCCCCAGCCGGAATCGAGCGGCTTCTCCTCCAGGACGCTGAGCCCTTCGGTGAACCAGCGCGGTACCTGACCGCCGCTGAGCTGCAACGACATGACGTGCGCGAACTCGTGGCGCGCGGTCGCGGCCCACAAGAAGGCGCCCGGCTTGAGCGCCTTGGGCGAGTCGAGCGTGATCAGCCCGCCGAAGCAGGCGCCGATCGCGGGAATCCCAGGCAAGCCGAGGGTGCGCACGCTGAAGTCGTCTGCCTTCTGGAAGACCTCCACCAGGATCGGGGCGCGCGGCGTGAAGCCGTAGCGCTGGACCATGTCGTCCCAGCACTCTTCGAGCAACGGGATCAGGAAGGGGCCGTACAGCTCCGACTCCGTCGCATCCAGGCGGACGATGAAGTGCTCGGTGCGCTTCTTCGTCATCTGCAGCGTGATGTCTTCGAGCACGCTCGCGAAGTTGTCCCGGATGGGATGCTCCCACGGGAACGCCTTCTTGGCGTGCTTGAGCATCTTCAGGGCTTCCTCGGAGCGGCCCAGGTTCGCCAGGAACACGCCCATGCTGGCGTAGGCCTCGTGGTTCAATGGGTCGATCTCGAGCCCGCGCCGGGTCAATTCCGCCGCGCGGTCGAAGCGGCGTTGGCGGCCTGCGACCACGAGTCCGGCGATGTGAAAGCCCTCCCCGTAGGTCGGATCGATCGCGAGCACGCGCTTCATGCCCTTCTCGAAACCCTCGTCGTCGCCGACCAGCAGGTCGAGCGTGGCTTGCAGGGAGAGCAGCGCGCGGTGGCGCGGGTCGGTCTTCAGGCCGTTGTGGATGTGCTCCTGCGCATCGCCGTATTCGAAGTCCTCGAGCATCACGCGCGCGACGATGGCGTGCGCATCCGTGTGATTCGGGTTGATGACGAGCGCCGTCTCCGCGAGGCTGCGCGCCTCCGCATCGTTCCAGCCGTTGAGCAGGGTGCGCGCGGCCTCGACGTACAGATCCGCGATCTCCGGGTTCTGCTTCTCGGCCTTGGTGAGCGCCTTGCGCGCACGCGCGTTCGCCTGGCGACGGTCGGCGCGCGTGATGCGCACGTACTCGACCAGCGCGTCCCAGTTCTGTGGATCGATGTCCCGGGCGGCGACCACCAGGTCGAGCGCGTTCTGGATGAACTCGTAGTCGAGCGGGCTCAGGTCGACATACATGCGCAACGCCTGTGCGACCTCGGTCAGCTCGGCGGAGATCGGCCGGCCGCGCGTGGGATCGCCCCGCAGTACCGCGGCGTCATCCGCCGCGCCGGTCAAGGCGGCGAAGCGGTCCTCGTAGTACTGCAGGAAGTAGTCCAACACGTTGCGTGCTTCGTCGCGCTTGCCCGTGCGCGCCAGGGCTTCGGCCAGCACCAGCCGTGCCCGCCGTCCGGCGCGATCGGGGCCCTCTCCGCCGCCCGCGATGACCTTGCGGGCGCCCTCGCGCGCCGACGCATCGCGGCCGCGCGCAAGATCTATTTCCGCCTTGAGCACGAGCGCTTCGCGATCGCCCGGGTGCAGCTTGAAGTGCAGATCGAGCTCCTCGTTCGCCTCGTCGTACTTGCCGCGCGTCTTCAGGCAGGCGACGACACCGAAGCGCGCGCCGCGGTGCTTCGGGTCGCGTCGCAGCGCCTTGCGGAAACGCAAGATGGCCTCGACGTAGTTGCCCTGGCGCAGGCTGTCGTCGCCGCGGGCGACGTAGCGCTCGACGAGGTCCTGGACGTCGTCCGGCGGCAGGTCCTCGTCCTGCGCGCGCGCAGGCGAAACAAGGAGAGCGAGAAGGGGCGGCAGCAGGAGAAGGAGGAGGCGCCGGCTCATGCGACCCATTCTAGGCCCGGGAGGCATGGACGCGGACGTCTCGAGCCTCCGCGCTACCGGCGGACTCGTCTCAACGTCTTGTCCCGCCGAAGCGCTGGCGTAGGCGGAAGCCTTGGCGTAGGCGGATATCATCCCTGCCATGCGGCTCCCCAGGTCGAACCGCCTCCAAGCGCTGGAGTCCTATCCCTTCGCCGTGATCAACGAGAAGGTGGCCGAGCTGAGAGCGCGCGGCATCGAGCCCGTGGACTTCGGCGTCGGCGACCCGCGCACACCCACTCCCGAGATCGTACGTGAAGAGTGCAAGACGGCGCTGGACCGGCACGCGACGTCAGGCTACCCGCCCTACAAGGGATCGCAGCCGTACCGCGAGGCTGTAGCGGCCTGGGTGAAACGCCGCTTCGGCGTGGAACTGGATCCGGAAACGCAGATCACTTCGACGATCGGCTCGAAAGAGGGGATCTTCAACTTCCCGTTGGCCTACGTGAATCCCGGCGACGTCGTGCTGTGCCCGACGCCGGCCTACCCGCCGTACGTACGCGGGACGCAGTTTGCGGGCGGAAGCTGTTACTTCCTGCCGTTGCTGGCGGAAAACGACTTCCTGCCGGACCTCGATGCCGTTCCAGAGGCCGTGGCGCGCAAGGCGAAAATCCTGTGGCTCAACTACCCCAACTCCCCCACGGGAGCGGTCGCGACGTTGGACTTCTTCAAGCGGACGCTGGAGTGGGGCCGCGAGCGTGGCATCCTGGTGGTCAACGACGAGGCCTACAGCGAGATCTCCTTCCAGGACGAGCCGCACCCCTCGATCCTGCAAGCCGGGATCGAGGGCGCGCTCTCCTTCCAGTCGATGAGCAAGCGGAGCGCGATGACAGGCTGGCGCATCGGCTGGACGGCGGGCGACACTGACGCCGTGCTGGCCTTCCGCGAGGTGAAGACGAACATCGACTCCGGGACGCCGTGGTTCATTCAGGATGCCGCCATCGCAGCGCTGCAGGACGACGCGCACGTGAAGGCGATGGTCAAGGAGTACCGCATCAAACGCGACCTCCTGGCGGACACTTTCGTCGGCATCGGCCTGCCCGACTGCAGGCCGGCCGCCACGATCCACTTCTGGCAGCGCGTGCCGGAAGGCATGGACGGCCTCACGTTCGCGCAGCGGCTGGTCGAGCCCGGGGTCGCCGTCGTAGGGACACCCGGCGCCTGGATCTCCGACCCCGCCCCCGACGGCGGCAACCCGGGGCACAGCTACGTGCGCTTCTCGCTCGTGCCGACGATCGAGGAGACGCAGACGGCCTGCGCGCGCATCAAAGCGAACGCCTCGAAGCTCCTCGCCTGACGCTCTCCGACACCGGTTCCGACGTGTAAGGGAAACACGGAGGCACGGAGCCACGAAGAGAGGGCCCTGACGGGGCAAGTGATCGCCGCCGCCATAGAGGTCCACCGGATTCTCGGTCCCCGGCTGCTGGAAGGCGCCTACGAGGAGAGTCTCGCCGAGGAATTGCGGCTTCTCGGCATCGGCTTTCAGCGCCAAGTCGCGCTAGAGGCAACCTACAAGTGCGTGCGGCTGCAGAGCCAGTACCGCGCGGATCTAGTGATCGAAGACCGCCTCGTGGTTGAGGTGAAGGCCGTCGAGAGGTTGCTACCGGTTCACCACGCGCAGCTTCTGAGCTACATGAAGCAGAGCGAGAAGTCCGTGGGACTGCTCCTCAACTTCAACGTCCCATCCCTGAGGGAGGGAATCGGCAGCAGGGTCCTTTGACGGCGCACGCTCGGTCCGATTCTTCTACTTCCCACTCCGTGTCCCTGTGACTCCGTGTCCCCGTGTCTACCCGAGACAGCCGGACTACTCGGGGGCGTTCCCCGTCCGGGCGCTATTTCGGGTTGCGCTTGTAGAAGTCGAGCCAGGCCTCGAGCAACGAGCGCATCTCGGCACGCGCGGCGGCCGGCCCCACGATCTCGGCGTTGTGGCCGTACTGCAGCATCGAGTCCACGACCCAGCGCAAGCTGTCTGTGCGCAGCGTGCGCTCGAGACTGCCGTCCTTGCGCTCCTTCAACTCCTCGGGGGGGCTCGCCTCGCGCACGAATCGCACCGCTTCCGGCGCGAAGCGCACGCGCACGGCCGTGTCCTTCGGGCCGGGCCGGTACATCTCCGAGCGCCGGTAGCGCTGGGCCTGGAAGGAAGCCGGCCGCTCGAAGGTCGCATCCGTCAGCTGGATGCTCCGCATGCGGTCGATGCGGAAATGCAGCTCTTTCTTGCGAAAGTCGTCGCGCCCGATCAGGTAGTACTGCCCGGACCTGTCGATCAACGCGTAGGGGCGCACGCGGCGTGTCTTGACCGCGCGCCGGCGCTGCGTGTAGTACTCGAACTCCACTTCGCGCTGCTCGCCCACCGCCTGTTCCAAGAGCGCGATGCGCTTGCCGAACGCGCCGGGGGCGCGGCGCCGGGTCCCGATCCTGCGCGCCAGCTGCTTGACTTCGCCGGACCCGAGCGCGCGCTCGATCTTGCGCATGAGACCCGCCACGGGCGTCGCCAGGGGGCTGCCCCGCGCAGGGGAGAGCGCACGCAGCGCGAACAGCACCGCGGCCGCCTCTTGCAGCGTCAAGCGCGCCGGCCGCTTGAACTGGTCCGCGAAGCGCAGGGTGATCTTGTCCCCTTCTGTGAAGCAGGCGATGTAGTCGTGCGGCAGGTACGGAGGCACGCCGCACAGCATCAGCGCTTCGGGGATCTCGCGTTGCGCGGCCTGGGCCGAGATGCCGAGGTGCTCGCCGACCTCACGGAACGAGATGCCCGGGCGCCGCCGCAACAGCGGGATCAGCGACAAGTAGAGACGCAACTTCGCCAGCGGCAGCGCCATCAGACGTAGCGCTCCTTCAACTCCTGCAGGTGGCCATGCGCCTGCTTGCGCAACCAGGCCGGCTTGAGGATGGCGCAGTCGGCGCTGTAGGAGGACAAGAAGCTCAGCAGGCGCTGGTGCGTCTCCGGCGAACGCCGCACTTTCAGCGATAGCACGCCGGAACCGTCCGGGCGGCGCTCGAACTTCTGTCCGGGCCGCTTGGCCTCCTCCACCATCCAGGCCACGTCGGAGCCGAAGAGGATCTGCGCCCACTCCTCCTTGCCGCCTGCGAACTCCCACGGCGCGCGCTCGATGTAGTGTTCGATTTTGAAGCCTGTCGGCACCTGGAACTCCGGGCGCCTCTCGCGGCTGACGCGCACGGTGCCCTGGATGCGCAGCACCTTGAACTGCCGAATGTCGTCGCGATCCAGATCGCTGCCGACGAGGTACCACTCGCCCTCGCGGTAGCCGAGCCCGTAAGGGTGCAGGCGCCGCTCTTCGGTCTTACGCGCCTGCGGCTTGCGGTACTTGAAGACTACGGTGCGCCGCGACACGATGGCCTGGCCGAGCCGGTCGAGGTTGTCCAGGGTGGCGCGGTCGCGCCGGCCGCGGCTGAAGCTGAACAGCATGCGGCCCGGCACCTGCTCGCGCATGGAGTCCGAAATCGGCGCGTCGATGGCGAGCTTGAGGTGCGCAGAGCGCAGGTTGAAGCTGATCGCGTCGTTGGATCCGCGCGCGGCGTTGCCGAGGATGGCCAGCAGCGCCGCCTCCTCCGCCAGGAGGTCCAGCTCGCGGTGAAAGTACTCCTGCAGGGGGATGAAGTAGCCCTCGCGGCCGTGCTCGTCCCCCGCCACGTACTCGACGGGAATCCCCATCTCGCGCAGCTCCTTCTTGTCCCGGTCGAAGCGCTTTTCGACGGCGTCCTCGCGGGCCCTGTCGTTGTAGCCGATGACACCCTTCCGGATCTCGCTGAAGGGAATCGGCTCGGACGAGGCCAACAGGAAGGCCACGAGGTTCATGAGCCGCTCGAACTTGGGGACGGAATCGCTCACGAGGGCAGGATCATACCCGCCTTCGCTCGCCGACTGCACCCTTGCATGAGCGGGTATCGCGCCGTCTCGTCCAGCGCTAGCCGCCAGGCGCGGGCGGGAGCTTTGGCGGAGGCGGACGGGGTTTGGGTTTTCGAGAGACGGATCACCTGAGCTTCTTTTTCATCCAGTGGCCCCTGTGCCACACCAAGACGTAGAAGACGGCGACGAGCGCGGCCGTGGCCACGATGCTCCACCAGAGGTAGGTCCGGGGCCACTCGGCGTGACGGCTCGCGATGTAGGCCACCGCAGGAATCTGGACCATCAGGTACCCGAATGTGTCCAGCGCCAGCGGCGTCTTCGTGCTCCCGGCTCCGTTCAGGCACTGCGCCAGCGTGATCCCGATGGCGACGAAGGGATAGGCGAAGACCGCGATGCGCAGGTACTCCACGCCAAACGCAACGGCGCTCGCGAACTCCGGCTTCACACTTGGGTCTTCACCGAAGACCACCATGAGCCAGCGGGCGAAGACCCAGAACAGGATGCCGATGCCGACCATCGTGATGAGGCCGAGCACGGTGGCGTACAGCCCCGCCCTGCGCGCCCGTTCAGGCATGCCGGCTCCGAGGCATTGCCCCACCATGGCGGCACCCGCGGCGCCCCAGCCGGCCCCTGTGAAGAGCGCCAGCATGTCCAGACGCAGGCCGACGGCCAGGGCCGCGTGCACCTCCTCGGCCTCCCCGAACACGTTGACGAAGCGCAGGATCGCCCCCCAGACCACGACGCGCACCACGAACTGCATCGAGGAGGGGATGCCGAGCCGCACCAGTTGGCTCATCATGCGCGGGCGGATGCGGATGCGCCGCAGGTCCAGCCGCACCGGCGACCCACGCCGCGTGATGACGTACAGCCCCAGCAGCGCGAACAGGCCGCGGGCGATGACCGTTCCCCAGGCAGCGCCGGCTACGCCCATCTCGGGGAAGATCCACCAGCCGAAGACGAGCGCGATCGTCAGCCCGACGTTGAGCACGTTCGCGCCGACGAGCAAGAACATGGGCCAGCGCGCATTGCCGCCGGCGCGCAGCACGGCCGTCACCTGCATCAGGGCGAACATGGTGAACAGTCCGGCGGAGCTGATCTCGAGGTACTCCGTCGCCGGAAGCAGCGCCTGCCCGGTCGAGCCGACCAGCTGGTTCAGCTCGAGCGCGTAGACGTAGCTCGGCCAACCCAGCGCGACGGCCATGCCTGCGAGCAACAGGAAACCCTGCAGGGTGTTGGCATTGGCGCGCTTGTAGTTGCGCATCCCGAAGTTGCGCGAGATGACCGCGATCGACGCGGTGCTCACGCCGTTGCTCAAGAGCATCGGGATGAAGTTCGGGATGCTGGCCTGGTTCACCGCCGCCAGCGCCCAGGGCCCCAACTTGCCGACGATGATCAGGTCGACCAGATTGAAGAGGCTATGGAAGAACATCCCCAGCACGAGGGGGACGCCGAAGGTCACCAGCCGGAGCAGCAGGGGGCCTTGGGTGAGGTCGCCGGCCGGGCGGTCGCGGCTCATCCGGCCCCGAGGAGCTTCGCCAGGGAGGCGCACTCCAGGTCGAAGGCCTGGGCCACACCCGGATGGGTCACTCGTCCGCGCATTACGTTGACGCCGCGGGCGAAGCCCGGGTCCTCCACGATGCCGATGTCGACACCGCTGTCGGCCAGGCGGATCGCGTACGGGATGGTGGCGTTCGTCAGGGCGTAGGTGGAGGTGCGCGGCACCGCGCCGGGCATGTTGGCCACGCAGTAGTGCAACACGCCGTCAACGACGTACGTCGGATCGCTGTGCGTCGTGGGCTTCGTGGTCTCGACGCAACCGCCCTGGTCGACGGCGACGTCGACGATCACCGACCCGTCCTTCATGTCCTTCAGGTAGGAACGCGGGACGAGGACCGGAGCTTTCGCGCCCTCGATCAGAACCGCCCCCACGAGCAGGTCGGCGCGGCGGCAGGCCCCGTGAATCGACTCCGGGTTCGAGTACAGCGTGGTCACGTTGGCGGGCATCACGTCCGCCAGGTAGCGCAGGCGCGCGAGATCTACGTCGAGGATGATGACCCGCGCGCCGAGGCCGGCGGCCATCCAGGCCGCCTGGGTCCCGACCACGCCGCCTCCGATGATGACCACCTCCGAGGCGGCCACGCCCGGAACGCCGCCCAGCAGGACGCCCCGGCCGCCCTCGGGCTTCTGCAGGTAGTAGGCGCCGACCTGGACCGCCATGCGCCCCGCCACCTCGCTCATGGGCGTCAGCAGCGGCAGGCTGCCCGCCTCGTCCTCGATCGTCTCGTAGGCGACGGAGATCGACCCGGTCTCCATCATGCCGCGCGTCAGCTCTTCGGACGCCGCGAAGTGGAAATAGGTGAAGACGATCTGGCCCTCGCGGATGCGGGCGTACTCGCCGGGCAGCGGTTCCTTGACCTTCACGATCATGTCCGCCCGGCCGAAGACGTCGTCCGGACCGTCGATCAGCTCGGCGCCGGCCGCTGCATAGGCCGCGTCGCTGAAGCCGCTGCCGAGGCCCGCAGTCTTCTCCACGAGCACGCCATGCCCGCGGCCGACCAGCGCAGCGACCCCGCCGGGGACCATCGCCACGCGGTTTTCGTTGTCCTTGATTTCGCGCGGAACGCCGACCAGCACGACTGCCCTCCCGGATCTTCAGTGTGAGGCCCGGGAGTCTATCAGCCCGGCTGGGAGCGGACTAGCCGGGGCCTACCCCCCGTCTTTGCCGCTGTTCCGGTTGCGCCGCCGGTTGTTGTTCTGCCCGCCGAGACTGCGCCGGTTATCGCCCCGCAAGTTGCGCAAGGTCAAGGTTCCCGCGATTGCCTCCGCGTCCGTCTGGCTCAGGAGCGTCTGCAACTCGATCGTCGTCTCCTGCTTCAGGCGTTCGGACTCCGTGCTGATCATCTCGCGCCGCTGGTCGCGGTCCAGAGCCAGGATCTCCGGGCTCGGGTTGCGGAAGACGGTCGTGAAGTATTCCTGGGACTTCTCGACGTAGCTGGAGATGGCCTGCTCGACCTTCGCGCGCGATTCGTCCGGAAGCTGCGAGATCTCGTTGTTGGCGATCATGCGGTCGACCCGGCGCATGTAGCTGCGCGTCATGGAGGCGACTCGCTGGCGGCGGCTAACCTCGCGGTTGAGCGCCATCGCGTATTCGACCTCCCCGTCCGTGAACGCGTAGTTCCCGTCACGGTCGATCTCGCCGGTCGGGCGCTGCACGAGGCCGAGGTCGGCGGGAGCGCTCGAGGGGCTGTCGTCCGTCCGCGTCATCGCGGAGGCCGGCTTGATGCTGTCCCGCGCGCTGGCAATCCGCTTGGCGTTCTCGAGATTGCGGATGCGCGCCTTGAGACTCTCGATCTCTTCCCGCGCCGCGGTGTCGGGCGCAGCTGCGTGAGTCGACTCCGCGCGCTGGGCGCGGCCGGGGTTGGCGTCGACCTGCGCCTGCAGGTCGAGCACGTAGACCCAGAGGCCTCCCATGCTGGCCGTGAGCAGGACGACGAGGACGATCAACATGCGGTTCATGATGCTCTCCTTGCCCGGCGGGGCCTCGCTGCCTGGTGGCAGCACGAGAAGGACGGGCTCTGCTCCATTAAGTCGGTTTTCAGGTGGAACCCCACGCATCTCTTGATGTTTCGACCCCCCCGTCTTAAATGGGGTCACCATGGGCCCATAGCTCAGTTGGCTAGAGTACCTGGTCGACAACCAGGGGGTCGCTGGTT
>JAPUHK010000247.1 GCA_027297745.1 Planctomycetota bacterium | reverse complement strand
CGCCGGACCCGTATCGCATCACGCGCCTCCTACTCCTCTTCGCGCTTCGGATAGACGATGTCGTCGTCGTTGCCGTCGATGCCGTCCGGCCCCGGCGACACGATCCGGAAGCGGTTCCCTTCGGGCTCGATGTAGTACTCGCCGCCCCAGGGATCCTGTTCGATCTTGGTGAAGGGCCCGGCGCCGTCCTTCAGCGGGGCTTCCAGCTCGAACAGGTCGCCTGGGATCTGCTTGTTCTTGGTCAACAGCTTCCACGTTGTGACCAGGTCGTGGTAGCGCTGGCACTGCGCCTTCGCGATGTCCTCCTGGCCCGCCGCCAGCAGCGCCCAGACCTCGGGACCGACCAGCGCGGCCAAAAGCCCGATGATCACGACCACGACCATGATCTCGATCAGGGTGAAGCCGCGCTCTTTCTTCTTCGTCTTCTCAGCCATGTTCATCCTTTCCTGCGGATGCTCCCGGAGGTCTGCAGAATGGGCAGCATCGTCGCCACCACGATGAAGCCGACCACGAACGCCATGAGCACGATCATGGCCGGCTCGAGCACCGCGAGGGCGCGCGTTGTGGTCTGCTCGATCTCCTCTTCATAGGCTTCCGCAACTCGATCCAGCATCTCCTCCAACTGGCCGGTCTGCTCGCCGACGGCCACCATGTAGCCCACCATGGGAGGGAAGACCCCCGACTTCTTGAGCGGCGTGGAGATGTCGGCGCCCTCGAGAATGCGCACGCGCACCTCCTCGAGGACATTCTCCATCAGCTTGTTGCCCAGCACCGCTTTGACGATCACGAGCGAGTCGAGCACCGTCACGCCCGAGCGCAACAGCGTCGCCATCGTCATGGCGAAGCGGTTCACGATTTGTTTCTTGAACAGGTCCCCGAGCACCGGCATGCGCAGCTTCATGCCGTCGAACCAGAGCCGCACGGGCGGCCGCCTCAGGATCAAGTAGCGCCAGACCATCGAGAGCGTCAGGCACAGCACCAGTATCCACACGATGTTGTTCTGCAGGAAGGTCGAGGTGCTGTCCAGCACGCGCGTCATCCAGGGCAGCCGGGTGTCGCGCGACTTCGCGATCGCCATCAGCTTGGGCACGACCACGTTGACCAGGAAGATGACCACGGCCCCGCCGACGGTGAACATGATGGCGGGGTAGATCAGCGCGGTCTTGATCCTGCCGGTGATCTTCTGCTGGCGCACCCGGTAGTCGGCCAGGCGCACGAGCACCTCGTCCAGGTGGCCCGACGCCTCGCCCGCCCTGACCATGTTGACGTAGAGGTCGTCGAACACGCGCGGATGCGCGGCCAGCGCGTCCGCGAAGCTGTTGCCGCGCACGATCTGCTCGCGCACGTTGCGAAAGATGACCTCCATCTCCTTGGATTCGACCTGCTCGATCAGCGCGGTCAGCGCCTGGGCCAGCGGGATGCCGGAGCGCAGCAGCGTCGCCATCTGGCGCGTGTAGATGGGCAGCGACCCGGCCCCCTTGACGCGGCGCTCGTACTTGAGCGCCTGGCGAAGGCGCGAGGGCTTCTTCCCGCCCTTGTCGGCCTCCTGCTCGGAGACCTTCGAGAGGGTGAGGTCCGTGACGAGCACGCGGCGCTCCCGCAGGCGCGCGCGCGCCGCGCGCGGCGTGTCGGCGTCGACGATGCCGGTCTGGGCGCCGCCCGAGGGATCGAAGCCCTTGTACTCGTAGATGGGCATCAGAAGGCGTCGAGCTGCGTGACGCGCAGCACCTCCTCGGGGGTGGTGAGGCCGCGCAGCACCTTTTGCGCGCCGTCCATGCGCAGCGTGCGGCAGCCGCGTTCGATGGACGTGCGCTTGATCACCGAGGAGCTCTTGCGGTCCACGATCTGCTCTTTGACGATCTCGTCGATGGGCAGGATCTCGTAGATGCCGATGCGGTCGGTGTAGCCCGTGTTGTAACAGGGGGGACAGCCGCTCCCGATCCAGAGCGTGCCGTCCTGGAGCTGATCGGGAGTCAGGCCGATGGCCTTCAGCCGCCGCACGTTCTCGGCGTCCGGCGCGAGCTCCTCCTTGCACTCGTCGCAGACGCGCCGTACGAGACGCTGCGCGACGATGACGATCAGCGAGGAGGCCACGAGGTAGGGCTCGAGCCCGATGTCCAACATGCGCGTGACCGTGCTGGAGGCGTCGTTCGTGTGCAGGGTCGAATAGACCAGGTGTCCGGTCAGCGCGGCCTGGATCGCGATGCGCGCCGTCTCCACGTCGCGCACCTCGCCGACCATCATGATGTCCGGGTCCTGGCGCAGCAGGTGCCTGAGCCCGCGCGCGAACGTCAGGCCCTTCTTCTCGTTGATCTGGATCTGGCTGATCCCGTCGATCTGGTACTCGATCGGGTCCTCCAACGTGAGCACGTTGAGCTTGGCCGAGTTCACGCGCGCCAGCGCGGCGTAAAGCGTGGTTGTCTTGCCCGATCCCGTGGGGCCCGTGACGAAGATGATGCCGTGCTGGTACTCGATGTACTCCTTCATCATGCGGAGGTTGTCGTCCTCGAGGCCGATCTCCTCCAACTCGTAGAGGCGGGCGCCCTTGTCGAGCAGCCGCAGCACGATGCGCTCGCCGTGGCTCGTGGGCACGGACGAGATGCGGATGTCCACGTCGGAGTCGCCCAGCTTGACCGAGGCGCGCCCGTCCTGCGGAAGCCGGCGCTCCGCGATGTCCATCTCACCCATGACCTTGATGCGGCTTAGGATCGCGTCCTGCACCTTCTTGGGCGGCGCCTCCATGTCGTAGAGCACGCCGTCGATGCGGTAGCGCACCTGGAGCCGGTCGATGTAGGGCTGGAAGTGCACGTCCGAGGCGCGCATCTTCAGCGCCTGGAACAGGATCATGTTGACCAGGCGCACGATCGGGGCCTTGTTGGCGGTGACGAGCAGGTCCTCGGTGCTGTCCAGCGCCACCGCCTCCTTGAGGATGTCGTCTTCCTCGAGGCCCTGCATGGTCTCGTCGACGATGCCGGCCCTCTCCTTGTAGGCGCGGTTGATCAGGGATGTGATCTCGGCGCGCGGCGCCAGCACCGGTTCGACGCCGCTGTTGAGCATCCCGGCCAGGTCGTCCATGGGATGTGCGTCGAGCGGGAAGGCGGTCGCGATCTGGACCGTGCCGTCGTTGCGGCCCAGGCCCACGAGCGCGTAGTTGCGCGCGAACTGCACCGGAACGCGTGCCAGGAAGTCGTCCGGCACGGCTGCATCCGCCAGCGACGGCTTGTAGGGGACCTCGAGTGCGTGAGCCAGCGCGCGCAACATGTCGTTCTCCGACACGTAGCCCTTGTGCAGGAGGATGCGGTCGAAGCTCTGGCCGGTCTCCTGCTCTAGACGGAAGACCTCCTCGATGCGCTCGTCGTCGAGCAGCTTCTGTTCGCGGAGGAACTGGGCGAAGGGTTCTCTCATCCGGGGCACCCCCTAAGACCGAGGGTCTTCCTGTTGGACGGCGCACAGGCACGCGGACTTTCAGGCGTCCGCCCGCCCGAAACGCGAATTATAGCAGTCTGTCTGCGTCGACCTGGCCCCCGGCGCACGTAACGCGTTGCGCGGGCCCTACTTGGCCCGGCGTCGCAGTTCCTCGATGTCCGTCAGGCGCTCTTCGACCGGAATCTCGTGCCAGCTGCCCGAATCGACCAGCGTGCCTACGTCCATCGTCGTGCCCCGCTCCTCGTCCTCATAGGCGAAGCGCGCGTTGTGCAGGTCCAGCTTCTCGATCAATTCCTCGGCCTTGAGCCTGGCGATCCACGTCTGGCGGTGGAGGTCTTCGAAGTCCGCCCCCTTCTGTCTGAGGATGTGGGGGGTAATGAAGATGAACAGGTTGCGCCTCTGCTTGGTGCGCGTCTTCGACTTGAACAGCCAGCCGATCAGCGGCAGGTCGCCGAGCAGCGGCACCTTCGCCTCGCCGACCGTGTCCTCCTCGCTGATCAGGCCGCCCATGACCACGGTGTGCTCGTTCGGCAACGCGATGGTCGTGTCGATCGTGCTCGTTATCTTGGGCGGCGGGAGTGCGGCGCTGCTCGATTCGCCGCTGAAGGTCGAGACCTCCAGGTGGATGTCGAGCCGCAGGTAGTTGTCGGCGCTGATGTGCGGAGAGACGGTCAGGGTGACGCCGGCGCTCTCGTAGCCGCTGAAGGAGTCCGTCAGGGATCCCGAGCTCAGCTCGGTCTGCTGTCCGGTGGGCTGCTCGCTGAGCGAGGTGAGCTGCGCGCCCTCGTTCTCGTAGGTGACGACCGCGGGCATGGATATGATCTTGGCCCGGTTGAGCCGCTGGATCGCCGACAGCAGGACGGGGATGCTGCCGCCCCGGAAGATGCCCGCCACGAGGCCGCCGCCCGGCGCGGACAGGGCGTTCGGCAGGTTGATGTCGGGGATCCCGTCGCCGTCGGTGTCGTCGAAGGTGCTGAGCCCGAAGTTGGTAACGCCGAAGCCGGAGATCTTGTCGCTGGTCAGGCCGGTGGAGTCGATGCCCACGAGCTCGACGCCCAGTTGGAAGTCGTCCGTGGTCGCCAGCGAGATCAGCGCCGCCTCGATCAGCACCTGATCCTTGGGCTGGTCGATCTGCGCGATGATCTCCTGGAGCGCCTCGATCGTGCGGCGGTCGCCGGTGATGATCAGCGAGTTCGTGCCTGCGTCCGGCACCACCTGCGGCTCCATGACGCGGCTGCTTCCGCTCGTGCGCCGGATGCCCGGCTGTGTGCGTCCCGTCGTGCCGGGGCGCCGGCCTCCGGCCGCGGGCTGGCCCGGAAGGGTGCCGCCGAGACCCTCGAGCACCTGGCTCAGCGTGTCCGCCAGGTCCTCGGCGGGGACGTGCTTGAGCCGGATGACCTCGACCGTCGACCCGACTGGGCCCTCGGTGTCGAACTGCTTGATCAGCCGCTCGATCAGCAAGAAGTCGTCCTCGGTGGCCGCGACGACCAGGGCGTTCTTGGGTTCGTAGGCGATGATGCGCGGCTCGGGGCTCTGGCTCACGCGGGAGGCCTGCCCACGGGTCGGCGCCGAGACCTGCCGCTGGGCCGTCACCAGCTCGTTGACGATGTCGGCCACCTCGTCGGCGTAGGCGTAGTTCAGCTCGATGAACTCGAGCCGCATGCGCTTGCCTTCGGGCTGGATGTCCATCCTGCGGATCAGCTGGACCGCCGCGTAAACGGTGGGGGCGTAGTCCATCAGGATCACGGAGTTCGAGCCCGGGACCTCGTGCACGCGGCCTATGGCGGCCGGGCTCATCACGCCGCCCAACGCCTGCCGCAGGTTCACGAGGTTCTCGATGTAGCGCAGTTGATAGGCGACGGCGATGTAGATGCCCTCGCGGTCCTTGTAGCTGTCCAGGTCCTTCTCGTCGACGTAGATCGCCTTGTTGCGGATCAGGTTGTTCGTCGAGCGGGAATCGATCACGAGCAGGAACTCATAGCCCTCGGGGCCCACCGCCACGAGCGTGAGCTCGTAGAAGGCCAGGATCGAGCGGTAGGCGTCGAGCAGGCGGTTCTTCGGCACGGCGTGGTTCACCGTGTTGCCGATCACGGCCTTGCCCACGCGCGTGTTCGAGGGGTCCCAGAGCAGGGGGCGGCCCGTGGACTGCTGGATGATGTCCAGCAGGTCCGTGATCTTGGTGTCCTTCTCGATCTTGATCTCGACAAGGTCGTTCCTGCCGTTCTGAGCGTGGACGCCAAGGGTACCCAGCACGACGAGGACGGTCGCCGCCATGAGCCAGAAGCCGTATGCCCGCATTGCCTTCTCGTGTTCCTCGAGTAGTTGGGACCAACAATACGGGCGGCTTTTCCGGCCCGCAAGGCCCCACTCCTTATACATGGGACGTCCCGGACGGGCGGGCTCTTCCCCGATGCCGGCACGTTTTTTCGCTACTCGCGGCGGGGCAGGTGCGGTGCGTCAGCGGCGCGGATGGCCCGTTCGACTCGGCGACGGGCCTCGCGCGGACTAGAAGGGCAGGTAGGGGCCCAGAAAGTGCAGCGCCGCCGCCCCGGCCCCGAGTCCGAGCACGAAGACGAAGATCGAGGCCCAGGCGGAGCGCCCTTGGCGATACTCACGGCCGCTCTGCATAGAGCCGGTGAACGTGGGGCCCGAGGAGCGAATCAGATCCACGCAGCGGCCGCAGACCCCTTGCACCGGGCCGTGGTAGTTGAAGTAAATGGTCCCGTCGCACAGCCGGCACTTGCGGTCCAGGCCGACCGTCCGCTGGTGGGGCCTCTCTTGGGCCGCGCTCACGCTCTTTTTTCGGCCCCAAGGCCGTGCGCACTTGAGGGCTTGCCTGGCCCCAAATCTGCCGATATTCTGGAGGGCTTCCACCAAACCAGCGAGAACGCACGAGCAACCCTATGGTCAAAGTTCAGATCAAGCCGCACGAGTCCCTGGACAAGGCCCTGCGGCGGCTGCGCAAGATCTGCAACAACGAGGGCATCACGCGCGAGCTCAAGCGCAGGTCGTACTACGAGAAGCCCAGCGAGCGGCGGCGGCGCAAGGAGCGTGAGCGCCGCAAGACCATCCGCCTCGCCTCCCGCGGTTAGCTCGAGAAGGGAGCGTCCTTGGGCCGGAAAGCGATCCGGTATCCGGTCTCCCTGCCGCCTCTGTTGGCCGCCGTCTTCCTGACCGGCGCCACGGCGCTGGTCTACCAGATCGTCTGGACCCGCTGGCTAGCCCACCAGCTCGGATCCACCACCGGCGCGCTGGCCGCGGTGCTCAGCTCCTTCATGCTCGGTCTGGCGCTCGGCGCCGTCGTCGTGGGGCGCACGGCCGACCGCGCGCGGCGGCTGCTGCGCCGCTACGGCACGCTCGAGATCGGCATCGGGTTCTACGCACTCGTCTTCGAGGACCTCGTCAAGCTAGGCCACGAGACGCTTCCGGCGTTTCCCTGGCTGCAGGCCTTCTTGCTGCTGCTGGTTCCTACGGCGCTGATGGGGGCGACGCTCCCCCTTCTGGCGCGCGCTGCGGCCGAGACGCACAAGCAGGGCACGCGCGTGTTCGGCAGCCTCTACGCCGTCAGCACGATGGGGGCGGTCGCCGGCGCGCTGATTACCACCTTTTACCTGCTCGAGCACTTGGGCTTGCGCGGCAGCGTGCAAGCGGCGGCGCTCGTCAATCTCTCGGTAGGCGGCGTGTTCTGGCTGCTCAATCTGCTCAGCGAAGACCAGCCGCGCCGCGAGGCCACGCCGCCCGAGCGCGCGGACGAGGCGGCGCGCAAGCGGGGCCGGGTGCTGTTCGCCCTCTTCCTGGCCGGCTTCGTCGGGCTCGGGCTCGAGGTGGCGTCGGTACGCCTGCTGGTCTACTTCCTCGAGGGCTTCACGATCGCCTTCGGGCTCATGCTGGCCACGTACCTGCTCGGCCTCGGCCTCGGCGCCTTCGGGGGCACTTGGTTGGCCTTGCGCACCGCCCGGCCACGCCGGCTGCTGGCCATCCTGCTGGGAGTCGAGGCCCTGCTGGTGCTGCTCATCCCCATCGTGCTGCCGGCGCTGGGCGAGCCCCTCGAAGCCATGCGGCGCGCGCAGGCGGAGGCGGACTCGATCGGTGGCGGCTACGCCCTGGGCCTGTTCCTGGGTGCAGCCGTCGTGCTGATCCCCGTGACCTTCTGCGGTGGTGCGTTGCTGCCCGTCGTGGCGCGGCTGGCGCTCAAGCAGCCGAGCACCGTGGGGCGCGACGCAGGCACCGTTTACGCTGCCTCGACGCTGGGCGCGGTGCTCGGTCCGCCGGTGGTCGGATTCCTGCTCATCCCCGGCATCGGTGCCCCCGGCACCGTGGTGGCGCTAGGGGTGTTGTTGCTCGTCGCGGCCGCCCTGGTCCACTCGTGGGCCGGACCCAAGAGCTGGGTTCCGGCCGCCGTCTTCACCGGGACCGCGGCCGTGTTGGTGATGGTCTTCCATCCGGGGCGGCCGATCATCGAGGCCTCGCACGTGTTCACGCACGCGCGCTCGCCGCGGCGCCTGCTGGCCTTCGAGGAGGGCCGCACGAGCGGCGTCTCGGTCGTCGAGGACCTGCGGCGCGGCACGCGGCTCTTGTACACGGACGGCTTCCTGGCGGCCGAGACGGGCCGCAAGTACGGCTACATGCGCATGCTCGGGCACCTGCCCGTGCTGATGCACCCCGATCCGCGGCGCGTGCTCGTGATCGCCTTCGGGACGGGCACTACGGCGGGCGCCGTCTCGGTGCACCCCGAGGTGCAAGAGCTCGTGTGCGTGGAGATCGACGAGGCCGTCTACCGGATGGCGCCCTGGTTCATGGAGAGCAACCGGGGCGTGCTCGACGACCGGCGTACCCAGGCGGTAGTGGCCGACGGACGCGAGTTCATCGCGCGCGAGCAAGAGCCCTTCGACGTGGTGACGTTGGAGCCGTTGATGCCCTACACGCCGGCCGCCGTGCACCTGTACACGCGGGAGTTCTACGAGAGCGTGCGCGAGCGCCTGGCGCGCGGCGGCCTGCTGTGCCAGTGGATCCCGATCCACGCCATGAGCGTCGAGGACTTCCGCGTGCTCCTGGCCAGCGTGGAGGCGGTCTTCGACCACACCTCGCTGTGGTACTTCGAGCAGTCCGCGGTCGTGCTGGCCGGTGACATGCGCTTGCGCCCGGACCCGGGGCAACTGACGCGGCGCATGGCGAATCCGGAGGTGGCGGCTGATCTGGAACGGGCCTTTGTAGGTGATGCGGCGCATCTGCTGGCCTGCATGGCGGCGCGCGACCGCGGGCTGAAGGCTTCGCTGCGCGGGGCGGCGCCCATGAGCGACGACCGCACGACGTTGGAGTTCCGCCCCCTGCCGCGCCGCTTCGGGCGGCGCAGCGCCCGCTATAAGAGCCAGAACCTGCGTTATCTGGCGGACCTCCACGCGCGCGGCGGCGTGCTCAGCGGGCCGCGCAGTCCGCTGCTGCGCGCCGAGGCCGGCGCGCGTGTAGCTACGGGCGCCGTCCTCGCCAGCCTCGCGCTCGAGGCGGAACGCGTCTACGCGAGCGGGCTGGTGGTCCCGGCGTCCGGCGTCCGAACCGTGCTCGAAGGGGACCCGGGTTGCCTGTTGGCGCGCTCCGTGTATGAGCGCCGGGCGTACGGCGAGATGCTCGCCATGGGGCGCCCGGACTCGGCAGCCAGGCTCACGCTGGCGCCGGACCGCAGCGCCGCGTTTCTGGCACTCGCCCAGCGCAGCGAGGGCGAGGCGCGCATCGCTTACTGGGTGCGCGCGCTGCAGGACAACGCGCTATTGCCGCCCGCGCTGCTCCGTGAGCTGGCGGAGCATCTCGAGGGTCCCGAGGCGCAGTTCTGTTTGAACCGTGCCGCCGTGCAGGAAGGGGGGCCGGCCGGCGACCCGGCCGAGGAGCGGCAGCCGCGCCTTCGCCTGGCCCCGCTAACGCCGCTGCTCGAGGCCGGAGACTTCAAAGGCGTGAAACGGCGCTTCCTGGAGGCGCGCGAGGCGGGGCTGCTGGATGTGGCCGAGGACGAAGCCGGCGCCTGGTTCGACGGGGCCAGGGACCCGCGCCAGGCGGCCGCGCTGCTGGACGCGGCCGACTCGCGCCACGCACTGCGAGCCGCGCTCCACTTGCTGAAGAGCGGCAAGGCGGGAGACCTGGTGGCGGCAGCCCCGATTCTGGCCCGCCGCATGGTCCCCGCCTGGCGCAAGCTGGCACGCCACGAAAGCGCGGACGTGCGTGCGGCCGCCGCGGACGGGGCGTCGCGCTTCGGCGATCAGCAGCACGTGGTCACTTTGGTTGAGCTGTGCGCCGACCCGGATCTTCGGGTGCGCAAGTCGGCCATCACCGCGCTCATCTCGTTCCGTCCGGGCGCCCGCGGTGCGGGTTACGACCCGGTCCGGCCCACACCCGCTTCCCTCGAGCTCCTGCGCAAGCTGGTCGAATAGGGCGTAGTCCTACTCGACCAACTCCGTGCCCTTGCCCATGCCCATGCCCGGGGGGCCGTGCCCCGCGGGTACGTACACGGGCACCGGGAACGGGCAGGTCGTGAAAACGCGTCCTGCGGGGTCGTTTTCATGTATGACCGGAGGGTAGCCCCCGGCGGTCCAGTACGGGTGGATATGACACGCAGAACCCTCCTCCCCCTTCTCCTTCTGACCCCCTTCCTCTCGGCCCAGGAGCCCGCGGCCTCGGCCCGCTTCATCCTCAACGGCGCCACGCTCGAGCGATACATCGTCCGGGCGGAGGCGGACGAGGAGACGCTGAAGGTTCAGATCGAGGAGCAGTTCTACAACCCCGGCAGGGCCATCGCGGAAGCGGACTACTACTTCGCGTTGCCGCCCGAGGCCGCGGTCGACGACCTGCAGCTGACCATGAACGGGCGCTTCTATCGCGGCGACCTGCTGGACCGCGAGCGGGCGCGCCGCATCTACCGCGACATCGTGCGCCGCACGCGCGACCCCGCGCTGCTGGAGATGCAGGGTCAGAACCTCTTCCGTTGCCGGGTCTTCCCGATCCCGCCGAAGGGCAGGGTCTCGACGCGGCTGGGGTACCGCCAGGCCGTGTTGCCCGAGGAAAGCATGCGCCGGGTGGTCATTCCGTTGCACGCCGGCAAGTTCCAGCGCCGGCCGGTCAAGGAGTTCGAGCTCGAGATCAAGTTGGAGACGCAGCGCCCGCTGCAGGCGGTCGTGTGTCCGACGCACGACGTACGCATCACGCGCCAGTCGCGCACCCGCGCCACGATCTCGCTCAAGGCGCGCAACGCGGTGCTGACCAAGGACCTCGTGCTCTTATACAGCGCCGAAGAGGCTCCCTTCGGGGCCGTCCTGGCTTCCTACAAGCGGGGCCGCGAACGGGGCTATTTCACGCTCAGCATCGACACGGTCTTCGCCGCCGAAGAGGCGGCCCGGTCGCCGCGCGACGTCGTCGTGGCGGTGGACACCTCCAACTCGATGGGCAGGGGCGGGGTCGATGCCGCAGCCGCGGCGATCGGCGACGCGCTACAGGGTCTGAACGAGGGAGACCGCTACGCGCTGATGTCGTTCTCGACCGAAGCGCGCCGTCTGACCTCGTTCCAGGAGGTGGGAGAGGACACTGCGGACCAGGTGCGCGCGCTGTTCCGCAAGCACCCTGTCGCGGGACGCACGCGCCTGGACGCGGCGATCCGGGAAGCCACCCGCGTGGCGTCCAAAGGCCGGCCGGCGACCGGCATCGTGCTGCTGACCGACGGCATGCAGAGCGAAGGGGGAGGCGACCCGGTCGTGGAGGCGCGCCAGACCTCGCTGTTGGGCAACTGGTTGGGCGTGTGCGGGGTCGGACCGATGGTCGACACGCTGCTCCTGGACCACATCGGCTCGCGCGGCGGAGGTGACAGCGTCTATCCGCTGGAGGGACGCAGCCTCACGCAGGGCGTGCGCCACCTGCTGGCGACCACACGCTCGGTACCGCTGACGGACGTGCACATCGAGATGGAGGGTGCGCAGGAGCTGTACCCCCGGCGCGCCGCCATGGTGCAGGTGGGCGAGCCCATCCTCGTGGCGGGCCGCTACACGAAGGGCGGCCGCACGACGGTGCGCATCCGGGCCAAGATCAACGGCGAGCCGGTCGTGCGCGAGTTCAAGATGCGCCTGAACACGCGCGGGGGCAACCCGGCGGTAGCGCGCATCTGGGCCGCGCGCCGCATCGGCTATCTGCTGGACGCGACCCGGTCGCACGGAAAGTCGAACCTGCACGCCGCGGAGATCAAGCGGCTCGGCAGGAGCTTCGGGATCGTCACGCCGTATAGCGCGTTGCTGGTGCTCGAGGCCGCGGACCGCAAGCACTACTTGCGCGGGCTGCGCCGCCCGCAGTTCAACTCGACCGGCGGGGGAGGGACCTTCGCGCCACGCGGCTACGTGACCGGTCCGTCTTCGCTGAGTGCCCGGCTCAGCGATCGCATCAAGACCCTGAGCCGTGCGACGAGCGCAGCGCAGAACCCGTTCGAGGACCTGCTGGGCAAGAACCGTTCGCGCATGCGCAGGGCCGGCGGGCGCACGTTCTACATGCAGAAAGACGGCACATGGGTGCAGTCGGACCTCGTGCAGCGGGAGCCGGACACGCCGAAGCGGGTGACCTTCCTGAGCGATACGTGGATGACGCTGGCGGAGCGCGGCGGCGAGATCGCCGCGGCGCTGGCCCTGGGACGCTCGGTCTTGTTCACCCTGCCGAGCGGCACGCCCGTCCGGGTGGTGCCCTGAGATGCAGGTCCTGCGGGTACTCCTGGTCCTCGCGCTGGCGGTGCTGCCCGCCGCGGGCCAGGCCGCAGACCCGGCGCGCAAGGCGCTGCGGCGTTTGCTCGACGGTGTTTTGTTCGGGCACGCGGTGGCTACGGGGCCGACCCTCCTCGTCCCCGCGTATCGTAGCGGGCCGGCCGGGGGGGCCGGCATCGCGGGCGGTCCCTTCTCGGTACCCGCGGTGCTCCGCGCAGAGGAGGTCGTGCAAGGCGACAGCCTCTTCCTGCGCGTACGCAACCCGGGGCCGGTTGCGATCGTGTTGCCCGCGGGCGCCGTTTTCGGGAGCGGCTCGCGCGAGGTCGCCTTGAAACGCGGCGTCGTCGTTCCGGGCGAGTTCTCCGTTCTGGTTCCCGCCCACGCGCTGCACGGGACGAGCACGGGCGAGGAGCAGGAGTTCGTGGGCCAACTGCCGCCGCGCGGCGCGTGCGCGTTGTTCGATCGGGACCCAGCCCAGGGACTCGCCGTGGCGTGCAACGATTGGCGGCAGAGTTGGGGCGTGGGCGACGTGGCGGCGCTCGCGTCGGTCGAGGGCGTGCGCGGCGCCCGGGCTCGCCTCGCCGCGCTCTGGTCAACGCTGCCCAAGTCGGTGCTGGACTCCGCCTGCGGCGTGGTCGTGCTGTACGAGGCCAAGGTGCAGGCCTTCTACGTGTGCCGTTCGCCGCGCCTGTTCCGCCAGATGCTGCCGTCGCTGCTAGGCGGCATCGCCGTGAACACGGCGGCCAGAGAGAAGCGCGCCAAGGGCGATGCGGTCTGGCTCTGGGGGCCGGACCTCGCGCGTTCGCGCGCTGAGGCCTTCCGCCGGCTGGTGGAACGGGCCCCGGCCGCTCTGGCCGAGTCGTTCGGAGCCGGTTTCGAGCTCGAGGTTCGCGATCCTCCGGCGGGGGTTGCGGGCCAGGTGCTGCTCGACGAGGGTCTGCGCGGCCTGCTGGGTACCTTCTTCAGTATCACGAAGCATCTGCCTAAAGCCGCCGGCAAGGCGGGCCGGGGCGGCGGTGTCGGCGGCTCCGGTAACGGGCAGCCGCAGCCGCCGGTGCCTCCCACCGAGAGCTCGCCACTGCAAGTGGACCGCAAGCCGCGGCCGAGCCTCGCCGAAGGACGCCAGCGTGACCGCAAGCGGCAGCCCGGTAACCCCGGCGGCAACAAGTTGGGCGGCGGCGGCGGGGCGGGCAAGCTCGACGGCGGGGGTGGCGGCAAGCTCGACGGCGGCAACGACGGCAGCGGCAAAAGCGGCGGAGGCGCCTCGGGCGGGGCTTCCGGCTCGAGCTAGTTTCCAGCGGGCTGGGCCTACGCCCGACGGCACAAGGCGTGGCTAGAGCGTGCGCTCGCGGCGTATCTGTACCGCGACGCTGTCCGCGAAGCGCACGGCGCCCGGCTTGTGAACGCGCACGGTAACCGCGCGCACCGCCCGGTGGCCGCGCAGGATCAGCCCGACGATCGACTCGGCCAGGCGTTCCAGCAGGAAGAAGGAGGACGACTCGACGTGCTCGACGACGGCCTCCGTGAGCGCCCGGTAGTCGAGCGCGTCTTCGAGCGCATCGCTCTCGCCGGGCCCGTGCAGGTCCGTCTCCAGCTCCAGGTCCACCTGCAGCTCGCGCGGGGCAGCGCGCTCTGCATCGTCGACGCCGATGACCGCGCGCAGCCTGAGGCCGGAGATGTGGATGCGGTCGGACATGCCTACGCGGGCCTGTTCGGACTCGTGTCCAACTGGTTGATCTGCTCGACGCGGCGCGCGTGACGATCGCCCGCGAACTCGGTCTCGAGCCACAGCTGGAGCAGCTGCCAGGCCGTCTCGGTCTCGATCACGCGCGCTCCCATGCACAGCACGTTGGCGTCGTTGTGCTCGCGCGACATGCGCGTCGTGAAGGGATCGCAGACCAGCGCCGCACGCACACCGGGCACCTTGTTCGCTGCCATCGACATGCCGATGCCGGTGCCGCACAACGCCACGCCGCGCTCCGCGGCGCCGCCGGAGACGGCACGCGCCACCGCTTCGGCGTACTGCGGATAGTCGACGGACTGCTCGTCCGGGCAGCCCAGGTCGGTCACGTCGTGGCCCGCCTCACGCAGGTGCTGCGCGAGGGTCGTGCGCATCTCCACGGCTGCGTGATCGGAGGCGATAGCGATCTTCATGACCCTTCCGTCTCTCTTGCGTCCCCGGCCGGGCCACCGCGCGCGGCGACGATCTCTGCGGCCCTGCGGGCACAAGCCTGTTGAATCTTCTTTGCGACGCGCCTGTACATCCTAAGCGACTTCCCATACGGGTCGCGGATGTCACCGCCGTCCGGGTCCAACAACTGCAGATCGCTAGACCGCTCCCGGAAGTAGGAGGTCAGGAACTCGATGTGCGCACGGTCCATGCCGTAGGCGCGCGTCGTCTCCGCCAGGAGCTCGGCACTGACGCGGCGGCTGCGATGGTCGCGCAGATCGACGCCAACCTCGCGGCCTGCAGTGTCCGCCTCCGGGGTGACCGTGATGCCGTCCACGGCGATGATGCCGGCCGACAAGAAGCGGTAGCCGCGGGCTTCGAGGTCAGACGGCTCGCAGCCGAGCAGCGCGGCGGTCTCCTGCGCCAGGAGCGCGTCCGCCAGGGGGCTGCGGCAGATGTTGCCGCTACAGACCGAGAGGTACGTGTCGCAGGCCGCGGAGCGCACCTCCGCCTCGCTCAGCGCCCCTTCGCGCAGCAGCGACCAGCGCTCGCCATTGACCTCGACTACGGTCGAGGCAAGCCGGTTCGGCGTCTGCCCGGCGTCGAGCAGCAGGTCGATCTGTCCCCCCAGCGCCCGGGCCACGGAAGCGCCGTCCGTTGCGGGCGGCTGCCCCGCGAGGTTGGCGCTCGTCTGCAGCAGCGGCTCCCCAGTGGCCCGGGCCAGGCTGCGGCTCAGGCCGTCGCCCGGGAGGCGCAGTCCCGTGAGCTGCCCTTCGGCATCGGGTACGACCAGCGTCAGGGGCCCGGGCCACCAGCGGTCGGCGAGGCGTACGGCGATCGGCGGCAGCGCAGGCACGTGGGCCTGGAGCGCCTCACGGTCCGGGAGCAGGAAGGCGCAGGGTTGATGGGCAGGCCGCCCCTTGACCTCGTAGAGCCGTTCCTTGGCCGCGGCGTTCCCGGCGGTGATAGCCAGCCCGTAGACAGTGTCGGTCGGAAACGCGACCAGGCCCCCTTCGCGCAGGACTCGAGCCGCCTCCGCCACGACCGCGGGGTCCGGTGCGTCGAGCTGCACGACCAGCGTCTTCACCGCAGTGCGTTCTACCATCCCGAACCCGGGCCTAGGGTCTGTCCGAGCACCCCTACCCCTACCCTTACCGTTCTCTCCCTCTCCCCCTTCACTCCTCACCCTTCGAAGGGTGAACGGGTAGGGGGCAAAGGGGTAGGGGTAGAGGTAGGGGATCCGCAACCCGCAGCCGGCCGACTCTAGATGGGTTTTCAGACAGACCCTATCCCTCCCCTGGCGCTATCCTGTGCACTTGCCCATGTTTGCCGATGCGCTGGCCCTGCGAGGGCTCGAGGGCGGTCTGCTCTACACGGCACTCGGCGTTTTCTTCGGCGCGACCCTGGTGGGTTTCCGCGTCGTGGGCGGCAGGCGGCGCGGGCGGGCCCTGCGCTCGATGCTGCTGATCGGCCTCGGCGTGCTCACGCTCGACCTGCTCGCGATCGGGATCGTCGAAGGCCACTTGCCGCTGGTGACGCGGGCCGAGTTGCTGGTGCTGCTGGCCTGGAGCGTGGCGCTGATCACCTGGGCTTCGGACCGGCGGGCCCATTCGCACGAGTTGACCGCGGCGGTCGTGCCGGCGATCGCGTTGCTGGTCGCCTTCGCGTTGTTCGTGCCCCCGCCCAGCACAGCCCCGGCCGGCTTGCGCAACACGGGCACGGTGCTGCACGTCCTGTTCGCCATTGCGGGCTGCGCCGCCGTGACCTTCGCGGCGGGCATGGGCGCGCTCTACCTGTGGCAGATCCGCAAGCTCAAGCAGGACCCGACAGCCGCCGTGGCCAGCCGCTTGCCGCCGCTCGAGACCGTCGACCGGCTCAACTTCCGTTCCGCGGCCTGGGGCGTGGCGCTCCTGGCCCTGAGCCTGGTCATCGGCTGGGCCTTCATCCCGGCTTCCGCCGAGTCCCTGCAGGCGTGGTTCCTGGATCCCACGGTGCTCGCCGTGAGCGTGGGCTTGCTGGTCTACGCGCTGCTCTTCGCGGCCCGCGCCTGGCTCGGCTGGCGCGGTCGGCGCGCCGCGCTCCTGTCCGTGATCGGCTTCTTCGTCGTGGTCGTGGGAGGCGCCGCGGTGGCGGCCTTCTGCCAACAGTCGGCGCACCTCTCGTGAACAACCTGCAGCTGATCGGCCTGAGCCACAAGACAGCGCCGCTCGAAGTGCGCGAGCGCTGCCACCGGGTCGATCCGCGCCGCCTGCTCGACGAGCTCAGGGCGCACGCGCCCGAAGTCACGGTGCTGAGCACCTGCAACCGCTTTGAGGTGTACACCGCAGGCGTCGACGATCCGGAGCCGTTCCTGGAAAGCGTCGCGGAGTGGGGCGAGATCGGTGAGCGGGAGCGCGGGCAGCAGCTTTACGTGCGCAGCGGGCGCAACGCCGCGAAGCACCTGTTCTTCGTGGCTTCGTCGCTGGACAGCCTCGTGCAAGGCGAGACGCAGATTCGGAAGCAGGTGAAAGAGGCGTACTCGACCGCCGTGGACTGCGAGGTCGTGGGCCCGACCTTGCATGCGCTTTTCCAGGAGGCCTTGCGCGTCAGCAAGGAGATCGTGCGCACGACCGGCATTGGGCGCGGCTCGGTGTCGGTGGCCGGCGCCGCGGCGGACCTGGCGGAGCGCGTCTTCGGCAAGCTCGACCGTGTCAAGGCCCTGATCATCGGCGCGGGGGAGACGGCGGAGCTGGTCATGACGCACCTGCGCGGGCGCGGCGTGCAACGCATGGTGGTGCTCAACCGGTCGCCGGACCGCGCGCGCGAGCTGGCCGCCCGCTTCGAGGCGGAGGCGGCGGGGCTGGACGCCGTGCACAAGCGGCTGGCGGAGGCCGACGTGCTCGTGGCGGCCACGGGAGCTCCCGAGCACCTGATCACGCCGAAGGAAGCGCGTGCGGCGCTGCGCCTCCGCCGGGGCCGGCCGCTCGTATTGCTGGACATCTCGGTCCCGCGCGCCGTCGATCCCGCGGTCGACGCGCTCGACAACGTGTACCGCTACGACATGGACGCGCTGGCCGCGGTCACGCAGGACACGCTGCGTCACCGGCGGCGTGACTTCATCCAGTGCTGCACGATGGTCGACGCCGCCGCCCTGCGCCTGGAAGTCGCCTTGCGCAGCCGAGAGGCGGGCGGCGTCATCGCCGAGTTGGAGGAGGAGTACCTGCAGCTCGGAGAAGACGAGCTCTTGGATCTGGAGCACCGGCTGCAGGGGCTGAGCGAGGGGCACCGGGACGAGGTCAACCGCACGATCCGGCGTCTCGTGCGCAAGTTCCTGCACATGCCGGTGCGCGCGCTCAGACGCAGCGAGCCCGGCGAGTCCGACGCGGTGCGGCGCGCGTTCTCGGTTCGCTCCGAGCGCAAGCAGCGATGAGCGAGGGCCCGAGCCGCTCCGCCCTGGAGTTCCTCGGTGCGCTGGCCGGCGGCCTGGTGCACGAGATCAAGAACCCGCTCAGCACGCTCAAGATCAACCTCGAGCTGCTCAAGGAAGATCTGCAGGTAGCGTTGCCCGACGACCGCCAGCTGCTGCGCCGCACCGCGATGCTCGAGGACGAGGTGCGGCGGCTGGAAGCGGTCCTGCAGGATTTCATCCGCTACGCGGGCGTCCGCCGGCTGGAGAGCAGCCGCGTGCAGCTGACGGATCTGGTGGGCGAGGTGGCGGAATTCCTGCGCCCCGGCTTCGTGCGCGACGGTTTGGAGCTCGCGGTCGAGGTGGAGCCCGTGGAGTTCGAGGTGGACGTGCGGCTGCTCAAGCAGGCCCTGCTCAACCTGCTGCTGAACGCGCAGCAGGCCGTCGAGCGCGGCGGCCACATATGCGTGCGCGGCGGCGGCAGGGGGGAGCGCGCCTGGGTCACCATCGGGGACGACGGCTGCGGCATTCCCGAAGAGCTGCGCGAGCGCGTGTTCGACGTCTACTTTTCCGCCAGTCGCAGCGGCACCGGCCTCGGCTTGCCGACCGCGCGTCGCATCGCGGAGGCGCACGGCGGCACGCTGGCCCTGGAGCCGCAGGCGGGCCGGGGGACTACCTTGCGGCTCGAGCTGCCGGTGGCGGCGCCATGAGAGGCGTGGTGCTGGTCGTCGACGACGATCCCGCGCACGTGGCAGCCACGGCGGAGATCGTCGAGCGCATCGGCTTCGAGGCGATCACGGCGGGCTCTGGCGAGGAGGGGATCGAGATCCTCCGAGGGGATGCCGGCAAATCGGTGGACGTGGTCGTCACCGACCTGGTCATGCAGGGGCGCAGCGGCCTGGACGTCATCGCACACATAGCGCGATCGGGCACGGCCTGGGAGCGTCCTGAGGTGATCGTCATCACGGGCTACGGATCAGACGAGGCGGCGCCCGTCATGTTGCGTGCCGGGGCGTCGGCCTATCTGACCAAGCCGCTGAGCGTGAAGCTCTTCCGCGAAGTGCTGCAAGGGGCCGTCCAGCGTGTGCGCGGGCGGCGCCGGCCGGATGTGAACCGCACGCCAGGGGGTGCGGCGCCCGACTTCGCCGGCATGATCGGGCGCTCCCCCGGCATGCAGCGCGTCTTCGATCTCATCCTGCGCGTAGCGGACGCCTCGGCGACCGTGCTGATCGAAGGCGCGTCCGGCACCGGCAAGGAGCTCGTAGCGCGCGCGCTGCACGGGGGGTCGCGGCGCGCCGCGGGCCCGTTCGTGGCGGTCAACTGTGCGGCCTTGAGCCCCGGGCTTCTGGACAGCGAGCTGTTCGGCCACGAACGCGGCGCCTTCACCGGAGCCGAGAGCCGCCGCATCGGACGCATCGAAGCTGCCGACGGCGGCACCCTGTTCCTGGACGAGGTGGGGGAGATGGACCCGCACCTGCAGGCTAAGCTGTTACGCGCCCTCGAACAGCGCGAAGTGGTGCGCGTCGGGTCGAACGTGGCCATCCCGGTCGACGTGCGCCTGGTGGCGGCCACGAACTGCGACCTGCGCCGCCGGGTGAGCGAAGGCGCCTTCCGCGAGGATTTGTTCTTCCGACTCAACGTCGTGCGCGTGCAGCTCCCGCCCCTGCGGGAGCGGGTCGAGGACATCCCGCTGCTGATCGACGCCTTCCTGGAGGAGCTGGCGGCGGAGCATGGGCGGCCGGCGCTGCCCATCTCCGAGGCAGCCATCGAGGTGCTGCAAGCGCACTCCTGGCCGGGGAACATCCGGGAGCTGCGCAACTGCGTCGAAATGCTCCTGCTGACTGCAGTCACGGAGCGTATCGAGCCGGGCGACCTGCCGCCCGAGATGCAGCAGGGCTCAGCCGCGCCGCCGCCGCAGCGGCTGTCCATGCGGCCACTGCAGGAAGTGGAGCGCGAGTTGATCGCCAACACATTGCGGGAGGTCTCTGGGAACCGCGCCCGGGCGGCCCGCATCCTGGGCATCAGCGCCCGGACGCTGTACCGCAGGATCAAGGAGTTGGGGTTATGACGCTACGGGCGCGGGTGCCGGGCCCCGGGCCCGGCCAAGGACTCGGGCTGTCAAAGGGCCCTGCCACATCGGCACGATCGGAGCCTCCGAGGGGCCGGTGCAGGGCGCGCAAACCTTCCTATTGGAGGGGTTTAGGCGAGGTGGGCGCCTTCGGCACCCCATGTGCGAAAGAGGCCTGACATGGCGAAGACTTCAAAAATCATCGGTATCGACCTCGGGACCACCAACTCGGTGGTCACGGTTTTTGAGGGCGGCAAGCCCGTCGTGATCAGCAACCCCGAAGGGGGGCGCACAACCCCGTCCGTGGTGGCTTTCACGGAGTCCGGCGAGCGGCTCGTGGGCCAGGCGGCCAAGCGCCAGGCGATCGTGAACCCCCAGCGCACGGTGTATTCCATCAAGCGCTTCATGGGCCGGCGTCACGAGGAGGTCGCTGTCGAAGAGAAGCAGGTGCCCTTCGAGATCGTGGGCGGGCCGCAGGAGGCCGTGCGGGTCAAGGTGGACGACAAGGAGTACACGCCGCCCGAGATCTCGGCCATGGTGCTGCAGTACCTGAAGTCCGCAGCAGAGGACTACCTCGGTGCGGAGGTGGAAAAGGCCGTGATCACGGTCCCCGCCTACTTCAATGACGCCCAGCGTCAGGCCACGAAGGACGCCGGGATGATCGCCGGCCTGGATGTCGTGCGCATCATCAACGAGCCGACGTCCTCGTCCCTGGCCTACGGTCTGGACAAGAAGGAGGGCGGCAAGATCGCCGTCTTCGACTTCGGCGGCGGCACTTTCGACGTCTCCATCCTGGAGATCTCGGACGGCGTCTTCGAGGTGCGTGCGACGAACGGCGACACGCATCTGGGAGGCGACGACATCGACAAGGCGCTGATCGACCACCTGGCCGAGGAGTTCCAAAAGGCGGAGGGCATCGACCTGCGCCAGGATCAGATGGCCCTGCAGCGGCTCAAGGAGGCCGGCGAGAAGGCCAAGATCGAGCTCAGCTCCTCGCTCAACACCGAGATCAATCTGCCCTTCATCACGAGCGACAACACGGGGCCCAAGCACATCCAGACGACCCTCACGCGCGCGGCCTTCGAGCAGATCGTCGACCCGATCGTCGACCGCCTGCGTCAGCCGTGCCTCCAGGCGCTGCAGGACTCCGGGCTCAAGGCCACCGAGTTGGACGAGGTGATCCTGGTCGGCGGCTCGACCCGCATCCCGCTGGTGCAGGCCATCGTCAAGGAGATCTTCGGCAAGGAGCCGAGCAAGGTGGTCAACCCCGACGAGGCGGTGGCCATGGGCGCCGCGGTGCAGGGCGCGGTCCTGGCCGGCGATGAGCAGGTCAAGGACATCCTGCTGCTCGACGTGACGCCGCTGACGCTCGGCATCGAGACGGAGGGTGGGGTCATGACGCCGCTGATCGAGCGCAACACCACGATCCCCACCAAGAAAGCCCAGGTCTTCAGCACGGCGGCGGCCGACCAGCCGCAGGTAGAGATCCACGTGCTGCAGGGCGAGCGCCCGGTGGCCAGCGGGAACCGGACGCTCGGCAAGTTCTGGCTGGACGGGATCCCGCCGGCGGCGCGCGGCGTCCCGCAGATCGAGGTCACCTTCGACATCGACGCCAACGGCATCCTGCACGTGAAGGCGCTCGACAAGGGCACGAACAAGGAGCAGAGCATCCGCATCGAGGACTCCTCCGGGTTGAGCAAAGAGGAGGTCGAGCAGATGAAGCGCGACGCCGAGGAGCACGCCGAGGAGGACCACAAGCGTAAGGAGCTGGTCGAGGCGCGCAACAAGGCGGAGCAGCTCATCTACAGCATGGAGAAGACCCTGAAGGAGCAGGAAGACAAGGTCGATGCGGCCGAGAAGGACGAGATCGAGGCCAAGATCAAGGAGCTCGAGGAGGCCCGTAAGGGCGACGACACGGCCAAGATCACGGCGGCCATGGAAGAGCTCTTGCGCGCCAGCCACAAGCTTGCCGAGCGTATTTACAAGGAGGCGCAGCCGCAGCCCGAACAGGCTTCAGAGGGAGCCACGGGACCCGGCCCTGAAGGAGCGCAGCCGCCGCCGCCCGCCGCCGACGAGCAGATCATCGACGCGGACTACGAAGTCAAATAACACCGCGCTTTGCAACGGCAAAGGGCCGCCCCCAGATGGGGCGGCCCTTTTTGTGTGCTTGAGCGCTTGCGCGCCCCGCGTGTTCAGGCGCGCGCTATTCCATGTCCTCGATGTTGCCGATCAGGTCGATCTCGTAGAGACGCACATGGTCCGCGTTGATCGTGACCGTGTGCACGGTGCCGTGGATGCCGCCCGCCTCCTGGATGTAGATCAGGTTGCCGTCCACGTGGTGCACCGTCCCGCGCACGATGCCCTGCTCGCCTCCCCCCATGTAGAAGCGGACCTTCTTGCCGCCGAGCTCGCTGATGGCACCCGAGAACTTGCTCATACCGGTCTCCTCACTCTCCTGGCCAGCCTCAGACTACTGTGGGTCCACAATCTCAACCTGTTTGCCCTCGACGCGCAAGCGTCCGGCGGCGAACAGGCTCACGGCCTGCGGGTAGATCACGCACTCCTGCTCGAAAACGCGCGCCGCCAGCGTGCCGGGCGTATCGCCCTCGAGTACGGGCACCGAGCTCTGCAGGATGATCGGTCCCTGGTCGTATTGGGGATCCGCGAAGTGCACGGTGCAGCCGGACAGCGCCGCGCCGGCCTCCAGCACGGCCTCGTGGACCCGCTCGCCGTACATGCCCTTGCCGCCGAAGGCGGGCAGGAGGCCCGGGTGGATGTTCATCACGCGGTTGCGCCACGCGCCGGGGATCGCGAGCAGGCGCAGGAAACCGCATAGGCAAACGAGGTCCGGAGCGGCC
>JAPUHK010000246.1 GCA_027297745.1 Planctomycetota bacterium | reverse complement strand
TCGACACCATGGGGGCCCAGCGGCGCGGCTTCCTGCTCTATGCCGACGTCAAGCGCGGCCTGCAGCAGGTCGTGCCCATGGCCACGGCGGGCAGCGACCGCGCGCGCGCGGAAGTCGAGCAGTACCTCGCGCTCAGCGGTTTCGACAAGGTCGAGGCGCTGGCCATCGCGGACATCCCCGCGGGGACCGGCTACCGCTCCGAGCTGGCGCTCACCATGAGCGAGCGCACCGGCTTTCTGGCCGTGCTGGAGAGCGGCGCCGCCGATCACCGCTTCGCCAAGCACGTCCCGCGCGACGCGCTGCTGTACGCCGGGGAAAAGAGCGACCTGGCCGGGCTCTGGGACCGCGCGCTGGCGTGGATGGCCACGATCGACCCGCGCGTCGGCCAGAAGATCCAGGAGAGCGTGGCGCATCTCAACCGGGAGCTGGGGCTGGATCTGCGCCGTGAGCTGCTGGGGTCGCTCGGCGACCAATGGGGCGTGTACGTCGATACGCCTCCGGGTGGCGGGTTGATCCCCGACCTGGTGCTGTTCGCCTCGCTGCGCGACAGGGCGCGGGCGGAGCGCACCATCGACCTGCTCGTCGCGCGGCTCAGCGACGCGGCCGCCTCGGATCACATCACGCTGAAGCGCGGCGCGACCGAGTTCCGCGGCACGACGATCCACTACCTGGCGCTCAGCCACGGCGACGAGCCCATTCCGATCATGCCGGCTTGGGCCTTCGGCGAGGATTACTGCATTTCCGCGCTCTACCCGCAGTCGATCAAGCACGCGCTGATGGAGAAGCCCTCCCTGGCTTCGAATCCGCGCTTCCGCCTGTTGCGCGAGACCGCGCCGGCAGGCGCGACGAGTCTGACGTACGTGGACAGCCCGCGCATCGCCGGCTGGCTCTACAACACGATCGTCCCGATCCTGCAGGGCACGCAGGGCGCGATCAACCACGAGATCGGGAAGTGGGGCGTGCAGCTCAACTTCCACGACCTGCCTCCCGCCTCCGTGATCACACGCCACATGCAAGCCGGTGGCATGTACTGGGTCTGCGGCGACGATCACCTCAGGCTGGGCACCGTATCGTCCTTCCCCGGCACTTTGTTGGCGATTCCGGCCACCGCGATGCTGGCGGCGAGCGTGATGTACGTTAGCCGTGTGGAGCACCATGCACCCTTCGTTCGTGAGCTGGAGTTCGAAAAGGCGTTGAGGCCGGTCCCTGCGCCGGCTCCTCCGGACGCACGCTACCGCGAGCTGGCCGAGCGCATGGGGCGGCTCGAGGCGGAGATCGCGCAGCTCAGAAAAGAGCTCGAACGCGCCAACAAGTAGCCGTCGGCTTCGTTCGAACCCGGGCCCGATCCCGTGCGAACAGGGGTTGGGGTTCGGGATCGCCGGGCCGTATCCTGGGCCCCACGCATGAAGATCTCGGACTTCCGTTCGGACACCGTCACGCGTCCCAGCGAGGCGATGCGGCGCGCCATGGCCGAGGCGGAGGTCGGCGACGACGTCTTCGAGGACGATCCCACGGTCCGCAAGCTCGAGGAGCGCGTCGCCGACCTGTTTGGGCGGGACGCGTCGCTGTACTGCCCGACGGGAACCATGGCCAACCAGATCGCGCTGGGGCTTTGCGGCAGCCCGGGCGACGAGGTGCTGCTCGAAGAGCTGAGCCACTCGTTCCACTTCGAGGTGGGCGGGCCCGCGCGCTTGTGGGGGCTGACGCCGCGACTCTACTCGAGCGATCGCGGCCTGCCGGACCCCGCGGCGCTCGCGGATCTCGTGCGTCCGGACAACGTGCACCTGTCGCGCACGACGGTGTGCGTGGTCGAGAACACGCACAACTTCCACGGCGGTCGGGTGGTGCCCGTCGAGCGCATCCGCAAGATCCGCGAGGCGCTGCCGCAGAGCGTGAGCCTGCATCTCGACGGCGCGCGCATCTGGAACGCGCTGGCCGCCACCGGAACGCCGCTGGCGCACTTCGCGGAGCCCTGCCGGACGGTGATGGCCGCCTTTTCGAAGGGTCTCGGCTGTCCCGCGGGGTCGGTCGTGGTCGGCCATCCGGAGGACATCGCCGAAGCGCGCAGGCTGCGCAAGCTGCTCGGCGGCGGCATGCGCCAGGTGGGGGTGCTGGCGGCCACGGCGTTGGTCGCGCTCGACGGAGGCTTCGACCACCTGTTGGAAGATCACAGCCGGGCGCAACGGTTGGCGGAGGGCTTCGGCGTCGATCCGGCGACCGTGGACACGAACATCGTGATCGCGGAGGTGGCGGACGGCCCCGGGCTCGAGGCCAAGCTGCGGGAAGAGGGGGTGCTGATCGTGGCGCTCGGGCCCAAGCAGGTGCGGTTGGTGACCCACCTCGATGTGGGTGACGAGGACGTCGAACGCGCGCTGCTGGCGTTCGAGCGCGTGTCCTGAGGATCCGACTATCATGGCCCGCATGCGCGCGACCCACGTGCTTCCCCTGATCGGCCTCGGCGCCGCCTTCGCGTTGCTCGATGCGCCTCCCTCGCGGGCGGGCGCACCCGAGAGTTCCGCCAGGCTCTTCAGTGAGCGCTGCGCCAGCTGCCATACCGTTCCCGACCCGAAGATCGCGACGGACCGGGCTTGGCTGGACCAGGTCAACCGAACGGCCTGAACGGCCACGCCCCCCAGGGCCCGTGAGGCCCTGATCCAGTGGCTGAAGGGCCAGGCGGAGGCCTGCCCGCCGCGCATCGATGCGCCGCCGGATGCCTCGACCAAGGGCGGCTACGTCGAGCCCGACTTCAAGGCCGGCTCGGTGATCCTGCTGCGCGGCGACCGCGACGTGACGCTCGTGTGGTCCAAGGACGACCGGAACCGCCGGCGTGCGCTCGAGCCCGGCGAGTACAAAGTGCGCACGACACGCCTCGAGCGCGAGCAGGACGGCGTGCACTGGTTCTTGTCGTCCACCGGCCCTGCGACGAAATCGCTACGCGTCGCCAAGCGCGGCGCGACCAAGCTCTCGATCGACGGGGAGGTGCACTTCAAGGCGCGTGCGGACAGGAAGCGCAAGCATCTCAACCTGGGCTTCGGCCTCATGACCGGCGACCACCGTGGCCTGTCGATCTACCGCGGCGGCAAGCGCGTGCCCGTGACCTACAAGGTGCTCGACCGCAAGGGCCGCGTGCTGCAGCGCGGCGCCATGACCTACGGGTGAGGCGGCGGCGGCTGGGCTTCGGTGAAGCTCGAAACCGCTGCGAAGGCCGTGCGCGTCGAGTACTCGGTCCCGACCGGACCGTTCGCGCTCAAGGGCAAGACCTCCGTCCCGGTCAAGTAGGAAGCCAACGACGTTGGCCGCGGGCTTGCGGAAGTCGTTGGGAGGCGCTGAGTTGGGACCGGAGGGTGCGGACACGGGGTCCGCACCCCCGGTAGTCTCTAGCAGCCGCGGCGCATGAGGCGCTGGGCCAGCTTGATCAGCTCCAGGAACTGCGCGCGGTAACCGTGCGGGTCCTCGCCCTTGGCCGCCTTGGCGATCTCCGCCACCGCCTCGAGCGTGATGCCGCCCTTGTACTGCGAGTCGCGCAGGAGCATGCCGAAGGCCGCCACCGCCGACGCCCACTGGAAGTCCGGGCTCGCGGCCGCGAAGCTCAGGCCGGCGTCCTCGACGTCTTCCTCGATCAGCTCGCTGGTGTCGCCGTCGGGCTGCTTGTAGCGCAGGCGCAGGCGGAAGAGCGCGTTCGAGTCTTGTGCGGCGCGCGCCGCCGGGCCGGCCGGCTTGGCCAGGAACGGATTCTGGTCCACCTCGGGCACGGGCATCTCGGCGTCCGCGGGCACGAGCTCGTAGAGCGCGGTCACGGTGTGGCCGGCGCCGATGTCGCCC
>JAPUHK010000245.1 GCA_027297745.1 Planctomycetota bacterium | reverse complement strand
GAGTCGCTGGAAGAGTCACTCTCGCTGCTGAGCGCGTTGGCGTGCAGGGCGCGTGAGCAGAAGGAGACGCTCACGATCCACAGCCAGGAGCTGAGCGCCACCTATGGCAGCGGCCACAGGCCCTGGCGCGAGTGCTTCGTCTTTTTAGCTGCCGCGCTCACGTTGCCGAGCGCCGCGGCCCCGCCGCCTCCCACCTCCCCGGGCGTGACGAGGTTGCCCCGATGAACAGAGCGCTGCGCCTGTGCATGGTGGGCCTCGTGCTCGTCAACCTCGCGTTCGTGCAGATCACGGAGAGCGCGAGCTGGACCTGGCTGGCGCCGCTCTTCGCGCTGACCGTCGCTGCGCCCTTCCTGTTGCCGCTGACGCGCTTCCTGCTCTACCGGCTCGCGTGGAACAGCGCCGTGCTGGGCGCCTTCGCCATGCTGGTCCACAACACGACCACGTCGGGCGCCGCGCACCTGCTCGAGGACGGCCTGCTGCTGGCTGCGCTTTGCCAGGTGCACCTGCTCAACAACATCACGTCGGCGCAAAAGCCCGACCTGCTCTTCTTCAACTCGTTTCTGATCGCGGTGGTGACGAGCTTCCTGAGCCTCGACGTCGCCTACTCCGCGCTCTTTCTGCTCTATGCGCCGATCCTGGTGGTCGCCATGCAAGTGCTGGCGCTGGAGCGGGCGGGTGTGCGGTCGGTCTCGCGGCGCGTCGTGACCGGGGGCCTGTTCCGGGCGGGGACCGTGCTCGCCTGTACGCTGCTCGTCTTCTTCTTCCTGCCGCGCGATTTCACCCGCCGCGGGCTGCTTGGCGACAAGCTCAACTTCAGGCCGCCCGGCGGCCTGATGCAGGTCGACTTCAGCGAGCAGATCGAGCTGGACCGCTCCGGCTCGGTCGGCGTGAGCGACAAGGTGATCATGCGCGTACGGCTCAAGCGGGGCACGCCGTCGCAGGTGCCTACCCACTGGCGCGGCGCCACCCTCGACACCTTCGACGGGAAGGAGTGGAAGCCGGTGCCGGAGGGCCATGTCGAGGAGCCGTTGCCGTGGATGGCCATCCGCCGCGGCGACTGGATGCGCGTGGGCCGTGGCGCGGGCGCGCGGGTGGAGGTGGAGCTCGAGTCGCGGTCGGCCCGCCGCCTCTTCGCGCCGCTCAGCAGCACGCGCCTGTTGCTGCAGCCGCCCGCCGACCGGCTCGCGGTGCGGTCCATGCGCGACCGGAGCTTCGTCGTGCACGGTGCCGGCGGCTGGCAGCGCACGCTGCGCTACAACGTCGACATGGAACCGCCCGGCGCCAGGAACGCGAGCCCGATGCGCTGGTCGCGCAACCAGCGCACGCACCTCCGGTTGCTGCGCGGGAGCGTCCCGGCAAAGGCGCGGGAGCTGGCCGCGCAGATCGGGCGCGACTTGCCGTCTGACGCGCCGCGCGAGGAGTTGGTCGAGGAGATCCGGCGTTTCGTCTCCGACTACAACCGGTATCTGCCGCCCGGCGCGCCGGGCGGCGCGCGCAACCTGGAGGACTTCTTCGACGGACGGGCCAGCGCGCACTGCGAGGTCTTTGCGACCGCGCTGGCGGTGATGCTGCGCAGTAGGATCGTCCCCTGCCGCGTCGTCACTGGATACCGCTCCGACGAGTGGGACGCCGAAGGCACGGTGCTCACCATCCGCGCCTACCACGCGCACGCCTGGGTGGAGGTGCTTGATCCGTACCGCGGCTGGTACACGGTGGATTCCACGCCAATGCTCGACGCGGATGCGGCCGCCGCGGCCATGGGCTGGTTTGCGCGGATCAGGAGTTACGCCGCCTCCCTTTGGGCGAGCGTGACCAGCTTCAACGCCGAGGCGCGCGAGCAGGTCGTTGCCTGGTGGAGCCGGGCCGTGCGCTGGTGGCACGCGCTCGTGGCCGTTGGCGCTGCCGTGGGCCTCTGGTTCTTACGCCGCAGGCTGCGGCACCGTCGCCGGCCGCGGGCGGTGCGCGAGTACCTGCGTTGCCTCGAGCGGCTGGGACTCGAGTGCGGGGCGGGGGAGACACCGCGCGAGCTTCTGGCGCGGGTCGCCAGCCCGCCCGAGCTCGCCGAGGCAACGGCGCAGCACGAACGCGCGCGCTACGGGTGCGCCTAGCCGACCATTTGAGCCGGTCTAGACACCCTCGACGTCCGGATCCCGGTCCAGAATCCAGGGGCGGTAGGGGCCGTGCTTGCCGCTCGCCTCTTCCGCGCGCTGGATGACGCTGGCATGCACCACCGGCTTGTCGCCGCGCGTCTTCGGCCAGAACCGCTGCTCCTTTCTGAAGAGCTTGCCCGGAAACCCGGAGCGGGAGTCGTGCATCTTGCCGTGCGCGTCGGGGTTGATCGTGACCTTGTGGTCCGGGTAGATGAGCAACCCGTGCTGCGTCGCCTCGTCGATCATCCACTGCAGCGCGACGTCGCTGAGACCCTGCTCCTTGTAGCCGCCGCCGACGTCCGTGTGCATGCCGCAGAACCAGACCTGCTTCATGGTCTGTTCGGGAAACGTCTCTTCGTCCCACAAGAGCGGGTGGAACGTCCTGCGCTCGTCGTCGATGGCCAGGGCGTGGCGCCCGTGCTTCACGCGTTTGTTCAGTTCGTAGCTGTGGAACTTGTGCCGCCAGAAGGGGATGCGGTCGAGTAGCACGTCCATGGTTCGGAACGGGACCCCGAGCGCGGCGACCGTGTCCCACACGCCGAGGAACTGCACCGGCACCTTCATCGTGTGGTGGCGAGCCAGGAACTCGTCAGCCAGCCGTTTTCGCTTCGCCTTGTTGCGCTTCTTGTAGATCTTGTACGCTTGCTTGATGAGCTCCGGCCTCGACTTCGGAAGGACTCCGAACAGCGCGAGGAACGCGGACAAGCTGCGCACGGTCGCCGCGCCCCGGCTGAACCCGAACAAGAAGACCCGGTCGGAGGCGTCGAAGTTCTCGAAGATGAACTTGTAGCACTCCTGGATGTTCTTCGAGATGCCCATCCCGGCGATCGAGCCCGTGAGCTTGCGCCAGCCCGTGCCGAGTCCGCGGTCGTAGAAACCGATCTGATCGGCGGGCGACCGGTCCAGGATCATGTTGAAGAGCTTGTAGACGTTCGTGTTGCTCCCCTTGCCGCCCTCCTGGCCGGTTCCGTCCGAGAAGACCACGATGTTCTTCCCCTGCTTGTCTTCGGTCATTCCTCGCCTCCCTTTCTCGCCGCTCGCCAAGCTGCGTGCGGCTGTCTTCCGTCCACACAGATAGTAGTACCGCCGCTGCCGCCGAAGCAAGTGCGTTGGATGAGACGCCGTAAGCATGGAGTCGGTCGTGAGAAGAGGGGCCCCGGACAAAGCCCGTGTAATTGGTCTTAGCGAGCCGCCTTCGCGCCCTGCGCTTCCGCTTTCGCGAACGCTACGGCGGGCCAAGTCGGCGGGCCAAGGAAGATTCGAACTTCCGACCGACACTCGCACCGCTTCGCATTCCGTCGCCGTAGGTCGTTTGCTTTCGCGGTGTATTCTCTGCAATCCGGTAACTACCGGATCGGTGTCGCCCCCCTGCGCGAACTCGACGAGGAGACCGTCGACGCGATGGAGTGGCGCGTGCGATGGGGACCGCTCTACAACCCGGAGAGCATGCTGGAGCACGCGATTGTCCACCTGCTCCGGCACCGCAGGCAGATGGAGCGCTGGTAGACGCGCGCCCCACGGCGAGCCCTGGCTGCGGACGCCCCTCCTCGCCCCTACGATGGCTGCACGGCGATACTGTGCGAGGCATAGATCGTCGGGGCTTGCCTATCTCGGACGATTCGAGCCTGGCGCGGTGTCACCGGCATTTGGGAGAGCCAACGATGAAAGAGCTCATGGACATCCTGACCTTCGCCGCGCTGTTGGGCTCCGGCCTGGTTGCAGGAATCTTCTTCGCCTTCTCTACGTTCGTGATGCGAGCCCTCGGCCAGCTGCCGCAAAACCAGGGCATCTCTGCCATGAAGGCCATCAACGTCACGGTACTCAACCCGTGGTTCTTCCTCGCGTTCTTTGGAACGGGGGCGGTGTGCCTCCTGGTCGCGTTTCTCGCTTTGGGGAGTTCAGCCGGCATGCAGCGGGCCTACTTGCTCGCCGGGTGCTCCCTCTATTTGCTTGGGTGCCTTCTCGTGACGATGGCCTTCAACGTGCCACTGAACGATCGGCTGGCGTCGGCCGATCCCGACAGCTCGGGCGCTGAGGCGCTGTGGGCCCACTACCTCTCACGTTGGACTCTCTGGAATCACGTCAGGACTGCCGCGCCACTAGCCGCGGCGGGCCTCTTCACCATGGCCCTCTGTGGTGGGAAGTAGCGATACGGTGCCAGGCACAGATCGTCGGGACACAACGGGGGAATCAAGTAAAGCCCTCGCTTCGCGCGGCAGGAGAAGGGGGCCCCGAACGGAGCCCCCGTGATTGGTCGGGGCGAGAAGATTCGAACTTCCGACCTCTTGACCCCCAGTCAAGCGCGCTAACCAGGCTGCGCTACGCCCCGGAAGTGGAGTGAGTGTAACTCCCGGTGGGGGCGGTTCAAAGGCGCTACGCGCCCGGGAGCGGG
>JAPUHK010000244.1 GCA_027297745.1 Planctomycetota bacterium | reverse complement strand
CGGCCTTGTGGTAGGCCGCGCGGACGTCGCGCTCGCGCAGGAGGCCCGCCAGCCGGCCGGTCTCCGGATCGATGACGGGCAGCTCGTCGAGGCCGGACGCCACGAACAGGTCGCTGGCGCTCTGCAGGTCGTCTGTGGGCGCGAGCGGAGGCGGCAAAGGGACCGCGAGGTCGCGCGCCACGACCACGTCTTGTAGCGCGTCCTCGAGCAGGAAGGGCCGCAGCGAGTCCAGGGTCACGAGCCCCTCCACACGCTTGTCCGGATCGAGCACGGGAAAGACCTGTTGGCGGCCGCCCGCCATGACGCGGCGCCGGACCTCGGCGAAGGGCAGGTCGCGGTGGAGCACCGCCGGCCGGCGCTTCATGATCTCGAGCACGGTGAGGGAGCGCAGGACCGCGACGTCGCGGCCGCCGCGAAAGCGGATCCCGCGCCGCCGCAGCTTGAGCGTGTAGATGCTCTCGCGGAACAGGCCGCGCGCGGTGACCGAGGAAAGCACACAGGCGATCATGAGCGGCAGGATCACCGCCGGGTCGCGCGTCATCTCGAACAGGATCAAGATGGCGGTCATGGGGGCGTGCGTCGTGCCGGCCACGAAGGCCGCCATGCCGACCACCGCGTAGACGCCCGCAACGGCGGTGCCGTGCGGCATCAGCCCGTGCGCAAGACTGCCGAATGCGCCGCCGAGCAGCGCCCCGAGCACCAGCGAGGGTGCGAACACGCCTCCCGAGCCGCCCGACCCGATGGACAGCGAGGTCGCGATCAACTTCATCAGGAACAGCATGACCAGCAAGTTGAGCTCCAGGTCCAGCGTGATCGTGCGGTTGATCGTCTCGTAGCCCACGCCCAGCACCTCGGGGTACCGCAAGCCGATGGCGCCGACCGCCAGGCCCCCCAGAGCCGGCAGCAGCAGCGGGTGCACCGGCAGCTGCTCCAGGCGGTCCTCGAACCAATACAGGACCCGCGTGAAGAGCACCGCCCCGAAGGCGGCTACGATACCGAGCAACGCGTAGAGCGGGATCTCGCCCGCGGAGTGCAGCTCGTACTCCGGCAGGTCGAACACAGCGTGGCCGCCGTAGTGTTGTTGGAAGACGGCCGTCGCGGCCACGGCCGCGACCACGATCGGGGTGAAGGTCGCCAGTGCCAGGTCGCCCAGCAGGATCTCGATCGAGAACAGCACGCCGGCGATGGGCGCGTTGAACGTTGCGGCGATACCGGCTGCCGCTCCGCAGGCCACGAGCACGCGCATGCGCCGGCGGGACGCGTGCACGCGCTGCCCCGCGATCGAGCCGACACCCGCACCGATCTGGACGATAGGCCCCTCCCACCCCACCGAGCCTCCCGTGCCGATGGTGATGATCGATGCCAACGTCTTGACCGCGACCACCCGCGCGCGGATGCGCGCCCCGGTGCGGGCGATGGCCGCCATCACCTCCGGAACGCCGTGACCGCGCGCCTCGCTGGCCCAGCGCAGGACCATGGGGGCCACGAGCAGACCGCCGGCAGCCGGCAACAGCAGCACCAGCCACCACGGCGTGCCCGCCGCCGAGGCGAGCTCCGTGATGTCCCCCGTGCTCCCGAACGCGAGCCGGTGGATGACGTCGATGCCCCAGCGGCAGAAGATCGCGCCATAGGCGGTGACGATCCCGATCACGACGCCGAGACCGATGAGCAGGGTTTGCTCGCTGCGCGCGATGCGCGACCAGAACGGTGTGCCCTCGGTTGCCACCAGACTGTCCCTGCCACGATAGATCGTTTAGGCAGGGGGTGTCGGTGTCAAGCAGCGGACCGGCGGACGGAGTCGCCCGTCTTCGTCCCGCATCTTCGCCGCGGCGCGGGCTTCAGCTACGATGCGGCCAAGGAGGAGCGAACTTGAGCCTGGCGATCAGCGACGAGGTCCACTTCCGCGCGGAAGGTCCCTACACGAAGAAGCTCGTCCAGACCGAGCGCACGATCCTGATGATCGTCTGCCTGCGCCCCGGCCAGGTCATCCCACCGCACGGCCACGCGAAGCGCGAAGCCTTCGTGCACGTGTTGCAGGGCGCGGTGCGCTTCACGCCGGGCGAAGGCGAGACCGAGATGCGCGCCGGCGAGGTCAAGCTGTATGACGGGGCCGAAACGGTGTCGCCGCGCAACACCGGCGACGAGGACGCCGTCTTCCTCGTGACGCTGGTGCGCAAGAAGTACGCCTAGGCTAGCTGTCAGTTTCAGCTACCAGCTCACAACAGAACGCTCGGACCTCCACCGGCGGACTCCGTCCGACAACTGGCATCGTAGTGCCTGCCCCCGAATCGGGCCGCACACCCGTACCGAGCTGATAGCTGACGGCTGAAAGCTGCGAGCAGCGAGTTGCGAGCCGCTCGCTATTCCACCACGATCTGCTCGAGCTGGTCGAGGAAGGAGCGCCGGTCGCGGCTCTGCGTCAGCCGCCGGCTCTGCTCCTCGTCGCGCGCCACCGAAGCGAGCGCGCGCATCAGCACGAGGTGCTCCTTGTTGGCGGAGGGCGGGGTGGCAACCATCACGATCATCTTCACGGGCGCCCCGTCCAGGGAACCGAAATCGAGTCCCTCGCGGCACACCCCCACCGCGATGGCGCGCTTGTCGACCCACTTGGACTTCGCGTGGGGAATGGCCATGCCGTTTCCGATGCCCGTGGAAGCGACTCGCTCCCGCTGCAGCAGGGCCTCGAGCACGGTGTCGCCCTTGCCCACCTCCACGTGGCCCGCGATGACCAGGGCATCGCAGAGCTCGCGGATGGCGTCCTCCTTTTTCGTGGCCTTGAGGTCCTGAACCACGATGTCCTTGGGCAGCAGATCCCGGAGAGTCTTGCGCTTCTGCTTGCGTTCGGAGGCCACGCCGCACAGAGTAATCGCTCCCGAAAGGTTTGCCCGGCATCACGGGAGCTGCGGATTTCCACCTTTACGGCGCGGACCACTGGGCCGCTCTGATCCTGACCGTCCTCGCGGTCGTGGCGGCCTGCGTCTGGGCCCGTCGCACGCCCGACCCGGGAGCGCGCCGTCGCGCGGCGCGCGGGCTGGCTGTGTTGCTCGCGTTCAGCGAGGTCACGCAGACGGTGCTGCGCATCGCGGACGGAACCTGGACCGCGGCCAGCTCGCTTCCGCTCGAGTTGTGCGACGTGGCCCTCGTGGTCTGCGTGGTGGCTTTGTGGACGTTCCGCGTGGGCGCCGCCGAGCTGGCCTACTTCTGGGGGCTGGCCGGCACGGCCGCGGCGATCCTCAGTCCGGACCTGGACGACGGTTTTCCCCACCACGAATACCTGACCTTCTTCGCGCACCACGGCGGAGTGGTCGTCGCCGCCATCTTCCTGACCGCGGGGGTGGGGATCACGCCCCGGCAAGGCGCTTGGCTGAGGGTGACGGGCTGGACGCTCGCCTACGCCGGAGTGGCCGGCGCCATCAACCTCACCTTCGGCACGAACTACTTCTACTTGCGGCAAAAGCCCAGCGGCGGCGGGCTGCTCGACCTGTTCGGACCGTGGCCCTACTACCTCTTCGGCGGCGCGCTGCTGTGCGTACTGCTGTTCTTCCTGCTGGACTTGCCGTGGCGGCGCACGCGTTCGGATTCGGGTTCGGGATCGGAGTGAGAGCATGCCCGACGTCTCGGTGATCATCCCGACCACGCGGCCCGACACCCTGCACCGGGCGCTGGCATCCGTGGAGGCGCAGACCGATCCGCCGCTGGAGGTGCTGGTCGAAGAAGACCCGGGGCGGCGGGGAGCCGCGCTGACCCGCAACGCCGGCGCTGCAAGGGCGCGCGGCAGCCTGCTCGCCTTTCTGGACGACGACGACGAGTGGGAGCCGGAGTTCCTGGAGCTCGTGCGCGTTCCCGACGATTGCGTCCTGGCCTACAGCGCGCTCGAGCACCTGCACGCCACCGATCCGTTGCAGGGCTCGCCCACGGTTCCCAGCGCCGCGGTGCTGCGCGCGGACGCGTTCCGAAGCGTGGGCGGCTTCCGCCCCTTCGCGCTCGGCGAAGACTACGACTTGTTCCTGCGGCTGCACCGCATGGGCGGCTTTCATCGCGTGGCGCAGACGCTCTTGCGCTACACACGGCGCCGCGACGAGGATCGCTACCTCGGCTTGCGCATCTTCACGGCGGCGATTCTCGAGGATTTCCGCGAGCAGCATGCGGCGGAATTCGGCGCCCGCGGGCGGCGCTCGCTGGCCCGCGAGTACCGGTTGCTGGCGCGCCATCTGCAGCGGCGTCCCGGGCTCACGCGCCGGCTGCGCCGCGCCCAGCGCGCCGCTGCGGCGGCCTCGCTGCGCCTGCGCCCGCATACGCGCGCACTGCAGGCGTGGCTGGCCTCGTTCTTCGCGCGCGGCGCGCGGGAAGCACCGTTGCCCCCGCCGCCGCCGAAGCTCTTCGGCCCCCTCGCCCTGCTTTACGAACGCTCCGACTAGCCATCTACGCCCCTCGTGCGCGTGCTCGGTTCCCCTTTTGCGCCTTTGCGTTTCAGCAAGAGGAACATCGCGCCGAGGGTGCCGATCACCCAGGGCAGCGCGCCGAAGCCGGAGCCCGCTTCCGGGTCGTGCTCGAAAGCCCCCTTCCGCTCCTGCTCCTTCTTGGGCTTGGAGTTGAGCTGCTCAAGGTAGCGCTTCGCGCGGCGCCGGCGCACGGTATCCGGCGCCGACGCGACGGCCTGCTGAAGCTCCTTGCGGGCGCCGTTGCGGTCGCCGCACAGGTGCAGCGTCCAGCCGAGCTCGATGCGCGCGTCGCAAATCAGTCCGGGGGGCAGCCATGCGGATTCCGCCACGATGCGGCGCATCGTGGCACGTGCGCCCACCGGCTTCCGGTTCAGCTGCACCACGGAGTCGCGTTCGCGGCTCGCGGCCGCCAGGCGGATCCATTGACGCGCGGACTCGCCGCCGATGCGCCGGTAAAGGTCGGCCTTGGGGCGCCCCGAGGCACTACTGATCATCTGGTCGATCATCTCCCTCATGCCCGGGAACGCATCGCGCCACACCAGGGCGCTCTCGGACATGAAGCGCCCCTGCTCCACCCGTGGCGCTCCGCGCTTCCCCAGTTCCCTGAGAGGGACGTTCAGGTGCAGCACGGCCTTCCTGAAATCGTCTACGGTCCCGAGCGTCAAGCGCGCTCGAGCATAGGTCGCCGCCTGCAGGAA
>JAPUHK010000243.1 GCA_027297745.1 Planctomycetota bacterium | reverse complement strand
CAGTCCGAATCGTGCTGCCCAGGGAGGGACCGCCTGTGGTTTCCGTTGAGGTTCGGAAGAGCCGCTGACGGAGCGACGCCCGTCTAGCCCCGGCGCCTGCGGCGGTTGTTGCCGTCGCGGCGGCCGCCTTCGGCCGGCGGCAGGTCGCGCGTGTGTTGAATGCGGCAGCCGGGCAGGCGCTCATGGAGCGCTGCCACACCTGCGTCGGTGGCCTTCGTGTCCCACACGTAGAGCGCCGTGAGCTTGCTGAGCCCGGCCAGCGCGAGCAGGCCCTCGTCGGTGACCGCCGTCCCGTAGAGGTTCAGGCGGCGCAAGGACGAGCGTTTCTGCTTCGCTAGAGTCCGCAGTCCCTTGTCCGTCACGCCTGTCTTCTGCAAGTCGAGGCGCACGAGGTTTTGCATCTTGGCGATCTCGACGAGCGCGCGGTCGGTGATCCCCGTGTCCCCCAGGCCAAGCACGGCGATGTGGCGGCGCAGGCCGCTCAAGGCCTGGACCTGTTTGTCGGTTGTGCGCACGGGATCGACGACGAACTCGACGCGCCACAGCGGGCTGTGCGGCAGCACCGGCTCGACGCGCGCGCCGGCGCTGCGGGCGGTCTGGATGGCCTTGCCCGGTGCGGGCGTGAGTCCGGCCGCCATTTCCTCATAGATGCGCAGCCGCCCGGGGAGCTTGCCGTCGTCTTGCGGCGGCGGAGTGAGCACGACCTTGCGCGGGGTCGCGCCTTCGGCGCCGCGCCAGTCGCCGAAGTCGGCGCCCTCTTCGATCCAGCGCCGGATCAGCTTCACGTCGCCCGGCTCCATCACGGACCCGTCGGGCGGCATGACGTCGTCGTGGTCATCGGGCAGCGAGAGGCGTACGAAGAAGGGGCTCTTGTCCGGCTTGCCCGCCACGAGCACCGGGCCGCCCTTGCCTCCTTGCAGGATCCAGTCCCGGCCGTCGAGGCGCAGGCCGCTCTTCGGCTTGCGCTTGGCGCTGGAGTGGCAGTCGAAACAGCCCTCACGCAGCAGCGGCAGGATCTCGTGCTTGAAGCTGATGCCCGGGCCGCCCATCTCGTCGTCCATACCCATGTCCTGCGCGCGCAGCAGCGCGCCCGGAAGCAGGACGGCGGCGCCCAGCGCCAGGGGGCCGAGCTTGCGCAGCATTAGAACAGCGCCTTCACGGGCTTGCCGTCGTGGGCAACCGTGAACGGCCGGCCGGACGGCGAAAACAGCTGGAACTCGAGCGGCAGACCGAGCGCGTAGGCGATGGTGGCGTTGAAGTCCTCGACGCGCACGGGGTTCTCGATGATCTTGCGCCCCTCGGCGTCGGTCTTGCCGTAGACCTGTCCGCCGCGGATGCCGCCGCCGGCCAACAGACCGCTGAAGGCCTGAGGGTAGTGGTTCCGCCCCTGGGCGCGGTCCGTGACGATGTCCGGCGAGCGGCCGAACTCCGTAGTCAGCACGACCAGCGTCTCCTCCAGCAGTCCGCGCGCCTCCAGGTCCGCGAGCAACGCGGCCAGAGCGCGGTCGACCGGCGGGCACAGGTCGCCCATGCGGTCGAAGTTCTCGGAGTGCGTGTCCCAGCCGCCAGAGACGACCTCGACGAAGCGCACGCCGCGCTCCACCAGGCGCCGGGCCAACAGGCAGCCCTGCCCGAAGCGGTTGTCCCCGTACGCGGCGCGCACGTTCTCCGGCTCGTCGGTGATGTCGAAGGAAGCCAGGTCCTTCGAGTCCATCAGGCGCAGCGCCTCCTCGTAGACCTTGGCGTAGTCGTCCAGCGAACGCGCCTTGTACTTCTTGCTGAAGGATTCGTTCATGCGTTCGAGGCGGTGGACGCGGTCCTGGAACTGCTCCTCGGAGACGTGCTGCACGCGCCGGCTGTTGACGAGTCCCTCGGAAGGGTCGCCGATGGGCAGCGGCGTGAGCGCTGCGTCGAAGAAGCCGTTGGAGGCCATGCCGGCCCCGCCGCCGACGACCACGTGCCCCGGCAGCGTCGTGTTGACGCGGCCGCGCATGCGCTCCAGCCACGCGCCCAGGCTCGGGTGCCGGATCGTGCCGCGCAGCTGATAGCCGGTGTGCATGAAGTAGCGGCCCTGTGCGTGCGCGCCCTGGGTCGAGCTCAGCGAGTTGACCAGCGCCACCTTGTCCATCTGCCCCGCCAGCAGCGGGAAGTGCTCGGAGACGCGCACGCCGTCGGCCTTGGTGCCGATCGTTTCGGTCGGGCCCTGCGTCGCCGCCCCGGGCTTCGTATCGAAAGTGTCCAGGTGCGACATGCCACCCGCCATGTAGAGGTAGATGACGTTGCGTGCCGTCGCGGGCAGCAGCGGCACGGCGCCCTCTTCGGCCGCGGCCGCGATGCTGCCGAGCCACGGCACGGCGCCAAGGCCGAGCAGGCTCTTGGCTGCGCCCGCCACGAAGTCGCGACGTGAGAGCGAGTCGAAGCCGTTGAGGTATTGGCGCAGACGCATGGCCGTCTCCTATTGAATGAACAGAAACTCGTGGGCGTTGACCAGCGTCCAGACCAGGTCCTGGACCGCGTTCCTGCTCCGCGCGACGTCCTTTTGCCACATCCGGCGCTCCGCGTCGGTAGGCGAGCGGCCGAGCACGGCCCAAAACGCCGTGCGCACGGCCTGCTTGCCGCCGCGCGCCTCGTTCAGCGAGCGCGTCAGCAGCGCCTGGCGGTTGGTGAGCAGGCGTTGCTCCAAGAAGGAGTTCAGTAGCGCCAGCACTTGCGGAACGGTGGGATCGGAGTGCCCGGCCTCGATCAGATCGCGCTTCGACTGGCCCAGCTCACGCAGCAGGTGGCCGTCGGGCGCGGGCGATTGCAGGTCGGAGGCGCGCTGCAGATCGCGCAGGGCCCGGCCCGCGCCGGAGCCCGGCGGCTGCAAGCCGCGCTCTCGAAGCTCTTCCGTGATCTTCTTCAGGCGCGCTTCGTCACCGGCGCGCTCCGCGCGCTTGAAGGCCCGGTACAGGTCGCGCGCCTGCCGGCGCTTGGCCTGCATTTCCGCGCGGCGCTCCTGCTGCTGCCGCCGCCGCTGCTTGCGAAACTCCTCGGGGTCGGTGTAGCGCAACACGAGCCGGCCCGTGCGCTCCATGATCTCCTCGTCGGAGGCGGTGGCGAGCTTGTGGTACTCGTTGTAGACGTATTCGGCGCGCGGGGTGAGCGGAGACGCCAGCTTGTCGTCCAGGTCCTCCACGACGAGCGTGAGCAGCGAGTCCCAGGCCTGCTCCGCGGTCATGCGGCGCAGGAGCGGCCCGCGCAAGTCCGCGATGTTGCCCGGCACGTCCGCCGGCACGACGGCTTCCCGCCGCCACAAGCGCGAGTAGTACACGGTGCGCTCGAACTCGCGCAGGTCGTAGTCGAGCTCGAGCATCAACTCGCCGAGGTAGGACATCAGCTCGGGCGCGACGGGCTTCGTGTCGTCCTTGATGTCGTCGATAGGCTCGATCAGGCCGCGGCCGAAGGCGCGCTTCCACGTGCGGTTGGCGATCACCGTCGCAAAGCGCTCGTTCTGCGGCGAGATCATCCAGCCGGCGAAGGCCTCGCGCGAGTCGATCGCCCCCGGGCGCATGCGGCGCAGGGCCTTCTTCATGCGTCTCGGGTTGTTGCGTATGCGTCGCGGCAGGTCGGACGGGTCGGGCAGGTTGGTGTCGAGGCTCACGTGCGGATCGAACAGCGGCGCCGCCGTGACCCAGTCCTGCGGCTTGGCGTCTTCGTACTGGTAGTCCTTGGGCAGGCGAGCCGCGCCCGTACCGCTTCCGTAAATGCCGACGAACATCGGCTCGAGCGTCCGCCGCAGCGCGCGGATGCCGTTGCGGCCCCACTTGTCCTGGGCCTGCTTGCTGAGCTGCTGTACGCGGCGGTCCCGTCGCGGGTTCTTCGCGTACCGCACGCCGCCCGTGAAAGCGACCATCTCGAAGTACTGTTTTTGAGTCCACTTGTCGAACGGATGGTTGTGGCACTGCGCGCACTCAACGCGTGAGCCCAGGAACAGCCGGATGGTGTTGGACATGTTGTCCTCCGGCATGTTGCGGTCACGCATGAGATAGCCGGTGGCGCCGTTGCCGCGCTCGTGCACGGCGCCGTTCGCCGTCAGCAGCTCGTGCACCATCTCGTCGTATGGCCTGTTGTTCGCGATCGCCTCCTTCAGCCAATGGATATAGGGCTCGCCGGAGACGCGCCGGGGCATGCGGCTGCGCGTGCGCAGCAGGTCGGCCCACCAGTTGAACAGGTGGCTCTCGTGCCCCCGCGATGCCAGCAGCTCGTCCACCAGCTCGTAGCTCTTGTCCGAGGCCTTGGAGCGCACGTAGGCGCGCACTTCGTCCGCCGTCGGGATGCGCCCGACGATGGCGAGGTAGGTGCGCCGCGCCCAGGTTGCGTCGTCCGCCAGGCCGTTCGGGGTGAGGTGGTGGTCGCGCAGCGCCCGCTCGGCCAGAGCGTCGATGCGGGCCGCCGCGCGCTTGACCTGCAGCCGGTCCACGCTGGGGTCGGGGTCGGCTGCGGCGGGAGTGAGCAGGCCGGCGGCGGCGATCACGAAGACCGGCACGCCCCAGGCAGCCCGGCGGAGGAAAACGCTTAGCTTCATGTTCGTTGGGTCCCCGAAACAGAATATCGGAGTCGACGGCGGAAGACGCTAACCCTGCCCCCCTGAAACCCGGCCCGGCGGACGGGGTTTCGCGCAAGAGCCCTGCCCGGGCGTGCGCGACACATTCCGCCACTCCGGAAGCGCACAAGCCGGACGCGGGCCTTCCGCGCCGCCCAAAGGGCGCCGGATAGCCGTCCGTCCACCCGCGCAGACGCCTGTCTCGAAACGAGACGCCCCCGCGCTCAAGGCCCCCCGGCGGGAGGCCGATAGGCCAGACGGTCCGTGGAGTTTTGCTGCGAGGATCCGGTACTAAGTGCGCCGGGCGCTCGAGGAGGCGCGGACCTGGAGAGGCGAAGATGACATTTCTACGCACAGCTTTGATGGCGCTTTTGATCGTGGGTCTCGCTAGCTGCAGCGGCGGTTACGGCGGCGGCAGCGTGCTCGGCGTCAGCGCACAGGGCCACTGGATGCAGTACATCACGATCACGGGCGACCCGAACGGCGAGATCGGGCCGAGCGGCGGTTACATCTCGCAGAACGGAACGAGCCTCAACGGTGTGGACCAGCGCGGGACCCTGATCGGGACGCTGTTCACCATCACCACCAACGAGAACGATCTCACGGGTCCTGTGGACTCAGTGGGGACGCTCAGCGGCGACACGGCCAGCGGCACGTTTGTGATGCAGCAGGGGGTTCCGCCGATCGTGGGCACCTTCCGCATGACGCGCTTCATGCCGGTCGGCACGATGGTGGCGAACGGCACCGTCGGCGGCGGCACGGTCAACATCAACGCGACCGACACCTTCTGTGAACGCCACTACACCGACGTCGCGCTCACGCAGCTCGACGCGGTCGTGGTCAAGTACCGCGGCCGGACCTCCAACTTCGATCTGGACATCTCGGCCAGCGGCCTGCAGGTCGGGACCCTGGTCGTCGGGACCGACATCTTCGTGGACGTCGAGTACGAGACCGACGCGGCCGAGAACAGCAGCTTCGGCCTCACCGGCACGCTCGACATCACGCAGTTCGACGCGACCGGCATCGCCGGCACGTTCAACATCAACCTCGCCGGCGGCGGGTCGGTGTCGGGCAGCTTCTCTTGCCCCATCAACCCGGGCGTCTTGAGCATCGACGCCTACTATCCGTAGCGGAACGGCTCCAGCAGTCGCGCAGGTGGCGGTGTGTTCCGCCGCCTGCGCGCCTGTTCATTCCGGGAGCAGGCCTGCGACGAAGTAGTAGGTCATCACGCCCGACGCGGTCAGCTTGAGGATGATGCCGGCCATCACGCCGACGAACACGCCCCATGCAGCCTTCAGCGACGCGCCGCCGGAGCGTCCCACCAGGAGCTCCCCGACCACCGCGCCCACGAACGAGCCCAGGATCATGCCGAACGGCGGGAACCAGATCATGCCGGCCAGCATCCCCAGCACGGAAGCCCACACCCCGGCACGGGACGCACCCGCCTTCTTCGCGCCCCAGCCCGGCACGACGTAGTCGAGCACCGTCACGACGACCGCGACGACTCCCCACAAGAGCAGGAAGCGCCCACCATACGGCGACCAGTCCTGCGCGATCGAAAGCAGCAGCAGCCCTAGCCAGCTGAGCGGCGGACCGGGCAGCAACGGCAGGACGCAGCCCACGAGACCTGCCACGGTGAGCAGGGCTCCCAGGACGACCAGGGCCGCATCGACCATTCGGGGCGCCTACGGCGCGTCTACTCCGCGAGCGCCCTGACCCACTCGCCCTTGGTCAGCTTCTTGACCTGCGAGTTTTGCAACGTGACCCTCTGGCCGGACCGGGCGTCCTTGAACTTCACGGCGCCGCCCAGCTTCTTGTGCACCCTGGTCGTGTAGTAGACGTTCTGCGTCACCGGGTCCGTGACCATGAAGCGGCCGCGGCAGCCGACGGTGAGCGTGACCAGGAGCAGGATCAGGATCAAGCGTTTCATGTCGTGACCTCTCGGCCAAACGTACGTCGCGGCGCCGACGCGGGCAAGAGGGCTCTCCCGCGCGCGACGTGACCCAAGACGGGTGACTCCGGTCTCCTCCAGCGTGAAGCGCATCTCCAAGAACGAATACAAGGAAGCGCTCGGCAAGTAGGCCGTAGCCTGCGCAGCGGGAGAGGGGCCCCACTACGATAGGCCCCGTCGTGAAGCATCGACCGCGCGTCCAGAGGAACTTCCGGGAGGGCCAGGCGCTGGCCCGGCGCAACTCGCGCATCCTGGTGGTCTTGTTTTGCCTGGGCGTGATGGGTGTCATCGCCGCGGTGTACCCCATAGTCGTCGTGGCGGTGGCGCTCATCGCGCCTGGCGAGTCCTTCAGCCTGTTGAGCCACCTGTGGAGCCCCGGCGCCTTCGCCCTCGTGAGCTGGAGCACGTTCCTGATCGTGGGATTGGCATCGTGGTCCAAGATCGCCGAGTTGCGCGGGGGCGGGCACGTCCTGGCCAAGCGGGTCGGCGCGCGGCTGATCAGTACGTCCACGACGAACAGCGACGAGCGGCGCCTGCGTAACGTGGTCGAGGAGATGGCGATCGCGTGCGGCACGCACGTCCCGCCCGTCTTCGTCCAGGAGCGCCAGCGCGGGATCAACGCCTTCGCCGCGGGATACACCCCCAACGACGCCGTGATTTGCGTCACCGCCGGTAGCCTGCGCCACCTGAGCCGCGACGAGTTGCAGGGAATCGTAGCGCACGAGTTCAGCCACATCCTGAACGGCGACATGCGCCTCAACATCCGCCTCACGGGGCTCGTGCACGGCCTGCTCGTCATTGGTCTCGTCGGCGAGGGGATCGCGGAGTTCGACAGTCTCGACCGTCGAGGATCCGCGTGGGGCTTCTTCATCGGGGGGTCGCTGATGATCGTCGGGTACGCCGGGACTTTCTTCGGAGAGATGATCAAGGCGGCTGTTTCCCGCCAGCGCGAGTACCTGGCCGATGCCACGGCGGTGGACTTCACACGCAACCCCGGCGGCATTGCGGGAGCGCTCAAGAAGATCGGAGGACTCGCGAGCGGCGCCAGAGTGCGGCACCCGCACCGCCGCGAGGTCAGCCACATGTTCTTCGCGCAGTCCTTCGCGCGAAACTGGAACGGCGAGTTCAACACGCATCCGCCGCTGCTCGAGCGCGTGCGCCGCGTCGAGCCGAGCTTCGACGGCAAGTTTCGCAAGATCCGTGACGATCCGCCGGAGTCCGTCGTACGCTCGGTCGCCGCCGCGGCCGGTCCGTTGTTTCCGGGCACGGACTTCGGCCGGGCGCTCGCATCGGCCAACCGCGCCGCCCGGGAGGGGTTCGGTGTGTCCGTCGGCGCCATGGCTGCTGCCGTCGCCCTGGTCGGCAGGCCGCTCGAGCCGCACGTCGACTACGCGAAGGGGCTGCTCGCAAGCATGCCCGAGGCGCTCAAGGAGGCGGCGCGCGACCCGTACGGCGCTCGCGCACTCGTCTATGCGCTGCTGCTGGACTCCGACGCGAAGATCCGCGAGGCCCAGTTTCAGCGCCTCGGCGAAGCGGCCGACGCGACCGTGCTCGCGTTCGTGCACAAGTTTGAAGAAGCGCTCGACGCGCTGGACACCCTCTACCGCCTGCCTCTGCTGGATCTGCTCATGCCGGCGCTCCACGAGCTTTCGCGCGAGCAGCGCGAGACTTTCCTGAAAAACGTGACCGCGCTGGTGGAGGCGGACGACCAGGTCGAGCTCTTCGAGTGGGTGTTGGGACACATCTTGTTGCGCCACCTGCAGCCGGAGCGGGCGCACCGCGCGGTGCAGTACTACAACCTGGCCGGGCTGAAGCGACAGACCGCGATCCTGTTCTCGGCTCTCGCGTATGCCGGCCACGAAGAGGCCGAGCAGGTGGGCCGTGCGTTCCAGGCCGGCGTGCACACCGTGTCCTTGATGGATTTGGAGCTCCTGCCGGCCGAGGACGTCGCGTTCATAGCGATAGACCGCGCGCTCGACGACCTGGCGACGGCATCGGCGCGCGAGAAGAACAGGCTGCTCAAGGGCTGCGCGGCCTGCATCGCCGCCGACAGGGAGGTCACCGTGCAGGAGGCCGAGCTGCTGCGGGCCGTGGCCGACGCGTTGGGTTGCCCGATGCCGCCGTTGCTACCGGGGCAAGAGCTCGGCCCGGCCGAGCCGGACGCGCGCAACTGACCCGCGATTGTCTCCGAAACCGCATTCTGGTAGTCCTGGTGCGGGGGCACGGCAACTCGAACAGGATCCAGTCATAGGAGGGTCAAACGCATGCGATACGTCATCGTCCTCGCGCTGGTCGTTGCTGTCGTCGGCTGCCGCCACTATCAGGTAACCGACGCGGAGGGCAACGCCCACTACACGAAGAAGGCCAAGACGGACGAGCAAGGAGTCGTGCACTTCAAGGACGCGAAGACCGGCGAGAACATGATGCTCGCCTCGGCGTCCGTGCAGAAGATCTCCTACAAGCAGTACCGGCACTCGACGCGGGCCGCCGAGGAGATGCCCGCCGGCCACTGGAAGATCGTCGACCTGACCCGGTTGAGGATCTACTACAGTGCCAGGCCGCCGACCTCGACGGAGTGGACTACCGAGTTCCAGGACGCGGTGACCGGCGAGAACGTCCGGCTTACCTCGGCCAACGTGACTACGATCACGGCCGACGAGTTCCAGCGCTCCCTGGCGTTCGACAGAGAGGCCGCAAGGGTCCAGCGCACCACCAGCTGGGACTAGGGTTCTAGGACCCTGGATCCCCGGAACAGGCACGCATTGCGTGGCGCCGCTTGAGCCGGCCCGCGCCGTTGCGGGTGGGCTCCGGTACGATCGCGCCTGCGGACCGGGATGACGTCGGAAGTCGACCACCAGCGGCGGATCCAGACGATCTGCCTCCTGACCCTCGCCTTCTTCGCGGCGGGGATCGCGCTCTACTTGCTGCGCGCGATGCTCGTGCCCTTCGTGCTGGCGGTCTTCTTCACTTTCATCCTGACGCCGCTGATCAATTTCCAGGTGCGCCGGCTGCGCCTGCCACGGGCGCTGGCGCTGGTCGACACGCTCCTGCTGGGCGTGCTGGCCATGGCGCTCCTGGCGGGGGTCATCGCGTCGTCCGTCGCGGAGATGAACGACAAGCAGGGCCTCTACATCGCGAGGCTCGACGAGCTGCGGACCGAGCTCGACAAGGTCGCGGAGAAGCTCGGGTACGACCTCCCTCGGGTCGTGGAGGGTGCGCAGGAACAGTTGAAGGGACTGGTGGGCGTGGTCATCAACGAAATCACTTCGCTCCTATCCGACGGCTTCCTGGTGTTGATCTTCCTGATCTTCCTGATCCTCGGCCGCGACGTGCCCCTTGAAGAGCCACGGGGGGGCGTGCTCAGCAAGGTCGAGACGCAGATCCGCAGCTATCTCGCCGTGAAGGTCCTCGTCTCGGCCGTGACGTCCGCGCTTGTGTACGCCATCTTGTCCATCATCGGCATCGACCTGGCGCTGGTCTTCGCGCTGCTCACCTTCTTCTTCAACTTCGTTCCGAACATCGGCTCCGTGATCGCGGTCCTGTTGCCCCTCCCCGTGGTCGTCCTGGCCCCGGGCATCTCGCTCACGGAAGGGACCCTCGCCATCGCACTGCCGTTCGCCGTGCAGTTCGGCATGGGCAACATCGTCGAGCCGAAGCTGATGGGGCGCTCGCTCGACCTGCATCCCGTTGTCGTGCTGTTGGCCTTGATCTTCTGGGGCATCTTGTGGGGCTTCGTCGGCATGCTGTTGTCGGTGCCGCTGACCGCCGCGTGCCGGATCCTGCTGGAACAATCGAGCTACACGAAACCGGTAGCCGATGCGATGGCGGGTCGCTTGCCGGCTCGCGCAACCACAGAGGACGCGGCGTAGGACCGTGCGTTCTCTGCGGGTAGGATCGCCGGCGTGGCCGAAGCGATCCTCGGTGCTGCCTTCATGGTCGTGCATCTCGGCGCGATCTTCTATCTGCTCCTGCGCGAGCGGCGCCAGCCCAGCGCGACGCTGGCCTGGCTGCTGACGCTCATCTTCCTGCCGGCGCTCGGCCTCCTGTTCTACGCGGTGTTCGGAACCACTCGTGCGCGCCGCGTGGCGAAGAAGCGCGCCGTGGCCGTGGCCCGGGTGGGGGACGTCGTGCGCAAGCACGCAGTGCACCAAAAGCTCAGCTCGCCGGGCGGCTCCAAGCTCGACCCGCGCACGCACTCGCTGCTGCGGCTGGGCGAGGGGCTCACGCGTACGCCGGCCAGCGTCGGCAACCAGGCCGAGATGCTGATCAACGCGCCGCAGACGTACCGCTCGATGATCCAGGCCATCGAAGAGGCGCGGGATCACATCCACGTCGAGTTCTTCATCATCCAACCGGACCGGACGGGGCAGAGCCTGCGCGACCGCCTCACGAAGAGAGCGTCCGAGGGACTGGCCGTGCGCGTGATCTACGACGCCATAGGCAGCAAGAACCTGCCGCGGGACTTCTGGCAGCCGCTGATCGATGCCGGCGGGGAAGCGGCGGCCTTCAACCCATTCTCCAACTTCTGGGAGCGCTGGCGGCGGCGCGACCGCATCGACTTCCGCAACCACCGCAAGCTCGTGATCGTGGACGGGCGCATCGGGTTCACCGGCGGCATCAACGTGGGGCGCGAGTACCTCGGGCTCGACCCGGAGCGCGGGTTCTGGCGCGACACGCACATCAGGCTCACCGGTCCCGCGGTGCTGAGCCTGCAGCAGACCTTCGCCGAGGACTGGTTCACCGCCTGCGGCCGGCTGATCGAGGAGCCGCGCTACTTCCCGGACCCTGCACCGGAGGACCGGGGCCCCTACGCCGTGCAGGTGGTCGACTCGGGACCCGACCGCAAGTACCCGCCGATCTCGTACTTCTATACTCAGTGCTTCGCCCTGGCCAGGGACCGCATATGGCTCGCGAGCCCCTATCTCGTGCCCAGCCCGGCGGTCGAGCAGGCGCTGATCGCCGCCGCGCTGCGCGGGGTGGACGTCCGCATCCTGGCTCCGCTCAAGCCCGACAAGCGCATCGTCATGCTGGCCTCTGCGTCGTACTTCGGGGAGTTGCTCGAGGCCGGCGTGCGCATCTTCCGCTATGCGCTCGGCTTCATGCATGCGAAGACGATCGTCGTCGACGATTGGGTCGGCACGGTCGGCTCCGCCAACCTGGACATGCGCTCCTTCCACCTGAACTTCGAGCTGAACGCGTTCGTCTACGGGAAGGAGTTCACGGACGCCATGGCCGCGCAGTTCCGCGCCGACCTGGAGCAGGCCCAGGAGTACACGCTCCAGAACGAGGAAAGCGTCGGCCTGCCCATCCGGCTCCTGCGCGCCGGCGCGCGCATGCTGTCGCCCCTTCTGTAGGGGGGCGGTGCTTTGGATATGTGCAGACCGGGCCCGGGGCGCGCCGCTACAATGGACGGCCGGAGGGGAGCTATGCGTTACCTACCCGCTTTCATACTGGTGCTAGGGGCCGCGTGCGGGATCACGACCGGGTCCGTGCGCGCCACAAAGGACGTGACACTGAGCGTGCCGCACGTCGCGGGGCAGAAGTTCAGCGTGGAATCGCGCAACGGCAGTGTGGAGGTCCACGGGGATCCCGCGCTCAGCGAGGTGAAGATCTGGGCGCGCATCGTATGCAGCGGCAAGACCAAAGAGGAGGCGGAGCGCCGGCTTGCAGAGACCAAGGTGGTGGCGGAGCGGGATGCGAACGGAATCCTGCAGGTCGTGGCGCGTTTCCCCGCCGGGCGCAGCCTCCCCAATGACGGTGCCAGCATCAAGGTCCGCATGCCGGATGCGAAGGGCGGCATCGTCAAGACCTCGAATGGGAACGTTACCGTCACCCGGATCGCGGGCAAGGTGACCGTGCGCACTTCGAACGGCCGCGTCCAGGTCACGGACCTCGGCGGCACGGTGGACGTGGACACTTCCAACGGCAACGTGCGTGCAGTCAACATCGCGGGCCCGCTCGTCGTGCGGACGTCGAACGGCACGATCACGGCCGAGGGCATTCAGGGGCGCGCCAAGTTGATCTCCTCGAACGGCAACGTGCACATCGTGCTGACGCGCGCGGGGCCGCTGAGCGTGTCGACCAGCAACGGCACGGTCGACGTCACCGTCGGCCGCAGATTCCTCGGCACCGTGTCGATCGGGACCTCCAACGGCTCCATCCAGGTCGAGGACCCGGCGGGCCGCATCACCTCGCAGCACATTCGCAAGACCAGCGCGAAGCTACAGGTCGGGGATGGCGGCGACGCCTCGAGCGTGACGACCTCGAACGGCAACGTGCGTTTCAAGATCGAGAAATAGGAGCTACGCCTCCAGCTGGACGCCCAGGCCGTCCGCGATGCGGTTCACGTACGCGAAGTATGCAACTACTTCCGCGACGCCCAGCACGTCCGCGTCCTCGTAGCCCGCGTCCCGGAGCGCCTCCACGTCGCCCGGCTCCATCGCGTCCGGCGTGCGCGTGAGCTTGAGCGCGTAGCGCAGGAGCGCCCGGCGTCGCGGTCCGAGCTCCTCGCTGTCGGGGTCCGCCTCCAGCCGTGCCAGAAGCTCGTCGTCGCGTAGCAGCCGCCGCAGACCGCGGCGGTGGTGCACGATTCAGTAGTGGCAACCGTTCACGGCGCTGACTGTGAGCGCGATCATCTCGCGCTCCACGCGCGGCAGGCCGTCGGTGCCCTGCATCACGGCGCGGTAGAGCCCGAAGTGCGCGCGCATCCCGGCCGGGTGCAGCGAGTGGACCTTCAGGATGTGATCGACGTTCCCGCCGTGCCCCGCGGCGGCGTAGAGCTCCGCGAGCTCACCCTGCGCCTCGTTTTCGGGGATCGTTCGGATCCAGGTCATGGCGCCATCGTAGTCGCCGTAGCACGCGACAACTCCCAGGCCTTACACTCGCAGTGTGATGAGGGTCCTGGTGGGCGTCGTCCTGCTCGCGATCGTCGCCACGGTCTGGGTTGCGTTGCCGGATTCGGACGAGGCAGATCGCGCGACGCGCGGTGGCGCGGCGGACCGTACCGCGGCGTCGTCAAGCGGCGGAGCGGCGCGGCCGGCGCCCACTGAGCAGAAAGACCCGTCCAGCGCCAAGGAAGACGTGCCCCCGGCGGACCCGGCGCGCATCGCCAAGCTCATTGCAACCATCAAGGGTGAGGGCAAGGATTCGGCCATCGCAGCACTGAAAGCGTTGGCGGCGATCGGCCCTGCGGCCGGGGAAGCCGCTCCGGTCGTGGCTAAGATCCTCATAGACTTCGAGCACGTGATGGAGGAGTTCCGGCGGAAGAACCCGACCACGTTTGTGAACTCGGGACGGTTCCCGCACGAGGCCGCCGACGCGTTGGTCGCTTTCGGAGACGCTTCGATCGCTCCGATGATCCAGGCGCTTGCAGATCCGACCTGGCGCGTCCACTACCACGCCACGAACGTGCTCAGGGAGATTGGGGTCCCCGCGGCGGATGCGCTCGTGCACGCATGCCACACGGGAAATGATCACGCGCGGGCGTCGGCGGTCGAGGTTCTGGGGTTTCTCGGAGAAGAACGACCGCAGCTTCTGGCGGAGGTCGCCCGCCTGCTCGTGGATCCGAAGGACGACGTGCGGCAAGCGGCGGCCACTGCGCTGGCTGGTTACGGGACGGCGGCCGTCCCTCATTTGATCGTCGCGTTAGGGGAGGGGTCGACAGCCTGGATGGCGGCTCGTGCGCTGGGCAGGATCGGACCCGAAGCCATTGATGCCGTCCCCGCGCTCGCGCGCGCCCTCGAAAGCAACAGCCGCCGCACGCGTGAGGCCGCGGCAACGGCGTTGGGTGGGATCGGCCCCGCAGCCGCCTCTTCGGCAGAGGCCCTCGCCCGTTTGCTCTATGACAAGAGTGAAGACGTCCGAGAGAAGGCGACGCGCGCCCTGGTGCGAATCGGCAGAGCCTCGATTCCCTCTCTCGTGGAGGTCCTGAACAGCGACGCGCCGGAAGCGCGTGCTGCCGCGGCGTCGGCGCTCGGCGGCCGCGTCCCGTCCGACGTGTTCCTGTCGCTTCTCGACGCCAAGGAGGCATCCGTGCGGCGCGCGGGTGCGATCGCGCTTTCGCGACGTGGCCTCTATGCAGACCGCGCAATTCCGGTCCTGCTCGAGAGTCTCGACACGGGAGACCTCGCGGACGTCTACGCCGTGGATCAGATGGATGCGGTGGCCAGCGCGCTCGCCCGCTACCCGGATCTTGCGAAGCAGACGCTTCCGGCCCTGCTCGGCGCGTACGAGAAGCTCTGCTCGAAGCACTTCCCGAAGGGCTACTCGCCTTCGTGGGGGCATTTCGACAACATCCGCGACGCGTTCGTCAGCCTCGGCACTCACGACATCCCGACGCTGCTCCGGACTCTCGACTCGGAGAGTAAGGCGGTGTACTACATGGGATACGAAGCCGTCCCGAAGGCCGGGCAGGTAGTGCTTCCGGAGCTGATCCTCCTGAGTCGCCGGGGCTCGCTCCGCGCCCGGGAAGCGGCGGTCGACGTGCTCGACCACTTCGCGAAAGAACACGATAGTGCGCGCGACGCCCTGAGAGATCGCCTCTCGGATTCCGAGCCGAAGATTCGCATCGAGGCCGCGCGGCCCTTCTGGTTGCACACGAAGGACGCCAAGACCGTGGTTCCTGTGTTGCTCGGCGTCATCGAAGACCGGTCGGAGCACCGTGGCGACGCGGCCTTGCTCCTGATCAAGATCGGGCCCGACGCGGGGTTTGCGGAGGACCGGATCCGTGCGGCTCTGAAGGCCGAGACCGACGGCGCCGTGATCTACCGGCTCAAGAAGACTATCGCCGCGATTGAGGCTGCCCGAGCGAAGGCCGTAACGCCCGGCGGACGTTAGGCCGGGGGGGCCGAGTCCTCGAGGCCGACTTCCTCGAGCACGGTCTCGTCGATCCACGCCTCGTGCGCGGTACGGGAGTGGCCGGGCCCGAGCGCCTCGACCACGGTGGGAGGTCTGGGCGGCGGGCGCTGCGGAAAGAGGTAACCCTCGACCTCCACCTCCTCGCCGCTGTAGTGCGGGAGCTCCATCAGAGTCGCGTGCAGGTCCTTCAGCCGGTAGTGCGGCACGCTGGCGAACAGATGGTGAGGCAGGTGGTAGTCCTGGCCGATCGGAAAAACCGCCCAACGCGCGATGGGATTCACCAGGAAGGTGTGCGTGTTCGTGACCCGGCCGCTGTCGTTGTTGCCGTGCTGCACGAGCTGACGAAGCATCATGAAAAAGGAAAAGGAAGTGAACAGCGGCACGAGCCACAAGACGATGAAGTAAACGCCCGCCCACCTTCCCGTTTGGAGGGTTGTCCAGCCGAGCGCGACGACGATCGCCTGCACATACGTGAGGCGTAACATCGCCATCGGCTTGTGCGGGAGCGCCGGCCGAAGACGGCTCGTCTCGAACTCCTCGGGGCGAAGGCGCGCGTTGAGGACCATGCTTCCGAGCCAGATCGCACCGGCCGAGGCGAACAGCCACAATTTGTCGCCGAGACTCACGAACACGGTCACGGCACCAATCATCAACAGGAGGCTCGTGATGGCGATGTACTTCGGCTTCTTGGAGTAGCGACGCGTGGTTTCGCGGTAGGGGTTCTTGCCTCCGCCGCTGGCCGCGCGCCGCCCCCGGGCGGCCGAGTACAAGATGAGCTTGGACGGCCAGAGCCATAGAAGGAACTTCCGCAGAAGCGCCTTCTTCTCGACGGGGAAATCGAGCCAGTGGCCGCTCTCCTTGAGCTGCAGGAGGTCGGGATCGCGCTCCTCGTCGTTGACGAACTGATGGTGGGCCAGGTGTTGGAGGCGGTAGAAGTAGGTCGTGCTGACGACCGGGAACATGCACAACAGGTCCGAAGCCAGCTCGTTGAGCAGCTTGCTCCTGAACAGCGTGTAGTGCGCCCCCTCGTGGACCAGGCCCACGAGCTGGTGCTGGCCGGCGCCGATCAGCGCGATCGCGACCAGCGCTACGGGCACGTTCCACCACCACGCCAGGCCTAGATCTCCGTGCGCCACGAAGAACCAGGTGGCGCCGCCGATCACGATGCCGAGGTAGACCCATGCGCGCAGGATGTAGATCCAGTTCGTCCGGTTGTCGGTCCGGCGCAGCTCGTGCAACCGCTCGATCAGCTTGGGATCGCTGAACTGCGAGGCTTCGGAGGCCCCCGTGGTTGCTGTTTCCTGGCTCACGGGGGGCTCATCTTACAGCGGCCCGGCAGCGATTGTGTACGCTGGGCACTGGGAGGGAGTCCGCGCGATGGGAGTGCGCACGCTGGCTTTGGTGGCGGCCTTCGTTGTTGCAAGTATTGCAACACCTGCCGCTGCACAAGATCTCAGCGAGGCGCGCAGGCTGCTGATCTCGCGCCAGCTGGCCGACCGCGTGCACGGCATCGACCTGCTCGTCAAGATCGATTCCGCCGGGGCGATTCAGGCGCTCGAAGATGCCATCAAGCGCAGCAGCCGAGAGCTCGAGCGCCTCGCGAAGTTGCTCGACAAGGCCGACGATGCCTGGGGCAACGCGTTCGTCAAGCGGCTGATGCTCGAGTACACGTATCAAAAGGGCTCCGCGGAATGGAAGCGCTGGCGCATCAAGGAGCTCGAATACGCCAAGAGGTGGATCGCCCATAGCAAGGACGCCAAGCTCCACCTGCGCGTGATGATCCGTGCGGGCGAGGCTTTCGCGAAGCTGCGCTCGCACGCGGCCATCGAGCGCATCGAGGCAGGTGCGGCGACCGAGCCGAACGCCCTGGTGCGACAGCTGTACATCGCCGGCCTCGGGCATGAGTCGCGCAAGAGGAGCGTGCCGACGCTCCTGGCGCTGCTCGACCACCGGGCCGGCCGCGTGCGCTCGCAGGCCGTGCGCTCCCTGCTCCCGTTCGTGGACCACCCGGGCGTGCTCGACCGCATCGAGGCCCTGGAGCAAGACCCGGCCTGGCAGGTGCGCCTGGGGAGCTATCACATCATGGCACGAGCGCCGTTCGAGCGTGCGATTCCCTATCTCGTGCGCGGGGCAAGTGCGGAGTCCGGAGAGATCGCGCTGGCGATCGACGCGCTGCTGAAGGACCTGACCGGCCGTTCCTTCGCTGGGCAGCCCGCAGCGTGGGGTACCTGGTGGGCCAAGCATCGCAAGAGCATCCTGGACGGGAGCTACACCTCCAGCAGCGACAAGCCCTTGCCGCGCATCTCGGGCTCGGTGCCGACCTTTTTCAGGATCCCCATCGAATCCACGCGCGTCGTGTTCGCGATCGACTTCAGCGCCTCTATGACCGAGGACATGACGCTGAAGGATGCGAAGACGAACGAGATCCTGAGCTACTACAAGCTCTCGCGCACGCGGCTCGGCTACGCCAAGGCCGAGTTGATCCGCGCCCTGAAGGCGCTGCCCGACGGCGCGCTGTTCAATGTCGTCATCTACCACAACACGGCCAAGGGCTTGAACTCGCGGCTGATGAAGATGACGCCCGCTGCGCGGCGGCGCACGATCAAGTGGGTCGCGAAGTCCAAGACCGGGGAGATGACCAACATCTGGGACGCGCTGCGCGTGTGCTACAACGACTACCTGGGCTCCGGCGGCAACGATGCCAAGTTCCTCAGCTTGCCGGACACGATCGTCTTTCTGACCGACGGGGTTCCGACGCGCGGGCGCTTTCGCGATACGGAGTCCCTGCGCGAGATCGTGCGCGTCTGGAACCTGTCCGTGGGCATGACGATCCACTGTGTTGCCATAGGCGACAAGCCCGACCGCAAACTGCTGGAGGGTCTGGCGCGCGACACCGGCGGCTACTACATGGACCTCAAGAAGGGATTGCGCAGCTTCAAGGAGCGCCAGCGGGTTTCGGTCGCCCCAGGCGAGGTCAGTACGCCCGTCGGAGACAAGATCGAAGCGGCCATCAACGCGCTAGGCAGCGAGGACATGGACAAGCGGCTCGCCGCCGTGCGCGAGTTGGCCGGCCACGGGCGGCACGGCGTGCGCTCCGTGCCCAAGCTCGTCGCCGCGCTCACCGACGACAGCGAGGAAGTGTGCAACGCGATCTACGCCTTGTTGCGGATCTACGGCAAGCCGGCGATCGGCGCGCTGGCCGGCTTCTTGAGCGACAACGAGGACGACACGGCCGAAGCGGCCGCGATCGCGCTGGGCAAGTTCGGCGCGGATGCGGCGCCCGCCGTCCCGAAGCTCATTGAGCTGCTCGAGAGTGACCGTATGGTGGGCCCCACCGAGGCGGCCCGAGCTTTGGGTGAGATCGGGCCGCCGGCCCGCGAGGCGGTTCCCGCGCTTGAGGAGATGGCCTCGGGCCGTGGCCTGCTCAGCCGTGTGGCGCAGGAGTCGCTGCGCAAGATCAAGACGGACGAATAGACGCGCGTGAGTTTGCATCGAGGGGCTTTCCCGGCAGCGCTGTTGTTGGCTGCGGCGTGTGGGAGCGCTCCCGGGGAGGGCGACATCGACGATCTGATCGAGCAGTTGCAGGCGCAGGACCCCCGGGAGCGTGCGGCGGCAGCGTCCCACATCTGCGCTCTCGGAGAGGAGGGCGCCCCTGCGGTCCCTGCTCTGGTCGTGGCTCTGAAGGATGCCCAGAGGTCCGGCGAGCCGACCACGCCGTTCATCCTCGCGCTCGGCAAGATTGGTGCCCCCGCGCGCGAAGCGCTCGTGCCCTTTCAGGAGCTGTTGCGGCAGCGCCCCGAGTACCGCGTGCAGGCGGCGCTCGCCGTGTCCTGGTGGCTGATCTCCGGCGACGGGCTGACCTCGGTGTCGATCCTGTCACCGATGCTGCAGCAGGGAGACGAGAACGAGAAGCTGACCGCCGCGGCCTGCTTCGCGCAGATCGGAACGGCGGCCTCGATGGGCGCCCCCGCGCTGTCCCAGGCGCTGCAGGATCGGTCCGTGATCGTGCGCATCGAGGCGGCGCGGGGGCTGTGGAGCGTGGCCCGCGACGCCCGTCCCGTGCTCGGGGTGCTGGAGGCGGCGCTGAAGGCGCCCGAAGCCAGCGCGCGCCGCCGCGCGGCGCAAGTGCTTGGCGAAATGGGGCCTGCTGCAGCCGAAAGCGCGCCCGCTCTGCGCGAGCTCGCCGAAGACCCGGACGACGGCGTGCAGACCGCGGCCACTGAGGCCTTGAAGCGGGTCAGCGACTGACGTCCGGTGTACGTTGACAGCCGTGTGCCCGGGCGTAGACTCGGCGGTTTGCCCTTCGCGGGGGTGTAGCTCAGCTGGTTAGAGCGCTAGCCTGTCAAGCTAGAGGCCGCGGGTTCGAGTCCCGTCACTCCCGCCAGTTCTTTCTCCTCTAGCCGCAGGGGCTTAGGCCGCCGGGCACGGCGCGCGCGAGCCCCGCGAGAGTGCCTCGGTTCTTGGTACTTACAATGTTATGGCCGGAGACGGCCGACAAGGAGGCACCGATGGCAAGGAGGAGAAGAGTTCCCGGCTACCTGAAGCACAAGCCCAGCGGGCAAGCAATCGTCGTCCTGAGCGGGCGGCAGCACTACCTCGGCGAGTACGGCTCCGACGAAAGCCGCCAAGAGTACGACCGTCTCATATCGGAGTGGTTGGCCAACGGGAGGACCGACCCCGCGCAGCAGGCCGCCGCGGCCGACAAGGAGCAAGCGCCGGCCACCGTCGTCGAGGTGATCGCGGCCTATGTTAGGTGGGCCATGGGCCACTACCGCCGTCCTGACGGCACTCCTACCGGCGAGCTGACCAATATCAAAGCCGCCCTGCGGCCCCTAAGGCGGTTATACGGTCGTACGGCGGCCAAGGACTTCGGCCCCAAGTCGCTCAAGGCCGTCCGCCAGTACCTACTCGACAAGCGGATCGAGAGGAAGAA
>JAPUHK010000242.1 GCA_027297745.1 Planctomycetota bacterium | reverse complement strand
CCGAACCGTGCCCGTCAACGTATGGAGCCCCGGATCACGCCGGATCGGGGAGATCCAGCAGGATCGGTCGGAAGTCCACGGCATCGGCCGCAACGAAGTGGTAGCGGATGCCGTCCACCGTGCCGTCCACGGCGAAACGGTGGTCGCCGGCATGCAAATGCCCGTAGACGCAGGCGGCCACGCCCGCCTCGCGCAAGAGAGGCACGAAAGCGGTCTCCCCCATGCCCGCATACAGCGGCGGATAGTGCAACATCGCCACCAGAACGCGAAAGCGGTCGCCCGCGGCGCGCACCGAGAGCCGGAAGCGCTCCAACTCGCGATTGAAGATCTTCTCGTCGTGCTCGCCCGCGCTGGGAGCGCCCGGCGGCGTCCAGCCGCGACAGCCCACGACCCCGATGCCTTGCCCGAGATCGACCGCGTCGTTCTGTAACAGGTGCAGCGAGGGCGGCAGGATGCTCTCGACCTTGGCCCGGCTGGTCCACCAAAAGTCGTGGTTGCCCTTGATCAGCACCTTGCGGCCGGGCAACGCCGCCAGGAAGTCCAGGTCCGGGAGCGCCTCCTCGAGCTTCAGGGCCCAGGAGATGTCGCCGGCCACCAGCACCCAGTCGTCGTCGCTGACCTCCTCGCGCCAGTGCTCGCCCAGGCGGCGTGCGTGGTCGGTCCACTTGGGACCGAACAGGTCCATGCTCTTGCCGACGCCCCCGCCCAGGTGCGGGTCCGCCAGGGCGAAGACCCTCATGCGGCCTCGAGCAGCCGGCGCTCGCTCTCGAGGAACGCGCTGGCCATGGCCGCCAGGGCGCGATAGAAGCGCCGGTCGGCGCGGCTGGCGATGGCCGTCATCAGCTCGGGCACCCACGAGTGCACGTGGCGCAGGAAAAACGCCCGCGAGCGGACCTCGGCCGTCTTGGCGGCGTCCGGGTCCCCGTCACGGTGCGCCGTCTCGGCTTCGGCCGCAAGCGCGCCCATCACCCCCAGCGCCACCGAAAGGTGGTCCGTCGGCAGGCCGGCCGCCGCGTCCACCGACAGCGCGTGCTCCTGCAGGAAGGCCGCCACGGCGACCGCGGGATCTTCGCTGCCCGCGCGGTATTGTGAGGCGTTCAGAGACACGCGGTTGAACAGGCGGTCGTACTCTGCGCTCAACTCGGCCGCGCTGCCTTCAGCGTCCTCCTCGTCCATGAGATCCGAGGTCAGGTCGAGCCGCTGCACTTGCGCCAGGCGGCTCAGCCCACCCGAGTGGAGCCGTCCGTACAAGTCCGCGTCGGGCGGCGCTGCGAAGAGACGCGCGAAGAGCGCGTACAGTGCGCGGCGCACGGAATTGGACTCGGCCGGGTCGTTCACGGCCCGTGATTGTAGCCCGCGTCGATCCTCCTCCGGAACCGGGGCGGCCTCCGCCGCCCACGAGTCGCGCGCGTCGCCGGCGTGGGCTGATTGCCGGACCTCACCCCCGGCGTTAGACTCCACGCCTTCCCATGGGCGGCGACCTGCAAACCACGCCTCTGACCGACTGGCACCGGGCGCACGGCGCGCGCATGGTCCCTTTTGCGGGCTTCGACATGCCCGTCCAATACTCGGGGATCCAGGACGAAGTGCACTGCGTGCGCAACCGGGTCGGGCTGTTCGACCTGTGCCACATGGGACGGCTGGTGCTCACGGGCCCCGATCGTGAGGCGGCTGCGGACCACGTGCTCTCGCAGAACGTGGCGCGCATGCCGGAAGACGCCATCCGCTACGCGCTGATCTGCCTGCCGTCGGGAGGCGTGATCGACGACGTGCTGGTCTACCGCGGAGCGGACGAGGTGCACGTGGTGATCAACGCGGCCAACCGCGTCCCCGACGAGGCTTGGTTCAGGGAGCACTGCGCGGACTTCGACGTGGAGATCACGGTGGTCTCGGACCGGCAGACCATGCTGGCGCTGCAGGGGCAGGCGTCCAAGGACACGCTGGCGCCCTTGTGCGATGTCGACCTGGACACGCTCAAGTACTACCGTTTCACGCGCGGCAACGTGCTCGGACGCATCCCCGCGCTCATCTCGCGCACCGGCTATACCGGCGAGGACGGCTTCGAGCTGTTCTTCGCGCGCGAGGAGGGCGCGGCGGTCTGGGAGGCGCTGCTACGGGCGGGCCAGGATCACGGCATCCTCCCCATCGGCCTCGGCGCCCGCGACGTGTGCCGCACCGAGGCGGGCATGCCGCTGTACGGGCACGAGATGGACCGCGAGACGACGCCGCTCGAGGCGGGCCTGGGCTTCGGCGTCGATCTGCAGAAGGACTTCATCGGGCGCGACGCTCTCGTCGCCCAGCGCGACGGCGGTCTGCCGCGCGAGCTGATCGGGGCCACCGTGGAGGGCAAGCGCATCCCCCGCGATGGCTGCCCCGTCATGCAAGGCGAGCGGGAGGTGGGCCGCGTGACGAGCGGTACCTGGTCCCCGACGCTCGAACGCCCGATCGCCATGGCGCTGGTCGAGAGCGGCGCGGCGGCCCGGGGCGGCCTGGAAGGAAGCTTGCGCAGCAAACGCATCCCCCTGATCGTGGAAGGGCTGCCGTTTTTCAGCAGGAAGCGCAAGAAGAAGAGCTGAGGAGCACTCAATCATGGGGGACCGGCCGGCCAACGCACGCTATACGAAATCGCACGAGTGGATCGTCGTCGAAGGCAATCTCGTCACGCTGGGCATCACCGACTTCGCCGTCGAGCATCTGAGTGACCTCGTCTTCGTCGACCTTCCGGAGGCGGGCACGGAGCTCGCAATCGGCGACACCGCGGTCGAGATCGAGTCGGTCAAGGCCGTGGCGGAGGTTTACGCCCCCGTGTCCGGTTCGGTCGCGGAGGTGAACACGCCGCTGGTCGACAACCTGGACGGCCTCGGCTCCGATCCGTTCGGAGGGGGTTGGCTGCTCAAGATCCAGGCTACCGACCTCGGCCCCCTCGAAGGACTCATGGACGCGGGCGCCTACGCCCAATACCTGGAGACCGCGGAACCCTCCTGATTGAGGGCCCGCCGGCACCGGACCTGCGAGCGTAACTCGTGTTCCCGATCCTTTTCGAGTTCCCGAACTTCTGGGACCAGATGTCGGGGCAAAGCCAGCTGATCGAGGCCCTGATCGGCGTGGCGGCCTCCCTGATCTGGCTCTCCCTCGCGCTGCGCAAGAGCAAGGGCAAGCTCGCCGCGGCTGCGAGCTGGATCGCGTTCCTCTTCATTGCGCACCTTCTGGTCAGCCAGGTCATGCGCGACAAGAACCGGCCGGGAGAGATCCCGATCACGATCTACACGTTCAGCGTGATGATCCTGCTCGGGTTCCTGATGGCGACATGGCACATCCTGCGCCAGACGAGGCCGCTCAAAGTGCCCGACACGGCGGTCTTCGACTTCTGCATGTGGATGCTGCTGATCGGCATCGTCGGATCGCGTCTGCTCTACGCGTTCCTGAACTGGGACCAGTTCCGGACGAACAAGTGGGAGATCGCGATGATCTGGCACGGCGGTCTCGTCTGGTACGGCGGCTTCATCCCCGGGCTACTGGCGGCCCCCTGGCTGATGCGCAAGTACAAGCTGCCAGGGCTCGTGATGGCGGACATCACGGCGTCGGCCATCATGTTGGGTCTGAGCCTCGGGCGCTGGGGCTGCCTGTGCGCGGGCGACGACTACGGTCAGACGACCGACCGGCCCTGGGGCATCAAGTTCTTCCATGAACGCGCGCTCGTCGCGGCGGGCTTCAAGGAGGGCGAGGGCGTCGCGCTGCATCCCACACAGATCTACATGAGCCTGAACTGCATCTGGCTCTACTTCGTGCTCGAGTGGATCCGGCGCAACTCGCGCTACGCCGGTGGCACGCTGGCTTGGCTGATCATCCTGTACGCGATCACGCGCGCAGTGCTGATCGAGCCGTTCCGGGGGGACTTCGCGGAGCGCAACCCGGGGCTGGAGAAGCACCTCGCCGTCGAGCTCGACGTCGAGCGGGCCGCAGACGGCCCGGACGTGCACCTGCAGCGCGGAACCTCCGCGCGCAGCGTGGATCAGAATTGGGAGGGAGGGCTGCTCGGCGACCTGGTTCTGGAGGGGGACACGACCCGCGCGACCGTGTACGTCATGACGGTCGATGCCATCCCCGGGGCCAAGGGGCCCCGCCCCCCCTTCCGGGAGTCGCCGCGCGACTGGGACGTGACCAGGATCGAGGGCCTGCCGCCTGGCGTACGGGTGACGAGCGGCCGGGCGCGCTGGTACGACTCGGACCTTGGGGTGCCGGTGAACTACGTTTCAACGTCGCAGTGGATCTCGATCCCGATGCTGATCGCGGGCGTGGGCCTGCTCGTCTTCTTCCGCCGTCGCAAGGCGCCCGGCTACGACGCCGCGCTGGCGGAGGCCCAGGCCGAAGACGAGAGCTAGTCCCCGAGCCGCGGCGGCCGCCCCTATGCCACGAAGCGCAGGTACAGGTGGTAGATCAGCAGCAGCATGTACACGCCCAGCGCCAGACTCAGGAAGAAACGCGCCCACCGGAAGCGAACGTGGATCAGCAGGACCAGCAAACCGACCACCGTCATGCCCAGCTTGACCACTCCGAAGACCAGACCGCCGCTCTCGACCAGATAGACCATGAGCGGGTTGACCTCGCGCCCCCCCGCTTCCAGGTGGATCAGCGTGAGCACGTAGTCCAGCGCCGACAGGGCCAGGATGCTGAGCACCAGCACCCACTCGGTAACGCGGTAGCGGTCCACGTAGATCTCGCGGCGCTCACCGGTGCGGCGGCCCCCGAGACGCCGCCCGCGAAGCCAGTAGCGGGACACGACCGGCGTCGGCCGCGCACGCCGCTCCACCGGCAGCCGCCGGTCGTCCGGCGCGCCGCCCGAATGGTTGATCGTTCCAGCGTTGCTTTCCATGAACATTCCGCCCCGTAACCCCCAGTGCGGCAAAGCCCGGGCCTATCTGTAGGCCAGCTCGCGCAGCACGTCTCCGATCTCGTCCGCCAGGCGGTCGCTGGGCTCAGCGCGGTACGCGCGTCTGAGCTCGGGCTCGCCAAGCTCGCGGTCGCCCAGCACGCGGATCACGAAGAGCGCCTTGCGCCGGCTCTGCATGCCCGGCGCACGCCGCAAGACCTCTCCAAGTTGCGGAATGAGCGCCAGGGGCACGCCCGCAGCCCCCACCGCCGCGGCACGCGCGACGGTCGTGTCCAACGCCACCTCGTCCAGTTCGCGCAGCGCCGCGCCGACCGCTTCGACGCCTTCCGGCGCGCCGATGTCGAGCAGGCAGTTCGCGGCGACGCGCCGCAGCTCCACATTCTCGCGCTTGTTGCGGAACAACGCGGTCACGAAGGGCACCGCGTCGTATGCGCGCAACGTGGCGAGCGTGCTGAAATAGCGCGCGCGCACGTCGTAGCGGTGCTCTTCCTGCGCCAGCTCCAGCAGGACCGGGTTGGCTTCGCGCATCTTGAGGCGCACCGCGAGCGCCAACCACATCCATCGCTGATCCAGGGGCCTGTGGCGGATCGAGCGGATCACGTGGGCCGTCACGCGCTCGCGATCGATGGCGGCCAGCACGCGGCCCAGGTGCGGGTCCGGCGTCTCGCGGGTGCGGAACACGCGCCAGAGCTCATCCATGACCTGCTCGTCGTCCGACCAACGTGCCGCGAGCAGCGTCACCGACGCCTGAAAGATGCGCGTCCCCAGCTCGACCTCCTTGGGCGTGCGGACGGTCTCCAGAAAGACGTCGCGACAGTACGGGTCGCGGCGGTCACGCCCGAGGTGTTCGAGCGCCAACCAGGCCAGAGCCAGGTTCTGCTGCTTCTCCGTCTCGTACTCGTGGATCAGCCGGTCGACCATGGACTCGTCGCCCAGCCGCAGCAAACAGGCGGCAGCGCGAATGCGCTCCCCGCTGATCTCGCTCCCAAGCGCACGCCTCAGAAGCGGCTCCAGCCGCTGGGCCCAGGCTCGCATCTGCTGAGGATTGGCGGGGTCGGCCAGCTCACGCACCCGCTCCAGCGAGAGCACGCGCACGACGTTCTGCGGCTCCTCCTCGTTGGGCGGAAGGCGCTCGTAGGCCGCGGCGTACTCGTCGACGTGGCCGAGCGACAGCAACACCGTGATCGCCTCCTGGCGCATGTCCGGCGCGTGCTTGCCGAGCTCGAGCTCCTCGATGCAGTGCGGCACCGCGCGGGGGTCGCGGTAGTGCGTGAAGAGGCTGAAGATCTGGCGCCGGTACAGGGCGCCCCAGTCTGCGCGCGGCACCTTCGGCCGGATCTGCTCAGGGTCCAGCAGGCGCAGGAGGAACGGATAGAACCCAGGCCGCCCCACCGCGCCGGGAATCTTGGGCACGAGCTTGAGCACGCTGTCCGCCAGCGCGGGGTCGCGCACCCACTGAGACTGCCGCCCGGCGTCCAACAGCGAGTCGGCGGCAACGGGCCCAAGCTCGATCAGGCCCGCCTCCCCCACGATGCGGCCGGTCGGTGGGCGCAGCCGACCGAGATTGGTCTCCTGCGCCGTGCGCACGAGATCCAGGAAGTAATCCACACGCTCTTGCTCGGTAGGCTCGGGCTGTTGCGCTTCGACGCGCCGCGCCACGACCGTCTCCCCCACGCCGGTGGTGGGCCCCAGAAAGACCGCAAGCCCGGCGACGGCTGCCAGCGCGACGATCACGGCCCAACTGCGCATGGTGATTCAGTCTAACGGCACGTGCCGAGCCGGCCGGCCTAGTCGTGCGAGGCGGGCACGGCATGCAGGTCGTCGTCGAACCCCACGCCGAACTCCTGCAGCAGGACCCCGGTTACGCGCCCCAGCGCCACGCGTGCGCCCTCCAGCGCCACGCGCGTCTGCAGCTCGCGCAGACGCGCAGAGGTCATGTTCTCCTCGGTCTGGTTGACGAGCAGTACGGTCGAATCGCCCCGTTGCAGCCGCAACCGTTCCCCGCGCAGGGACTCCTCCGCCGCCGCGACCTCCTCCAGGGCAGCGGCATTCTCTTGCGCGTTCGCGGTCAACGCGCGGTGTGCGGCGCGCACCTCGACAACGATCGTGTTCATGGTGTCGAGCCGCGCGACCACGGCGCGCTCGCGATCGAGAAAGCTGCGCGTCAACGCACTCTTGGCGGCACGACGCCCGAGGATCTGGCTCATCGTCAAGCTGGCGTTGGCGGAAAACGCCGAGCCGTCCAGCGTGTTGCGCACGCTCGACCCGAAGTCGCTCGTGACCCCGCGCCCTGCCACGGCTCCGCGCAGGTCCAGTTGCGGCTTCGCCGCATCCTCCGCCAGCGTGATCTCCTCGTTGAGACGCGCCACCTCGAGGTCCGCATGCCGTAACTCCGGGCGGCGCGCGAGCGCGGTCTGCACCGCCTTGTCCAGTGTCGGCGGGTTCTGCACGCCCGCCGGGGCGTCGGACGGCTCGAGCACGACCTCGTCGCCGGCCGTGCCGAGGAAGGGCAGGATCAGGCTGCGCAGGCGGTCGGCGGCATCCCCAGCCTCACGCTTGCCGCCGATCCAGTCCGCCTCGCGCCGCTTGGCCTGCGCGCGCGCCTGCATGACATCTACCCGCGTGCCGTCACCTGAGCGCAGCTTCTTGCGTTCGGCCTCCTCCACATCGAGGGCTACCCCCCACGACTTGCGCAAAACGTCCACGCGGCCACGCCGGTAGACCACGTCCCAGTAGGCGATGCCCACTGCCTCCATGACCTGCGCCGCCACGGCCTGGAAATCCAGCCGGCTCTGCTCCGCCACCAGCCGCGCGCTGCGCAGCGCAGCCGCGTTCACCGCGCGCCCGCTCCCGCGCAGGAGCGGCACCGTGATCGACAGCTCCAGAAAGCCCTCGTAGGCGGGGTTGATGCTGCTGAACGTCGAGTTCGTGAAAACGCGGTCGGAGCGCCAATCGATGCCCAGCACCGGACCGAGGCGCGTCGGCTTTTGCAGGCCCAGCGCGAAGTTGAAGTGGTCCGTGTCGACCACGTCCGCGCCCGCCAGCGTCGAGCGAGACGGTATCTGCGTCTCGCCGCCCGTCACCACTCCGGTGAACGTCGGGTCCCAAGCGGCCTCCTCGATGGCTACGTCGATGCGCGCCATGAGCGCGCCCAGGCGCGCGCTTCGCAGGCCGAGGTTGCGCGCAAGCCCGAGGTCCACCGCGTCGCGCAACGAGAGGCGCAACACCGGCGGCGGTCTTTGCGGCTGGTCGGACCCTTCCTCCGACGAGGCCGCCGGCTCCTGCCCGGTTGCGACGGGCGCCGCGACCAGCAGGAACGCGGCCCAGGCCGCCCACGCTCTCACTTGCGGTCCTGCGCCAGCTCCGCGATCCACTTGCGGATCTGTGCGGCGCTCTCGTCGTCGGCGTCCTTCACGATGCCCCGCAAGACTACTTGCGCACTCTCGGTGCCGATACGCGCCAGCGCCTGCACCGTGTACTTGAGCAGCTTCGGATTGCCGCTCCTGCGCGCCAGGACAGGCACCGCCTCTCGGTCTATCAGCTCGCCCGCGGCGATGATCATGGCCCGCGCGGCCTTCTCGTCCCGTTCGCGCCTCAGCGCCTTACGCACCGGCTCGCGCGCCGAGGTTCCGCCCACCTGGACCAGAGCCAGGGCCGCGGTTGCGCGCACCACCGGGTCCGGATCTTTCAAGTACAGGGCCAGCAGGCCGCCGGCCGCCGCTCCGTAGTTGCGCGCAAGGACAGTCAACTCCGCCGCGCGTAGCTCGGCGTGGCGAATCCTGCGGACGCGTTCGTGGTGCTGCTCCAGCTCCCTCACCAGGCGCTGGTCGCGCACGCCGGCCTGTTCCTCGTTCAAGAGGACGCGCAGTTGCGGGTCCAGCGTGCGGATCGCCCGCGCCAGGAGGGCCCGCACCTGCGGATCCCGCTCTTTTGCGCGCAGGGACGCCAGCCGGCGGACGTCCGTCGGCCCGAAGAGATCGGGAAAGCGGCGCGCAAGAGAGACCATCTCGCGGGCGCTGTTGGCGCGCAGCCACAGCACCTTGGCCTCGAGTCCGCGCATGTAGTAGCGCCGGATGGTCTCCACCTTGCGGTCGAAGGTCGACTCACGCTCCAGCTCGAGCACCTCCTGCATGCGTTTGAGCTTCACCTCGTAGAGCCGGTCCGCGATCGTGACGGCCGCGATCAGGCGGTAGCTCGTGCGCTGCCTTTGCAGGAAGAACAGTCCCCGCTCACCCTCGCGCAGCCGGATCCCGCGGCCCTCCTTGGCGCCGCTGCCCGGCGCGTCACTGGTCTCGACGTCCGTGCGGGGCCCCTCTCCCGATCCCTTGTGGCCCTGGCTCGCGGCGATGCCGGGAGTGCTAGGGCGCACGCGCGAGGTCTCGAGCGTGGCCCCGAAAGCGTCCGGCGCCATGAAGTCCTCGATGAACAGGACGTTCACGTCGCGCCGCTCCTCGACGCCGATGTACCGGCGCTTGATGCGCATACGCACGGTCGTGATCCCGCGGAAGCGCTTCTGCACCTTGATGACCTCCGCCTCGACCAGCTCATCCGTCCGGGTCAGCACGTTGCGGCCGAGCTCGGTGACATAGACGCCGCTACGGTGCTGCGCCGAAGCGATCACCGCGAGGAGGGGGATCAGGAGCCACCCACGCATGAAAAAAAGACCTCGCCGGGAGGTCTTCCTCGTGTCTCACTGTAACGGCGGGGTCACCGCCCGGCAATCGGGGTCGGCGAGGCCGAGACGCGCTCTTAGAGCGAGCTCCCGACGCGCCGGCGGTAGATGCGGATGTTGCCGGCCCGGGGGCGGGCTGCGGCGCCCACCTCCATGGACCGCTGGACCTTCTCGTTGTGGATCCGGATGAACCGCTGGCACTCGCCCTTGGTTCCACAGAAGATCTCCTCACCGTGGAGGATCACCTTGAAGAACTTCTTGCCGTTCTGGATGCAGTGAAAGCGGATTTCCATGATCTGCGCTCTGTCAGGCGCCGTTCTTTTTGAACGGTCCCCCTGCTCTTAATGGGTCGGCCGATCTAGCAGCAAATCACAGGCCGGGGCCGGCCGAGCCCCCCTGCCGGGGGGGAGGGAGCGGCTCCGGTGGGTGCGCAACCCCTTTTGAAGCACAACTTTAGGTTCTCGCGCCGACAGTCCCCGGGCCCGGACATCGCCACCTGGTGTTTCGGCTGTGCGTCCCCTCCTGTAACCAATTCGCTCGCCTGAAGTGACACGGCGCACGCCTTGGCGCGGGGCCCAGAGCCCGTGGGACGGCTATAGGCGGTAGGGGGACTGGAGGGTGACGATGCGCTCAGCGACCGCCCCGCCCTCCCGCAAGCGCTTCAAGACCCCCAGGAAGAAGGGCCGCACCCAGCGGTTCAGGCGCTCGGGATCCAAGGGCACCCCGCCCCGCGCGAAGGCTACCGTGGCCCGCAGCCGGCTGGGCTCCAGGTCCAGGATCCAGGCCCGCGGCAGGCCCGTGTAGAGCGCCCGTGCCTCGGCGCTCAATCGGCTTGAGTCCAGAGGGAAGCCGGCCAGCTTGGCCACCAGCCGGGCCTCGTCCGAAGCCGGTCCCCGCGGAAGCTCGGCCAGGAGGTCCACGATCAGCGCGGCGCGCGCTGCCTGGCGCGCTTCGGGGATCCACGAGTAGGACAGGGCGTAGTCCTCGACCAGCGCGCAGACCGCGGCGCCGTGCACGTTGCCCTCGGCGCCCTGCTCCGCTACGTACTCGAGCGCACGGCGCAGGTTGCGGCTTTTCTCCGTGAGGAAGGCCGAGCATTCACCCTCGGCGAGCAGCGCCAGGGACCCGTAGCCCGTCTGCGCCACATCGCCTAGCGAGCCGTCGTCCGCCTGCCCGCCCACCAGCTCCTCGATCCCGCTGCGGATCGCTTTCGCCTGACCGGGGACCGCGGCCTTGCCCAGCTTGACCTCGATCGAGCGGTTGCGGCCCGCGAGGCGCCCGACGAAGGCTTCGGAGGGCCGCAAGCCGACGGGCTCCGCTTTGGCCGGCGGTAACTTCACGATGAACGTGGTGTGCTTGTCCTCGGCCTGCGCGGGCACCCAGTGCTGCAGCAGCAGGTACAAGGCAACCAGGTGCACGGCGATCGAGAGCGCCGCCACGCGGAAGGCGCTTGAGTTGCGCAAACGGAAGATCACGAGTCCCCCGAGGAAAGCCAGGCGCTCGCCGAGCGAGGGCGCGCTACGGCCGGGCTCGCGCTCCCGCTGCGCTTCGAGCGACGCCACGAAGCGGATGCGCAGGGCCGCGCGCGGCTCGATTTCCGGACCCTGGCCCATGATGCCGAACAGCGCCTGCGCCTCTTCGAGCTCACGCTCGAGCGCGGGGTCCTTCTCGATGCGCGCCCGCAGAACGGTCTCTTCGCGCGCGGAAAGCTCGCCGCGGACGTAGTCGACGATCTCGGGTCTCATGACAGCGTGCGTCCCAGAATGCCGCGCAACCGCTTCACGGCGGCGTGCATGCGCGACTTGATGGTTCCTTCGGGCACGTCCAGGATGTCGGCGATCTCGCGGTACTTGAGCCCCTGGTACTCGGCCATCACGAACACCATGCGTTGGCCGTCCGGCAGGTCCTCGAGCGCGTCGCGCACGCAGCGCGCCGCCTCGGCGTCGGAAACACGCTTGATCACGCCGTCCTCCACCGACGGCAGCAGGTCCAGCAGGCTCCGGCCGTCCTCGGTGGTCTGCCTATCCGTGGAAACGGTGCGGGGCGCCGCCTTGCGGCTGCGGTAGGCGTCGATCCACAGGTTGCGGGCAACGGTGTAGAGGAAGGTCCGGAAGGCGGCCTTCGGCTTGTACTTGCGGCGGTGCCGCATGATCCGCACGAAGGTGTCGTGGGTCAGATCCTCGGCCTGGTCCCGGTCGTAGCACATCTTGAAGAAGAAATTCACGAGCGCTCGTTCGTATCGGTCGTAGAGCTCAGCCAGAGCCTGGTCGTCTCCCTTGGAGTAGGCGACCATGAGCTCGCGGTCGGAGCGGGGCATGCACTCACTGGATGGGGAAACGGGGGCTGAGGAGATCGGTTCGAATTCTACCGGGAGGCGTCCACGCCCCTGAGGGCCGCCGGCAGCCGGATCCTGCGGGTGCGCTGGTCCACGTGCTCCAACTCGAGACGGTAGGCGTCGGGCCAGACCCGGTCCGCAATCGCCTGGTCCGGGGGCCATTCCACCGCCACCAGGGCGTCGCCCATGCTCTCCCAGTCCAGGTCACCGAGCCGTGGGGCCCGCTGCTCGCGGTAGAGATCGATGTGCACCAGGTCCGGTCGCCCCCTATAGCGGCACAGCAGCGCGAAGGTCGGGCTACGCACCGTGGCGGTGACGGCGCACGCCTCGGCCAGCCCCTTCACGAAGGTCGTCTTGCCCGTACCCAGATCGCCGCGCAGCAGCACGACCTGTCCGGCCCCCAGCTGCGCGCCGACGCGCCGGCCTAGATCGACCGTCTCCTCCGGGGAGCGGCTGAGGATCTCCACCGTCTCAGCGGCCATGCTCGAATCCGCCGCACACGAGCGGTGCGCTCTTCCCCGAGCCATCGATGATCTCTCTCGGGCCCGCCTGCACGACGCCGATGCGCTGCAGCCCCGGCAGGAAACCCTCGAGGCGGTCGTCGGGCCGCATGGTGAACAGCAGTTCGTGATCCTCGCCGTCGTTCAACGCACCCTGCAGATCCGAATCCGGATGGATGGGGATCGCCTCCGCCTGCACGCGGCATCCCACGCCGGACGCGTCGAGGATGTGCCCCAGATCGGTGCTCAGGCCGTCGCTGATGTCGATCATGGCACCGAGCTCGAAGCTCTCGTGCAACTTGCGGGCGGTGTCGACGCGCGGCTCGAACGCTGCGTGCCGGCCGCTGCGCAGCGACCCTCCGAGCGCGCCGGTGACGACGATCCAATCGCCCTCGCGCGCGCCGCTACGCAGCACGGGTCCCTTCGGGTGGGCGCGTCCCAGGACGGTTGCTACGGCGTAGCAGACCGGCCCGAACGCCGTGTCGCCGCCGGCCATGGGGCAGCCCGCACTCTCCGCGCCGAGGTAGACCTCCCTGGCCTGCTCCTGCGTCACGCCGCTGGGCAGGCACACCGCCAAGAAAGCCCACAAGGGCTCGCCCGCCATCGCGGCTACGTCGCTCATGCTGCGCGCGACCGCCTTGTAGCCGAGCGCGCGCGGCCCCTCCTCGGCCCAGCGCAGGTGCACGCCGTCGATCACGGAGTCCGTCGCGGCCAGCAGCGTGCCCCAGGGCGGGCACTCGAGCACGGCGCAGTCATCGCCGATAGGCGCGCGCGCCGCAATCCACTGGAGCAATTCGCGTTCGGAGACCACGGCACGAGATCGTACTCCCGAGCCGTAGTGCCTGGATCAGTTCCCCGAAGAGATGCGGGCGCGGATGCGGTGGCGGATGCGGGAGCGCTCGATGAAGCCGAGGCTGCGCGAATCCACGTAGAGCGTCTCCTGCGGGTTGACGTTGAGCACGAGCACGGTGCCGCTCGGAACCGCCCCCAGCGCCACCTCAGCGCTCAGGCTCGTGGGCTCCCCGTTGATCGTCAGCTGCCCTTCGTGCACTGCGACGACGTCTCCCTCGAGCCCGCCAATGCGCCCGTAGCGGGCGTACTCGACATCGTCACGCACGATGGCGTAGACGATGTCCATGTCCCGCTCCAGGGGATCGTCGGGCGACAGGCGTTCGACCAGCAGCAAGGCACCGGGCGGGTAGATGGGATCCATGGACGCGTCCTGCTCCGGCACGGTGAGCAGCGTGTAGGGGCGCTGCGCCAAATAGGCGAGTCCCAGCGCCAGCACGATCAAGCCGCGCCGGAACCAGCGCAGGAAGGCCTTGTTCTTCAAGGTCGGGGATTATCCCCCAGGCGCACGCCCGGTTCCCGTCCGCGTGCGTGGCGGGCAGGAGACACCGCGTTGCGCCCCTCTACTTCCCGAAAGCGGCCCTGAAGGCGCGCGCCGTTTCGGCGGGGTCCTCGGCCATGTAGAAGGCCGAGATGGCCGCGACCCCGGCGCCCCCGGCCTCGGCGATCTGCTCGACGTTGTTCACGCTCACGCCACCGAGCGCGAGCACGGGCACGTGCGTGCGCAGCGCCGCCTCTTTGTACGCGGCTACGCCGATCGCTTCCCGCTCGGGATGGCTGAGCGTGGGAAAAACGGGACTCAGGAAAAGATAGTCGGCGCCCTCGTTCACGAACTGACCGGCATCATCGAGGTTGTGCGCCGAACAGCCGACGCGGAACCCGCCCTTGGCCATGCGCTTGACCGACGCGACGGGGAGCGAGTGCCCGGCCAGGTGCACGCCGTCCGCATCGGCCGCCAGCGCGACGTCCACGCGGTCGTGCACGATGAGCAGGCACCCTGCCTTGCGCGTGGCCGGCCGCAGCTTGCGTGCTACTTCGAACAGCTCCCGCGCGGTGGCGCGCGGCATGCGCAGCACGATCCCCGTCACTCCGCCCTGTAGCGCGCGACGAGCGATGGCCAACGTGATCTCCGCCTCCTCTTCGGGGGAGGTGATCAGAACCACACTCAGGTCACCTTTCACAGCAGGTTTTCGAGCCCCACCAGGAGGCCCTTGTGTTCGCCGATGCGGCGCACCGCAAGCAGCACCCCCGGCACGAAAGCCTCGCGATCGATCACGTCGTGTCGCAGCACGAGGGTCTCCCCGGGCGCACCGAACCACACATCCTGGTGCGCGACCGATCCGGGCAAGCGCAGCGAGTGCACCGGGACTTCGTCCACCCGCCCCCCGCGCGCGCCGGGCGCGGTCTCCTCTTCGTGCTCCGGGGCGGGGGCCTCGGAGCGGGCGGCCGCGATGAGTTCCGCGGTCAGCCGCGCCGTCCCGCTCGGAGCGTCGAGCTTGCGCTCGTGATGGCGCTCGACGACTTCCGCCCACGGCATGTAGCGTGCGGCCTCGGCGGCGAAGCGCATCATCAGCACGGCGCCCACCGAGAAGTTAGGCGCCACCAGGCACCCACACCCCTTCTCCCGCGCCAGCGTGTCGAGCTCGGTCCTCTGCTCCTGCGTCAGGCCGGTGGTCCCGACTACGCAGTGCGCGCCTGCCTCCAGGATCGCGCGACTGTTGAAGAACACGGTCTCGGGCGTGGTGAACTCGATGGCCACGTCCGGCTTCGCGCTTGCCAACAGCGCGGCAAGATCGTCGCCCAGGTCCACGCGCGCCACCAGCTCGAGATCGGACGCGCGTTCCACGCCCACAGAGACGACCGTCCCCATCCTCCCCTTGGCCCCGGCAACCAACACACGCATCACGTCTCTCCTCCCTCGAGTAAGACCGCGTACTCGCGCACGCGCCGCTCTTGCTCGCGCGTCTCGATGGACCCGGACCGCGCTGCTCGCACCTCGGCGATGGCCTGGTCGGCGCCGCTGCCCTCGGCCACCAGCACGGCCGCCAGAACCGTGCCCGTGCGCCCGATCCCCGCTCCGCAATGCACGGCTACCCCGCCTCCCTCGTCCCACGCCGCGCGGATGAAGTCCACGGCCGCCCGCAACTGGCTCACGGACGGCGATTGCATGTCCGGAATGGGCATGTGCAGGATGCGGAACCCGAGGCTCGGCGGCGTGAGCGTGAGCGAGACCAGCGATGTGACACCCTGCTCCCGCAGCCACTCCTCGTCCTCCGCGACCGGACGAGCCATTCCCGCTACGCGACCCGGCAACAGCCAGGAGAAGTTGGCGGGCACGTCAAGCCTCGGGCAGGCGTTCCTGGACGAAGTCGGCGATCACGTCGAGCGCGCTGCGATCTTCTTCCCGGACCCAAGAGAACGCGACGCCCATGCGGTGCCGCTGCGGCCCTTCTCCGTTGCACCAGATGACCTTGCCCATGGCCAGGATCAGCTCGCTATGACCTTCCAAGGCCACCTCGATGGCAAGCGTCGCGCCGGGCTCCACGCCGATCGGGGCCAGCAGACACAGACCCGACGCGCTCAGGTCCATGGTCTCGCCGGCGACGGTCTTGGGACCGGCCGATCCTTCCTGGACGACGCGAAAGGCAACCTGGCACCGCTCGTTGATACGGCGCTCACGACGTCGCTCCTGACCTGCGGAGTCAGCCATGTTTCCTCTAGGGGCCCCCGTCTCCCGCTAGAGTAGTCCTTATGACCCCCACTATCCGCGATGGGTCGGCGCTTGGCAAGGCGGGCCGTCGCGCCGGGCGCGCCTTCGCCGGTCTGATGCGCGGCCTCTTCGGGCGCAAGAGCCTGCTCAAGATGCGCGATTCCGCGCGGGTGCTCAAGACCGAGTACGAGGCCGGCAAGCTGGAGACTGGGGAGGCGGCCGCGAAACAGCCCACACGGATCGACCACCGGGTCGTGGACCCGGACGACCCGCCGTCGCGAGACGGTTAGGGCCAGGGCGGCCCCAACACGCGCGAAGCGTCTAACGGCCTTGCAGGGCGTCGATGCGCCGCTGAAGCTCCTGGATGCGCTTGATCGCGCGCGTGGCGAGGCTCTCCTCCACCGGGGCGTACTTCCCGGTGTGACGGCGCTGCTCGAAGACGAGCAGCTCTGCGCTGCCCTTCTCCTCGAGCTTGAACAGCCCGCGCAGCTCCTCCTCGTCCTCGCCCAGCTTGTCCTTGAGCCCGGCCAGCGTGCGGCCCTCCGGCACCTCGGCCTTGCCTTGGAGCACATCCAGGATGCGCACGCGCAACTCCTCGATCTCCATGGAGCGTACGATCTGCTCCTGCCGGACCTTGGCCACGCGCAAGCGCAACGCCCTGACCTTGGCGTTGTTGACCTCGCGCGCCTCCTGGGCCGTGCTGACCTCCGCCGCGGCGAGGTAGTGGCGCGCGCGCGTCGCCAGCGCCTCGAGCTGGTCTCTGGTCAAGGGCCTGGCGCCGTTCACGTCGTCGGCGCGCTTCTCCGCGTCCCCGACGTCGCGCTCCAGACCGTCGATCTTGTCGTGAAGCACGCCCATTCCCGTGGCCGGCGTCACGACCTTCGGCGGCGCCACGTCCGCGGGCGGTTTCGGGTCGGGCTCAGGCGCTTCCTCGCTACACGCTACGGCAAGGAGCAGAATCCACGGAGGTCGGCGCATGCTGGGAATTATAGACGGCGCAGCAGCGCGACGACGGCGGGGAGCACGATCAGGTCCCCTAGCAACGCGGCTACGGAGCTCAAGGCGGTGTACAGACCAAAATGGGCGGTCGGAGTGAAGGCGCTCAGGGCCAGGCAGCTGAGTCCCGCCGCCAGCACGACCGTGCTCAGCACCAGCGCCCGCCCGACAGAGCGTTCCGTGCGCAACAGGGCAGCTGCGAGTCCGCGTCCCCGCCGCCGCTCGCGCGCGTAGTGGAAGAGGAAGTGATAGGTGTCGTCCACCGCCAGACCGATGGCCACGGACGCCACAGCTACTGCGGATACGTCGAACGCGACACCCACCAGGGAGGCGCAACCGAAGACCAGCGCGGGGGCCAGCATGTTGGGCAACAGCGCGGCCAGGCCGAGCCGCCAAGAGCGCAGGACCAGCGCGAGCAGCACGGCGGACAGCACGAGCATCGACAAGGCGCCGCGCATCAGATCCGCGATCAGGCTGCGGGCCGTGGCCACGGCTCGCGGATACAGACCGACGACGGCCGCCGGCCCGGACAGGAGCTCGCGCGCACGCTTGCTCAGGCCGTCCAGCGCGTCGGGGCTCGCGCCGTCCTCGATGCGCAACTTGACGCGGTACAGGCGGCCGGGGGGCGTGCCGGCGGGGCCGAGCACGGCGTCGCCGCGCTCGCGGCGGGCGCGCGCCTTGTCCCCGCTCTCCTCGAAGCGCTCGGTGACTTCGCGAAACGCAGTGCGCAGCACCCCGAGCGCCAACGTGCGGCGCATGGCCGGGCCGATGAGGCTCCAGCCGGGCGGCTGCAACTTGTCGTTCACGGACTCGCCGTGCCGCACGAGCGACGCCAGACTTTGGACGGCACGCACCTCCGGATAGGTGAGCGCCTGCTCCGAGAAGGCCTGCAGGTCCTCGAGGACCTCTTCCGTGCGCGTCTCGGGCCGCGCTTCGAGCAGAAGGTCGAAGTACAGCGCAGCCGTCAGGTGGTCTTCCAGGAAGCGGTACGTGCGTGCGATCCCGCTTGTCGGACGAAAGGAGTGGAACACCTCGACGCGCACGGGCGCGCGTGCGGCCAGGAGCGCGCCTGCGCTACACAGCACGACGGCCCCGACGGCGATCGGTCCCGCCCGGCGCAACGCTCCCGCACCCAGGCGGCCCAGCAAGCGCCGCAAGCGGAGCGGGCCAGTACGGGCCGGACGGGGCGCGACCAGGGCCAACGCGGCCGGGAGTCCGAGCAGCACGACCGGCAACACGGCCAGCACGCCGAGCCCGACGATCACGCCGCTCGAGCGGAACGCAGGCACGCCCGTTAGCGGAAGCATGAAGAAGGCAGCAGCCGTCGTGGACAGGCTGCAGGCCACGGGCGCCGCCATCCGCCCGCGCGCATAAGCCGCGGCGGCGTTCGCGTCGGCTCCCAAACGGCGCCGCTCGCCATAGTGGCTCAACAGGTGCACCGTCGACGTGATCCCCACCACGCCAACGACGGGGAAGAGCGCGGCGCCGAGTCCGCTGAGCGGGATCCCGAGCCAGCCCGCAGCACCCAGCGCGATGACCGGCGGAATGGCCGTGGCGACGACGGCCAGCGCGGTCTCCACCGCGCTTGCGCACGCGATCAGCAGCACCAGCACCGAGACCGCCAGAGCCAGCGCGCCGATGCGCTGCAGGTCCTGCACAGCGTACTCGCCCGCCTCCATCACCGTGGCCGACACGCCGGCTACGTAGAGCGGCCGGTCGGGCCTCTGCCAGGGCTCGATCGCCTTGCGCACTGCGCGCACGACGTCGAAGCGCTCCTCCGGCGTGCCCCTCTGCAGCGTGGTCAGCATCCCCACGACGCTCAGCTCTTCGTTGTACAGCGTGCCGAGATAGTCCGGCGAGGCGAGCATGGCTTCGCGCACCGCCGCGCGCCCGGTCGCATCGCGCAGATCGTCGAGCGTCACGACGCGCAGGCGGTCCAGCGGCAACGGCGCCTGTCCGCTCACCAGGCTGTACGTCTGCTCGAGCCCGGGGACGGCCGCGACGGCATCGTTCACGTCCTGCAAGGTGCGAAACGCGTCCGGTTGCAGGATGTCGCCTGCATACCAGGCGACGAGCAGCAGGTCCTCGGAGCCGAACGTCTCCACCAGCGCGAGCTCGAGCGCGTCCGCCGCCGCGTCCGCCCTGAGCAGAGCGCGCGTGTCGTGGTCGAACCTGAGCCGGCCCAGGCCGGCCGCCGCCGCGACGACGCTCGCGAGCAACAGCCCGAGAGGAAGGGTGGTTCGGAGCGAGGAGGTCAGCGCACCTATTGTGCAGATCAAGACCCCGCAGCCGCCAGCTTTCAGCCGTCAGCTCGCACAAGCGCGCCCGAAAGCCCCCGCGGGAGATGGGTTCACGCACGTCTGGTGCTTATCATCACGTCGTGTCGACCGTGGCGGCGTTGCTTCTGTTTCCCCTGCGGCCCCAGGAGAGCCTGGAGCGCATCGACCGCCTCGCGCCGCCGCTACTGTTCCTCCCGCTCCCTGCAGCGGCCGCCGGCGCTGCGCTCTGGTGGGACGGTTGCGCGGGCTCCGACGCGCTGGCCACCGCGGCCGCCGTGCTGCTGACCCTGTTGACGACGACGCTGGCCGGATTCGGGGCCTCCTGGGGCGCAAGCCGCATCTCCGAGGCGGACATGCCTGCACGCCGCCGCCTTGCGGGTACGGCATTGCTCACTGCGTGGGGCGCGTTCTTGTGGGCGTTGCTGTCGATCTTTGCCGGCGCGTTCGGCATCGGCCAGGAAGGCCCGCTGCTGGCCGCCCTGATCGTGCTTCTGTGGGGTCTGGCCGCAGGCATCGCGGTCGTCGGAGGGCCGCGCATCCCCGAGGTGGCGCGCGGCTGGGTGGCCAGTTGCACCGGCATGCTGGGAGCCCTGGCAGGCCTCTTTCTGGGGGCCCTGGTGGCCACCCAGAGCCTTGTCCTGGCCGTCCCTCCGCCGCCTGCGAGCGAGGATTTTGGACATAGCTCGCTGCTGCTGGTGCGAATCGATGAACGTCCGACTCCAGCGACTGTGGTTCTGGCCCGAAACCCGGAGACAGGGCGGGCCGTGATGGCCCGTGTGGTGCCCGGCGACGGTACTCAAGACACTGTTTTGACACCACTTACGGGGACACGACACCCCCCCGGAAGCCTCGCGAAGCTCACCATTCGCGGCCGCGTCTTCTACGGGATCGGCTACGGAGCGGTCCCAGGCGCACCCGAGTGACCCCAAAATTGAACATCCCGGGGTCCCTGCGTGGTCCCGGATCGACATCCTCCGGCCCCCCCTGTCTCACCCTGGAAATGCGGCATTTACCTGCTTGCCCCGGTCTGTCCGCATGCCTATAACTGGTCTTCGCAACTAGAGCTAGGAGGGTTCCGTGGGCTGGGACAGATGGCTGACGGTACCCCCGTATCTGCATTTGATGGTGAATTCGCCTTCGGAGGGCATACGCACATGTCACGCACCACTCTGACGTGCCTCGTTGTGGCCACGGTTTTGGGCCTCGCCGGCTGCGGTTCGAGCAGCGGAGACGCTCGCATTCCCGCCGCTGCCATCCTCGGCAGCGGGACTTCCGTCGTCTCTCCCCAGGGCGCTGCCCTCGCGGCCTCGGTCCCCCAGGGATCGCAAATCGCCTTCATCGGTGACGTGATCCGCGTGCGCGGGATCAACTTCACCCCTCCGGGACCCCCTCCGGGAACCCCTGGCGCACCGGGGGGCAAGGTCTTCATCGGGATGAACAACGCGGTGGCCAAGCTGCAGAACAGCCTGCTGACCACGCCGCGCGAGAACCTCCCGCACGAGCCCTTCGTCTTTGCCAACCCGATCGAGCCGGGCCGGAACACCGTCCTCGAGGTACAGGCCGCCTACGAGTTCATCAGTCAGTTCGAGATCCTGGTCACCATCCCGCCGGGCGTTGCCTGCAGCGACGACTTCAACGATCCCGTGTTGCGCTTCCTCGGCGATCCGGTTCCGGGCTCCTCCGACCCGGTCACCGGCGTGTTCTATATCGTCGGCCCGCGCTGCATCGCCAGCGCTCCGCGCCAGGGACTCGACACAGGCGGCTACACGGTCACGATCCACGGCGACTTCTTCTCGCCGTACACCCAGATCGCCGTGCGCTATGTCGACCCCGCGGACGGCATGACCAAGATCATGGGCGACGGTGTCTTTTCCGAAGTCGGCAAGAGCACACCTCCCGGCGCGATCGTGCTGCCCGGCGGCGTAGGCAACGCGAACGAGATCAACGACGACATCATCGAGCACTTCGTGGACCGCCACACGCTGGTGATCCCGAACTGGCCCGCTGTCGTGCCCAGCGTCGAGGCCGGCCTCACCGAGGAGCTGATCGTCGACGTCCTGATCTTCGAGAACATCGACCGCATCACCGGCAACCCGAACCTCGAGCCGGAGCTGCCCGGCGCGGCTTGCGAGCCGCTCGAGGCCATCCCGACCGGCGAGGTGCCGCTGAACTTCGACGGCACGCGCAACTTCGAGAAGATCGGCAGCTTCACCTACCTGCCTACGGGCGTCACGGGTCCCCCCGTGATCCAGAGCGTCCTGCCCGAGTGCGGGTCCGAAGCCGGCGGCAACACCGTCGTGATCCACGGCCAGCAGTTCGACGTCTACAGCGTCGACCTGGACGGCACTTTCAGCGGCCGGCCCGACAGCCCGGGCATCATCATCGAGTGCCCGCCGGACTCGGGGAACTTCCAGGCCCCGCTGGCCGCCATCCTGGTCGATCGCAACACGATCGTGCTGACCATGCCCGCCTGCCCGGTCGACGTTGCGAGCGATGTCGACATCTGCCTGCGCAACAAGTGGACGATCGACAACGATGGCCCGATCTCGGGCGCGGCCGCCAGCGACCCGACGATGCGCTGCTTCGAGGACGTCTATTGCTACCTGCCGATCCCGCCCATCGAGAACCCGGTCCTCACGGCGATCTACCCGGCCTTCGACCCGAGCACCCCGCAGCCCCCGCCGCTGGGCACCGGCCCGGACTTCGGCTGCGAGCGCGTCATGATGGTCGGCGACTGGTTCGACGAGCACACCACGTTCAACGGCGGCGTCGAGTTCATCCTGCCGGACATCCCCGGACTGCCGGCGCCGAGTGTCGAGAATGGCAACCCGCGCATCGTGCAAGCGGCGCGCGTGATCCTGCACAACCGCAACCTGATCGAGGTCTTCCTGCCGCGCCTGCCGGAGGCGTACTACCCGATTACCGCCGACACGACGGCGGACGTGCGCATCCGCAACAGCTTCGGCTTCGACGACTTCATCGGCGCGATGATCTTCACGCCCACGCTGGACGCGGGCTCGCCCACGTTGGACGACATCTTCCCGGATGAGGGACCGATCCAGGCGGGCGCCAAGATCGCGCTCCTCGGCACGGGCTTCGACACGGACAGCGCAGTCTGGGTCGACGGCAGCCCGCTGCCCGAGAACGACGTGGCCTACGTCAGCGACGAGGTCCTGATCGCCACGATGCCCGCGGGCATCAGCGGCACGACGGTTCCTGTCTTCGTACGCGACGGCGGTGATTCAGCTTCCGTGTTTTACGACTACGAGGCCGCGGCCCTGACCACCGGCCCGACGACGCTCGACGTGCAGCCCAATGAGGGGTCGCACATCGGCGGCTACAGCGTGATCGTGCGCGGCATCAACTTCCGCCCGACCACGCGCGTCGAGTTCGGCACCGGCATGGTGGACGACGGCAACTTCTCGCCGGACGTCTTCTTCGTGGACGACACCTGCCTGCGTGTTGTCGTGCCCGAGGCCTTCCCGGCCCAGATCGGCCTCACCGTCAACGTGGGCGCGGAGGCCCCAAATCTCTCCTTCTCCGGCGCCGCGCAGCCGGACTATCCGACGTTCACGTTCGTGCAGGCCCAGATGGAGCGGCCGCAGATCCACTTCGTGGACACCACCGTCGAGGTGCCGCCCGTCGACACCGGTGGCGACCCGGCCCTGAACCTGCCGGGCGGCGACCGCATGCTGATCATCGGCAAGTTCTTCGACCAGAGGACCGACTTCGAGATCACGAAGGACGGCATGACGGGCGAGGTCACCGGCCTGGTGGTCTTGACCCCCAACATCGCCGTGGGCTTCTCGCCGGCGTCCCCGGACGGCATGATCGGCGAGGCCGACTTGACCGGCACGAACAACTTCGGCATCTCCGATGCGTTCATCGTCGAGTACGTCGCACCTCCGCCGCCGGAGATCCTCGACGTCCGCAACCTGGACGACGGCACGGAGACGGCGCCGATCGACGGCATGGACCGCATCCTGATCTTCGGCGACGCGTTCTTCGATGACGCGCCCGGGCTGGTGATCACGTTCACGGGTATCCGGATGGGTCAGGCCGACGATACGGTGCACAACATCGTCCGCTTCACCCTCGGCGGCGCCCTGGCCGAGCTTTCCGTGGACGGCGGCACGACGTTCACCCCGATCGCTGGCTTCACGGGCGACGTCACGCTCGTGGACGACCACATCATCGGCGTGGACCTGCCCAAGGACACCTTCCAGCAGGGGCCGCTCGTGATCGAGGTGACGACCGCGTTCGGGACCGCCACCCTCGGCACTATCACGCCGTTGGCGAGCGAGTTCGAGTTGATCGGCCCGCAGCCTCCGGTCGTGAACGGCGTCTTCGCCAAGGTTTTCAACAGCAACGGCGGTGAGGAGGCGATCTTCTTCGGACGCCACTTCACCGACACGACCAGGTTCTGGGTCAAGACCGACCTCGACCCGGCTGGGCCGTTCCCGACGGGCTACTCGAGCGTGCTGAGCCCGAACATCGTTTCGGACACCGTCGCCATCGTGATCATGCCGGCCATGACGGGCGGGATGCCTCCGGGCGGCGCCCCCGGCATCGTGCGCGCCGAGGAAACCGACCCGTTCCTGGCCGACAAGATGCTCCCCGGCGATCCGTTCGCCGAGTCGGGCTTCACGTCGACGCCGGACCGTCCGCAGGACCCGCTGTACCACGTGGTTCTGATCGACGTGCCGATCCTGCTCGGGGTCTTCCCGGACATGGGCTCGATCGACGGCTGCGAGCAGGTTCTGTTGCTCGGCAGCGGCTTCCTGAAGGCCGACGGCACGTCCAACGTGGGCAGCATCGAGTTCGAGCACCCGGATTACGTGGGAACCCACACGTACACGCCTGTGAGCATCACGACCATCCCGCTCGACCGGGTCACCGACAAGGGTAAGTACGTGATCCTGAACCAGCACGAGATCCTGCTGATCACGCAGGCTCGCGGCCGGATCGATCCGGGCGACTCGATCGCCGTGGACGTCAAGGTGTTCGGCATCCCCCCCCGGGCGGCACCAGCATGCTGATCGGCGGCTACATCTACAACGACACCCCGGCGGTGATCCTGCCGCACCTGCTCGGCATCACGCCGAACGAGACGCGGCTGCACGGTCCTCCGGATCCTCCGGGCGTGACCACTTCGCAC
>JAPUHK010000241.1 GCA_027297745.1 Planctomycetota bacterium | reverse complement strand
GGCCGGCCGGCGCCGTGGGGGCGCGGTCCGCAGCCGGCCGGGCGGGCCGGCTCGGGGCCGAGGGAGCCGAAGGCGCGGAAGGCGCCGACGCAGCACTGTGCCTGGCGGCCGCCGCGGCCACCGTGGCGCGCGTGGTCGACTCCGAGTCCGAACTGTCCCGGTTGATCGACTCGAGCACGAGGCTGGCGAGCGCCTTGAGCGTCGGGAAGACACCCTCGCCGGTCGCCGCCACCGCCTCGAACGTGGGCACGTTGAACTCGTTGAGCTTCTCTTCCAGGACCTCCAGCGGAAGCGCGGTGGGAAGGTCCCGCTTGTTCCACTGCAGGACGAAGGGCAAGTCGCTCAGATCCAGACCGTATTCGGCCAGGTTCGTCTTGAGATTCGCGAGGGCCTCGATGTTCTCCTCGACCTTCTCCTTCTGGCTGTCGGCGACGAACACGATGCCGTCGACGCCCTGCAGGACGAGCTTGCGCGTGGAGTTGTAGTACACCTGGCCCGGGACCGTGTAGAGCTGAAACTTCGTCTTGATGCCCGCGATGCTGCCGAGATCGAGGGGCATGAAGTCGAAGAACAGGGTCCGGTCGCCTTCGGTCGCGATCGAAGTGAGCTCGCCCTTCGCGCTCGGGGGTGCCTTCTGGTGGACGACTTCGAGGTTGGTCGTCTTACCGGACATCCCAGGACCGTAGTAGACGATCTTGCACTGGATTTCCTTGTTGGCGAAGTTGATTTGCACCATCGCTGGTCTTCCTCTTCTTGCCCTTTAGAGGGCTTTCATCCCCACCTTCGGGGCAAGCAGTGCCACCCGGCGCGCGGCACTGTCGATCTCGATATAGAAGGCCTCCGACCCGGCGGTGGTGATCACCACCAGGTAGACCTGGCCGCAACCGACGATGACGAGCTCTCCGGCGGTCGCCGACAGCACGACCCGCGTGAACGGCTCGAGGCCGCTCTCCTGAAGACCCGCCGAGACTTCATTGACGAGCAAGCCCGCCAGGGCGCTCACCGCGTCCCGGTCGAGGCCGCCTTGCAGCGCGTCGCAGACGACCATCCCCTCGTCGGAGACGATCAGGCTGCCCCGCACCCAGGGCTCGGATCCCAGACGCTCGAGAACCGACTCCATTACTCTCCCTCCCCCTCGGGCGCGGCTCGCGACGCGCTCACGATCGTCTCCAGGCCCTCGGCCAGGCGGTTGCCCGACACCGTGCGCGGCGCGCGGGCCGCCACGGCGCAATGGCCGGCCGGAACCAGCACGATGCGGCCGAAGGGGCCTTCGACAACGAAGCGGCGCATCGTTCCGAAGTTCATGTCCCGTCCCGTGCGGCGCGCGGCGCCGTCGATGCGGACGGCCAGGCGTACGAAGCTCTCCCGTTCCTCTCCGGCAACGGCGAGGGGGCGGCCGCCCGGTCCGATCGCCGCCAGCTGCTGAATGCGAAGGCGGCGCCCGATACCCGCGGCCGCCGACGCAAACAGGTTCGGGTCCAGGGTCCCACCCCTGTTTTCCACCGTGAACTTGCGCCGGCCGGGAAAGTTCGTCGGGTCGCAGGGGAGTTGATGCTCGTTCTCGGCCGACTCGAAGAGGGAGTACAGGTCCTCCTCCTCGTCGCCCGCGCTCTGCAGGACGTTCTCACGGAGGTCCGCGAGCCGCGAGTTGGCCGGATCGAGGTGAATCACCTCGGCCAGCTTGTTCGCGCAGTGGCGGTGGGCGCCGACAGCGTAGTACAGGTGGGCGAAATGGACGTGGGCCACGAGGCACTCGGGATTGAGCTCGACCGCGCGCTCGAGGTGCTCCATCGCCATCCAGGCGTCGCGGGCGAACAGCTCGCCGAAGTAGCGGGCGAGGCAGACCTCGCCGCGCTGGGCGTGCGCGTCCGAGGAGTTCGGGAAGTCGTCGCAATAGCGCTGCATGATCTCGCTCGCTGCGTCGTTCCGGTTCAGATCGAGGTAGATGGACGCCAGCTCGCGGTAGTCGCGCTCCTCGCGCCGCGATTGGAGCAGCTGCTTCAACTCGGAGATGCGCCCGTTCGACTGCTCGCGGCGCACGAAGCTGACTACGCTGCGCAGACGGCTGGAAGTGGGGAAGCGGCGCAGCGCGTTGCGCGCCACCCGCAAGGCCTCGTCATGACGACGCGAGGCCACCAGGCGCTCCGCATCCGCAATGCAGCGTTCGAGCTCATGCGCGATGCGCGCGCTCTCGTCGGCCGTGCTGCGGCGGCGACGCCGCCTGAAGAGTCGCTTCAAAAACCTCACTTCACGCGTCCTATCTCGCCTCTCCGAGGCGATTCATGCAGATCCCCTATCGGACAGATCTCGGCCCGAAATTGAGCCGGGGCCGGTCCGCAGGCGCAGGCCCTAGTCAGCCAGATCGATCCGGTAGACATGCCCCTTTTCGTCACCCACATAGACCGCGTCCTCCGTCTGGACCGGTCCCACCAGAATTCTGGCCTTGGCCCGGAAGGTCCAGGCCAGCCCGTAGCCCTCGGCCGTGCGTGCGTAGGCCGTCAGATCGCTGCCGTGCGCGAAATAGATCAGGACCCTGCCGGCCGTCGGCTGTGCCGTGCGCCCCCCGCCCTCGGTGAAGCGGTAGATCTCGTCGCCGGTCGAGGTGTCGATAACCAGCAGCTGGCCCGCCTTGGGCGACAGGAAGGCCGCCCCTCCACGGACCACCGGCAGGGTCGGGATGGCCCGGGCCACCTGGCTCTGCCAGCGGAGCTTGCCCGTCAGCTTCTCCACCGAGAAGAGGCGGCCGTCCGTATTCGCGAACAAGAGGTCCGCGCCCGCCGCGACGGGCGGCAGGGTGAAGGTCCCCTTGAGCTTGTACTGATTGAGGATCGCGCCGTCCTTGAGCTTGAGCACGGAGACCTCGCCGCTGCCCGAGACCACGATCAGGTGTTCGCCGTGCACGAGAGGCTGCACGCGCACGCCCGGCGGGGTCGTCTGCTTCCAGATGTAGCGCTTACCGCCGGCGGGGTAGGCGTACACGTTGCCGTCGTAGTCGGCGATATAGAGCATGTGGTCCGCCATGGCCGGCGTGGCGCGCAGCTTGCCCGGGAATCCGCGGATGCGGTAGAGGCGCTCGCCCTTGCGGCCTCCGTAGGCGTGCAGCTCACCGTCCAGCACCGCGACGTAGAAGTTCTTGCCGTCGCTGACCAGGCCAGCCGAGATGCCGCCCAGCGCGTGGATCTCGTCCTCGGCGATGATCTTGCCCGACTTGGCCGAGAGCAGGAACCAGCGCCCGTTGCGTCCCGCCACCGCTACCCGGTCCTTCCACGCCGCGGGGCTGGACTCGACGAATCCGCCGACGTGCAGCTCCCAGGCCGCCTTCTTGAGCAGGTTGTACTGCAGCGTCATGTCGCCGGCTTCGAGGTCGGGCGTGAAGGGACCGAGCGTCTCCTTGTGGGGCACGAAACCCTTCTTGGAGCAGCGCACGATGCTCTTTGAGTTCGGCCGCAGCCGCACGTGGCAGGGGGTGGTCTGCGGCACGCGCTCGCCGTCGACCGTCACGGTCGCGCCGGACGGCACCGTGTACACCTCGAAGGGCAGACGGATGTCGTTCAGCAGGTCCGTGCCCTCGTAGTCCTCCATCAGCTCGATGTAGATGCGGCGCGCCCCGATGAAGTCGCTCTCGCCCTCGAGGTGCTTGCCCAGGCGCTGCGCCTCGAGGAACTTCTCGATGTCCTCTTCCAGGTTGCGGATCGTGCGGGGGATGTTGACGTCCTCGTACGTGTCCACGTCCGGGTTCAGGACGCGGCCCAGCCGCAGCCGCTGCAGGGCCCGCTTCAGGATGCCGGCGGTGTAGTCGTCGATGCCGCGCTTGTACAAGAGCGCCGCGGTGCGATGCGCCTTTCGCTGCCAGCGGTGACGCGCACGCGTGATGTCGTCGTCCAGGTCATCGAGCGCCGTGAGCATGGCGGCCACCTGCGCGCGGCACTGCTCGTCGCTGGTCCCGCGGTGAATCGCGCCGCAGAAGTCGCGCGCCTTGTCGGCACGGCCGCGGTACTGCTTGTAGCGCTCGCCCGCGATGGCCATGTCCTTGCGCAGGTTGTCGCCCATCTTCAGCGCGTCGTCGGCCAGATGGCGCTCCAAACGCTCGAACACGCTGACCGCGGTGCGTGCGTGTTGCTCCGCCACCGCCTGTTCCGCGACGGCCTCGGCCTTGAGGCGCGTGATCTCGGCCCGCGGAAGCTCGCCTTCGCCCTCCGCCGGCGGCTGCAGGTACACGAACGCAGCGGCGCCGAGCACCAACAGCAGGCCCACGACGGCCGCCACGCGCGGGAGCGCGCTGGAGCCGTGCGTCTTGCGCCGGCCCGACACCAGCTTGCGCACGCGGTCGCGAATGTCGTGGCGCTCCGGGTCGATGATCAGCAGCTTCTTGTAGAGGCTGACCGCCTGGCCCGGCTTCTTGCGCTTCAGGAAACCGTTGGCGAGACGCTCGCACTCCTGCGAGGCCTTGGAGACGTTGCCTTCCTCGTAATGGACGTTGACCAGCGAGATGGCGAAGGCGATCTCTTCGGGGAAGGCGCGCACCAGGCGCTCGAGCAGGGCCAGGGCCTCGGGGCGCTGCCCGTTCTTCGTGTAGCTGGCGACCAGCGTCTTGCCCGCCTCGATGACCTGCGGGCTGAACTCGTCGGCCACGCGCGGGTGCTGGAAGGCGAGGTCCAGCAGGAAGCGCAGGCTGTCCAGGTCGGGGCGCGGGTAGGTCGTGATGCGGCGTAGCGCGTCCAGTGCTTCGCGCGTCTGCCCCTCACGGACCAGCTCCTCGGCGTAGCGGCGCAACAGCCCCGTAGCCTGGGCGTGGTCGCGCGCGGCCTCGTAGGCCTCCGAGGCCTCCAGGAAGACGTCGAGGGGGCAGCCCCCGGCGCTCATCAGGTATTCGTAGTGCCGGACCGCACGGACGGCGTCCCCGTTGCGCAGCGCGTGGCGCGCCGCCTGCAACATGGCCTCCTGCGGAACCAGCTCGATGATCCCCGCATCGAGGTAGGTGGAGAGCAGCTTGCACACCTCGAAGCGGTTGACGTAGGACTTGTCGATCAGGTCCTGGACGGAGTTCGTGCCGTCGACGTGCGGATCGACGCGCTGCGCGTAGCACTCGTCGAGCGCACCGCCGTCCACCTGGCCCTCGACGCCTGTGAAACGGTAGACCTGGCGCACGCTGCGGACGCGGGCGCGGATGTATTCCCACTCGTCCGAGCGGCGCGCGATGTCGATCAGCAACGCGTTGACGTTGAGCAGCGCAGCCTGCGCGGCGTTCTCCTCCTCGGGGAAGTAGCCGTCGACGTATTCGAACTGCGCGTCGCTGGGATTGAGGAACAGCTCCTGGATGTCCTCGGAGCCCTGCACCTTCAACGCGTCCATGATGTCGTCCGGCGTGCAGTAGCCGAGGTCGACGAGTATGTCGCCGAGCGGACGACTGCTGCCGCGGCGCTTCTCGATGCCCTTCGCCAGCTCCTCGCTCGTGACGCGGCCCAGGCGAACCATGATCCTGCCGAGCAGGTTGTTCTCCGAGCGTTCGTGCGAGTGGATCGAGACGCCTTCCTTCGTGAAGCAGATCGCGCGCTTGCGCGCCCCCTCGTAGATGAACAGCGTCCCCTCTCTCCCGGAGAGGGAGAGCATCTGAAAGATCTCGGTGAGGTTGACGCTCGAAAGATTGCCCTTCAGGGACATATCACGAGCACCTCACCGATACACGGCGACTACGCCGCTGGATCACAGCTCTTGCTTTCGCTGAAAACACTGGATTCCCGGTCTCTCTTCGCCCTTGCGGGGTGTGGGAGGACGGACTACGATTGCGATTACTCGAAGTCCCTATCGGAGACCGGGTTAGCCTTGCTTGAGGCTGCTCCGGGGAGGAGCGAGGTGAGCGTTCCGTCGTCGATCGCCGAGGTGTGGAACCTCCTGCTGGCCCGCATAGCCCTCTGGGCCGGGCGCAGGGAGCGGGCTCGTGCGGCCCTGAAGCGCATTCTGCGCCGGAATCCCGGCAGTTTCAGGGCGCGATTCGCCCTCGGGAAGCTCTACCTGGTCGAAAACGCCGTCTTCAAGGCCAAGCGGGAGTTCGACCTGGCCTGGCAGATCGACGCCCGGCGCTTCGAGCATTGCTACACCCGCCTACGCACGATCCACCAGGAGGCTCCCGACCTCTTCAGCTACGGGGAGCAGCGCGAGGAAGTGCCCGCCCTGAGGGCCGTAGAGGCCTCCAATGCCCGTAGTTACGGTGATTTCCAGGACGAGGAGGAGTGGCAGCGCTTCCGGAGCAAGCCTCCGATCAGCCTCGATGAGATCGCGGAGATCGACTGGGAGCGCCTCGAGCAGGAGATCTTCCCCGACTAGGGGACCCTGGACGGCCCACCGGCGGCGCACACGTTGCATGCACGGCCTCACCTCGTGAGAGGCTCGGCCCGGAAGAGGGAGCGTAGTTCGCCTGAGTTTTCGCTCCCGTTCCCCCTCCCTCCTCCCTTTCCGAAAGCGAGCTTGCTCGCTTTCCCCGTAGATTCTGCCCTAGCTCCGTTCGCCGCCATATAGGTAGGTCTCAGCGCCGGTACGTCCAGTCCGGGTGCGCGTAACGCTCGCGCACGAGCGTCTCGGCCAGCGCCCACTCGTCCGGCGTGGGTTGCTCCGGCGTGAGCCGCACGTTCCAGAGCCGCACCGTCGTTGCGACAAGCGCGCTCTCCGCCTCCTCGCGCTCGATGTTGCGGCCGGCCAACTCGGACAAGCACGCCGCCCCCTCGGCGAGGGGATTCGGCTGCAGGACCAGGGTTCCGTGCAGCAGGAAGTGGTCCCCTGCTCGCCGCTGCGCGGAGCCGAAGACCTTACCGGGACCGGCGATCAGGTCGTAAAGCGTGTGGTGATCGAAGCAGAAGCCCGCGGGCGCCGCGCGCGGTGCGGTCGTTCCACGCTGCAGGCCCTGAACTCCCAGGGTGGCAGCCGTCGCCTGCACGACTTCGTTCACGCGCTCGTATGCATCCGCCACGCGTTGCCGGCGGCCAACCCAGGACACGGTCAGCTCGCCGGTGTGCGCGATGGCGCCGCCGCCCGTCGGCCGGCGCACGAGGCTGTAGCCGTCCGGCGTCTCGAAGTCGGCGGCCGGCTGGAAGTAGCCGAGGCTGAGACCCGGCGGGTCCCAACCGTACAGGCGTAGCGTGTCGCGCCCGGAACGCAGCAGCGCCTCATCCAAGGCTAGATTCAGCGCCGGGTCGCGCGCCCCCGTCCTCAGCAACCGCACGGCGACAGTGTACGGGTCTTTTCCTCTACCTCTGCCGTTACCTCTACCCTTACCTTTGGCCCCTTCCTCTGCAACTCAGGTAGGGGTAGGAACAAACATGAGCCAGGATCCGTTTGCCGGGTTTTCCAAGGGCCGCGACTACCTCGGGGCGTTCGGCTTGCTCGAGAACGCAGAGGGTGTCCTGCTGGTCGCGAACGAGCGCCGCATCGCGGGGAAGCTGACGACCGTGTGGGACCTCCCGGGCGGCGGAGTCGAGCCGGGGGAGACGCTCGAGCAGGCGCTTGTGCGCGAGATGCGCGAGGAGACCTCGTTGCGCGTGCGCGTCGGCCCCATGCTGTTCGTCGCGGAGGGCGAGCGTGTGCGCGGCGGCGAACGTGTCGGCGTTTGGCGCTCGTTCTTCTTCCGCATCGAGAGCGACGACGAGCAGGTGGACATCTCCGCAGAGCCCGACCTGCTCGACTTCCGCTTCGAGCCCCGCACGGGCCTGCCGGCCCTGTTGACCGCGCCCTACCACCGCGGCTTCCTGGAGTGGCTCGCCTCGGACGGCGCCGTGCGCCACACTTTCGACGTCTGGGAGGACTAGCGATCAGCTATCAGCTCGCAACGGGCAATCAGAAACGTGCTCCGGAGCCTGACGGCTTCGTACACAGCAGTTGAGCTGGCGGCTTGCGCTAGCGTTTCGCCATCAAGACGACCGAGCGCTTCGCGTCGGGGGGGAGATCGTAGCGGAAGGGCTCCTGCATCTTGAGGCCCAACCCGGCGGCCGTGCGGCGCGCGTCCGCCAGCTCCTGCGCATCGGGGTCGCCTCCCTTGTAGTGCACGATCAGGCCGTCGCGGCGCAGCAAGGGGGCCGCCGCGCGCGTGACCGGCGCCATGCGGCCGACGGCGCGCGCGCACACGACCTCGCAGCGCGCTGCCAGCAGCGGCACGGTGCGGCCCGCCTCGAGCGCGTCCATCGGAACGACGAAGACGTTTTGCAGGTCGAAGGCCGCAGCGGTCTCCTCGAGGAACGCCGCCTTCTTCTGCGTGCGCTCGATCAGTCCGATGTCCCAGCTCGGGTGCATGCGCGCCAGCACGAAGCCGGGGAAGCCGGCGCCGCTGCCGAGGTCCGCGACGAGGCATCCCGCTCCCAGCCGCTTCAGGTCCGGCACCACCTCGAACGGGAGCAAGGAGTCCAGCACTTGCTTGCGGAAGAAGTCCGGGCGCGCGGTCAGCCGCGTGAGGTTCATGAGGGCGTTGCGGGCCAGGATGTGCAGCCGCAGGCGCTCGAAGAAGGCCCAGTCCTCGCCGCCGAGTTCGACGCCGGCGCCGGCGAGCAGGGTTTGCATCGCTTCCAGGCTCTCCTCGGTCACAGCCCGGGGGTTTACCATCAGCCTCAATGGACGCAAGGCGGATCCGCCTTTTGTGCAGCACGGCGGCCGCGGCTGCGCTGGGCCGCCGGGATCTGTTGGGCGCGCTGTACCCGGACGCGCTCCAGGCCGGTATCCCGCTCGAGGATTTGCAGGAGACCACTCTGCAGGTCTTCCTGTTCGCCGGCTATCCGCGCACGATCGGGGCTTTCGAGTCTCTGGCGGCGGCCGCGCCGTCCTACACGCCGCCTCCCATGGAACCCGACCGTCCCGACCTCGACGAGCGGGGCCGCGAGCTCTTCGCCCGCATCTACGGGACGCACACGGAGCGCGTGCTCGGCCACTTGCAGGAGTTGCACCCGGACTTCCGGCGCTACGTCGTGCGCGACGCCTATGGCCAGGTGCTGGCCCGGCCGTTCCTGCCGGTCGAGGAGCGCGAGCTGCTGGCGGTCGCCATGCTCGGGGCCATGCGCCTGCCCCGGCAGCTGCGCGCGCACGTGCGCGGCGCGCTGAACGTGGGGGCTTCCGCCGAGCAGATCGAAGTCGCTTTGGAAGCGGTGGAAGCGGTGGCCGGCGCCGAGGCGGCCGCTGAGGCCCGCACGGTCGCGCAGGAAGTCCTCGCGTAGAGCCCCGGGCGGAGGGCGGGCGGCGGCGGCGTTAGCCGTCTTTTTCGGCGGGCCTTTCTTCGGATACGCGCGCGATTCGTTGCAGGCTGCGGGCCAGCGTCTCGTCGTCCGGGTTGACCGCGAGGACGCGCCCGGAAGCGGTGGCGACGATGACCGTCGGCACGCGCTGGATCCACAGCGACGTCAACAGCGCGCCAGCTTGCGGCACCTGCCGCACACCCCTCGCATGCACGCCCATCCAGCGCAGAGTCGCGTCCACGGGGACGCGCTCGATGTCGTCGATGCAGGCCACGACGGTGTCCAGCCCCCCGGGCTCGTGTTTTCGGGCCAATTTCAGCAGCGCGGGCAGGCGCTCCTCGCAAACCCTGCTGTCCGTGGCGACCACCACGAGCATCAGCGGTCGGGACTGCAGCCCCGCGTCTCGGATCGAATTCTGATCCAGGTCGAGCTCCGGCAGATCGGGGAGGCCTTCGACCAGCAGGCGCGCCTTCATCAGGCGGCGGCCCGCGCCCATGAAGAGCGGTGTGCGCCCCCAGCGGCGTTGCAGCTCCGCGTAGTCGCGGCGCAACGAGGACAGCGCACCGATCTCAGCCTCGTACGCGCACAGCTCGCACATGGCCCGCGGGCCGACCGAGCTGTCCGGAAAGTCGCGCGCGGTCGTGCGGTACAGCTCCTGCAGCTCCTCGGGAGCCGCCTTGCCGCTGCGTCGGAGCGCGTTCGCCTGCGTGAGGCGGATCACGCCGAGCAGGTGGCTGCCGGCCCAGCGGAGCTCGAACTCGTCGCTCATCTGCAGCACGAGCGCGGCGGCGGCGTCGAGCAGACGTTTGTCCGCGGCGTTCCCGCTGCGCGCGCGCTTCAGGTACTGCTCGGCCGCCTCCACGCGCCCGTAGGCGGCCCAGTCGGCGTCGCGCGCATCGCCGTTCTCCATCAGGTAGCGGGTCAGGCGCGCCCGCTTCTCATCCAGCAGCGCAAACAGCTTGCGGCGCATCGCGCCCTCGGACAAGAGCCCGCTCATCTCGTCGAGCGCCTGCTCCTGCTTGCGGAACGAGCCCAGCAGCGCCGCCGCCGACGAGGCCAGCGGCATGCCCACGGGGTCGAGGTTGCGGGGCAACGGCTCGGGATCGTTCCGCCGCGCCTGCGCCAACTGCTCCAGGCATCCCTGGTGCCCGCGCGAGTTGCGCACCTTGTTGAAGTCAGAATCCGACTGCACGTGGTTGAGGTCGCGCCACCCCATGCGGACGGCGAGGCTCAGCCACGTGGCGGAGCGCTCGGCGTCGCCCTGCAGACCGTAGCAGCAGGCGATGTTGTAGTAGGGCCGCGGGTTCTCGCCGAAGATGGCGATCTGCCGCTCGAAGGCGGCCACCGCCGCGTCCCACTCCTGCTTATTGTAGTTCGCGAAAGCCTTGCGCTCCTGCTGCATGAAGGCCGCGGTGCGCATGCGCATGTCGCCGGGCGGCTGGGTCTCGTCCTGCGCGGGGGCGGGCGCGGCCAGGAGCGCGAGGGGGAGCAGGCACAAGACGATGCGCATCGGCGCCGTCGTAGTGCCGGGGGCCCGTGTTCGGCGGAGCGCTGGGTGGTGGGCCCCGGGGGGCGGGCGATGGGAACCGGCTCCTGCACAGCGAATGTCGGATACGTTGGAAGACCTGATGGGTCGTATGCGTCCGCGCATCTTGTGGTTGCTCCTGTTCCTGGCGCCGGCCGCGCCCGTGCTTGCCCAGCATAGCCTCGAGGCTCGGGTCGACAAGGGGATCGAGCGAGGCGTGGAGTTCCTGCTCTCCCGCTACAACAAGAGGATCGGCTGGGGCGGGGCCCGCGGCACCGGAACCTACGGGGGCGGGCTGGCCCTGCCGCACCGGGTCTACCGGTATCCCTCCGGTCCCACGGCGTTCTGCCTGTTCGCCCTGCTGAAGGCCGGGGTCGAGCCCGACCACAAGGTCATCAAGCGCGGCTTCAGCTTCCTGCGCGCGCGGCACCGGCTGCCCGGGGTGGCCTACGAGCAGAGCGTGCTGCTGCTGGCGGTGGCGGAGTGGGCGGGCGCGAAGCGCAGCCCGGACTACCGCAAGGGCAAGCGGCGCCGGCAGCGCACGACGAGCCTGTACAACCCGCCGCCGGGCTCGCCGTTGCTCAAGACGCGTTGGACGTGGATGTGCCGCCTGGCCGGCCGTTTGATCCAGTACCAGTACAAGACCGGCGGGTGGCGCTACTACCCTAACGACTACAACGCGGGTGGGCCGACCGACGTCTCCTCGACGCAATTCGCCGTGCTGGCGCTGTCGACCGCATCCCGGCTCGGCTACGACGTGCCGCCGGAGGTCTTCGAGCGCGCGCGCAACTTCCTCATCTCCCAGCAGACGGCGGACGGGCCGCGCGTTCCGCGCGCGGTGCACATGCCCGGCAAGCCGAAGGACGCCAAGGACCGCGCCCGCGGCTTTCCGTACATCGCGCGCGCAAAGATCCTGCCCTACCGCTACACCACCGGCGGCATGACGGCCGCCGGCTGCGCGAGCATGCTGGTGATCCGCGAGGAGCTGGCCTACAAAGGAAAAGACGACACGCTCGACCAGGCGATCCTCGACGCCTTCGCCTGGTTGGGCCGCAATTTCAAGGTGGACCGCAACCCCGGCTACTTCCGCGGACGGCCGGGCAGCTACGCCTTCTGCTGGCTCTACGCCTTGGAGCGCAGCGGTGACCTCATGGGCCGCGAAGTGATCGGGGGCCATTCGTGGTTCGGCGAAGGGGCCAACTACCTGCTCAAGTTGCAGCGCGAGGACGGCGCTTTTGTGGACACCACGTGCATGAAGCCGCAGGACGTGCTCGGCACCGCCTTCGCGTTGCTGTTCTTGTCGCGCGCGACCCGTCCGGTTTCGGGCGGCTGAGATGGGGCACGCTCGAGCGCTGCAAGCCGGCAAGCGCGTGCTGCTCAGGCGGCCCGTTGTCAAGGACGAGGCGGAGTTCCTGGCGCTCCTGCGCGCCAGCAAGACCTTCCTCAGACCTTGGGAGCCGCGGCCGCCGCCCGGCCTGAAACCCGACAGCCCCGAGCGTTTTCGGAGAATGTTGCGCGCCCGGCGCGACGACCGCCATGAGAAGCTGCTCATCTGCCGTCGTGAGGACGGCGCCATCGTCGGCTACATGGGCATCAACGAGATCATCATGGGGCCCTTCCAGAGCGCCTTCCTGGGCTACTGGACCGGCGCTCCCCATGTGCGTCGGGGCTACATGACCGAAGCCCTTCAACTGGCCCTGCGCCACGCTTTCCGCACTCTGAAGCTGCACCGCGTGGAGGCCAACATCATCCCGCGCAACAAGGCCTCCAAAGCGTTGGTGAAGCGCGCCGGCTTCACGCGTGAGGGCCTCTCGCGACGCTATCTCAAGATCGCCGGGCGCTGGCAGGACAACGAGCGCTGGGTGCTCCTGCGCGAGGACTGGAAGCCGCGGCGCGCTACTTGATGCTCACGCCGCCTTTCGAGATGGACCAGGTCTCACCCTTCGCGAGGAAGTAGAAGGGCTCGCCCGGTCTCGGCTGCGACGCTTCGCCGGGCTGGCCCTGCCGGCCGGTCGGGTCCACCATGTTCAACGCGACGCCGTACCCCCAGAAGGAAACGGTCACTCCGCCGTAGTTCCTGTGCTTCACGCCATCCTTGTAGGGCTGGGTCTCTTTGAAGCGCCGGTCGAAGCCCGCACGCAGCTGGAAGCCCTTCTTGTCCCGCTTGACTGTAAACAGTGGCTTGCTTCTGGCGAATTCGTCGAGCGCCTCGCCCACGGGTGACTTGCGCGGTCCCCCGCCGTGCCCGCCGGCACCGCCGGCGCCGCCGGCCGCGCCCACGGTGCGCCCCCCCGTGTGTGGCTTCATCGCCTGCTCGTAAGGGGCGAGGACTTCCTCCGGCGCGTCCTTCAGGCGCGCTTGCACGAGCCTGCGCCATACATAGGAGAGTGAAGTGTCGTCCTTCGGCCCAAGCGTGCGGGCTACGCTCTTCATCGCCTGCGCGGCTTCCCGGCCCTGCTCGTTGCGCA
>JAPUHK010000240.1 GCA_027297745.1 Planctomycetota bacterium | reverse complement strand
CGGCTCCACGACCTCGGCCAAGAACTCCTGGACCTGCTGTGCGGCACGCCCGCAAAAGCGCGCCGGGTCGAGGGAGGCGCCGAGCGCGCCCGTCACGGCCTCGAAATCCGGATCCGCCCGCAGGCGCTCCAGCAGGTCGTTCGGGCCCCCCGTCTTGACCTGCTCGGCAGCGGCCTGGCTGTGGACCCGCAGCTTCTCGTGCAGATCCTGGCGGTCCCCGCCCGCCTTGACCGCCTCCATGAGCAGGGTCTCGGTCACGAGGAAGGGCAGCTGCCGGGCCAGGTTGGCCTGCACGACGGCGGGCCGGACCACGAGGCCGCGGGCCACGTCCAACATAAGCTGCAGGATGCCGTCGATGCACAGGAACAGCTCCGCCATCGTCAGGCGGCGGTTGGCGCTGTCGTCCAGAGTGCGCTCGAGCCACTGCGTGGCGGCCGTGTAGCCGGGGTTCTGCGCGCAGCCCAACGCGAAACGGCCGAGCGCGCAGATGCGCTCCGAGCGCATGGGGTTGCGCTTGTAGGCCATGGCGCTGGACCCGATCTGGGACTTGCCGAAGGGCTCCTCCACCTCGCCCAGGTGTTGCAGCAGGCGCATGTCGTTGCCGAACTTGGAAGCGGACTGCGCCACGCCGGCAAGCACGGCCGCGATGCGCGCGTCCTGCTTGCGACTCAAGGTCTGCCCCGAGACGTCGGCGGTGCGCTCGAAACCCGCCTTGGCGGTCACCAGCCGGTCGAGCTGCCGGACCCGTTCGTTGTCCCCCGAAAACAAGGTCAGGTAGGAGGCCTGCGTGCCCGTCGTGCCCTTGGCTCCGCGAAACGGCAGCGTGCCCAGGAGAGCTTCCAGGTCCTGCAGATCCGTCACGAAGTCCTGCAACCAAAGGCAGGCGCGCTTGCCGACGGTGGTCGGCTGCGCCGGCTGGAAGTGCGTGTACCCCAGCGTGGGCAGGTCTTTCCACTCGCGCGCGAAAGCGGCCAGTGCGTCGATCACGTTCACCAGGCCGGCGCGCACCAGGCCCAGCCCGTCGCGCATGCGCACCATGTCCGCGTTGTCCTGCACGAAGGCGCTCGTGGCGCCCAGGTGCAGGATCGGCCGCGCCCCCGGGCACAGCGCGCCGAAGCTGTGCAGGTGCGCCATCACGTCGTGGCGCAGCTCGTTCTCGCGGGCTGCAATGTCGTCGAGGTCGATGTCCTCGAGGTGCGCCCGCATCTCTGCGAGCTGGTCGTCGCCGATCTCGAGACCGAGCTCCTGTTGCGCTTCGGCCAGCCACAGCCAGAGGCGGCGCCACAGCCGGGCCTGATGGACGAGCGACCAGAGCCGCTTCATGGCCTGACCGGCGTAGCGGCCGGCCAGGGGGCTCTCGTAAAACTCACGCGGGTCCGTCAAGTGGGACATTATCGCTAAAATCCTGCGGGCTGCGAATTCATGGGATACCTGCACCGAATCACACGCCCGCTCCTGTTCCGGCTGAACCCGGAGCGCGCGCACGCGCTGGCCTTGCGCGTCGCCCGGCACGGAGGTGGTCTTGCGGGACGCGTGCTCGGCGGGAAGCGGGTCGACGGGCTCGAGCGCACCGTCGCCGGCATCCGTTTCCCCAATCCTCTGGGCGTGGCCGCGGGCATGGACAAGAACGGCGTCGGGCTGCGTTTCTGGAGCGCGGCCGGCTTCGGGTTCGCTGAGTTGGGAACGGTCACACCGCGCGCGCAGACCGGCAACGACAAGCCGCGCATGTGGCGCCTACCGCCGCAGCGCGCGCTCGTCAACCACCTCGGCTTTCCGAACGCGGGCGCCGCCGCCGTCGCCGAGCGGGTGCGGCGCACGCGCCGGCCGGGCGACGTGGTCGGCCTGAACCTCGGCAAGAACCGCGACACGGCGCTCGAGGACGCGGCGGACGACTACGTCGCCGCGCTGCAGGCGACCGCCGACGTTGCCGACTACTTCGCCGTGAACGTCTCCTCGCCCAACACGCCGGAGCTGCGGCGGCTGCAGACGCGTCCCTATCTGCAGGAGCTGCTCGGCAAGGTGCGCGAAGCGGCGGAAGGCAAGCCCGTCTTCGTGAAGCTCAGCCCCGACCTGGACGAGGCCGGGTTGCACGAAGCGGCGGAGACCGTGCGGGACGCGGGGTGCGCCGGACTGATCGCCACGAACACGACCCTCAACAAGCCGGAAGGCTGCGACTTGCAAGGCGGCTTGTCCGGGCGGCCGCTAGCGGGCCGGGCAGCCGAGGTGCTCGGCATCCTGCGCGCCGTGCTGGGGCGCGAGTTCCCGATCATCTCCGTCGGCGGGATCGACACGCCGGAAGAAGCGCGCGCCCGGCTGGAGGCGGGCGCCGATCTGATCCAGCTCTACACGGGGCTCGTGTACGAGGGGCCCGGGCTTGCCAACCGCATCCTGCGGGGACTGAAGAGCCGCTAGCTGCTGGCTGGAGGATCCGTGCGGCGAGCCGCAAGCAAGCCGGCCTCCACCAGCTGATAGCTGACGGTTATCCGTAGGACCAGGTCTCGCCCGGCTCCATCGCCTTGACCTCGACTCCTTGGGGCGTGAAGCCGGAGGCGTCCTGCACGAGCAGCGGGAAGGTCTTGTAGTGGATCGGGATGGCCACCTTCGCGCCGATCCACTCGGCGGCGCGCGTTGCCAGCTCCGGCCCCATGGTGAACAGGTCGCCGATGGGGATACAGACGATGTCCGGTTTGTAGATCTCGCCGTACATCTTCATGTCGCTGAAGATGTCGGTGTCCCCACAGTGGTACAGCGTCACGCCGCCCATGTTCAGCACGACGCCGCAGCAGGCGCCCATGTAGGTGCCCTGGTAGCTCGAAGAGTGGATCGCGTTCGTGTAGGCGACCCAGCCCCAGTCGGTCGTCACCTTGCCGCCCGGGTTGGCACCGATCGTCTGGCAGCCCTGGCTGTCGGCATAGATCGAGACCTCGTAGGGAGCGATCACGGTCGCGTCGTTGTTCTTCGCGATCTCGATCGTGTCCCCGAGATGGTCTTCGTGGCCGTGCGTGAGGATCACATGGCCCACCTGAATGTCCGACGTTTGATGCTTGGCCACCGGGTTGCCCGTCAGCCAGGGGTCCACGGCAACACGGTGAGTGCCGTCGCTGAACAGGAATGCGGAATGTCCCAGATACGTGATCTCGAGCGCCATCGCGTCCTCCCTGCAGGTCTCTGTGTCGCCCCCTGCGGACAAGCATACTCGCGCCCGGATAGCGCTCAAACCCCCATTTCCCGGGGATCTGGGCCCCTGGGACCCAATGGCACGGCATTAGTAACTCACCGGATATCACGACACTAGGAGGTTCGAGATGAAACACATCATGCTCATCGCTTGCGCATCCCTGCTGGCGCCCGCCGCCGCCGATGCAGGCAACTGGAGCCTCGAGTTCTCCTACGGCAGCCCGGGGTACAAGCGGCTCGCCACGGCCAGCTACCGGGCCTGTAGGGAAACCTGGGTCTCGGCCCGCTACGAGACCGTGAGTCGGCCGGTCGTCATCCCCGCGCGCACCACCCGGCGTTACGTGCCGGCGGTCTACGAATGGAGGTATGACCACCACGGACGGCGCCGCCGCGTTTGCGTGCAGCGCGCGGGTTTCCGCACCGTCGTGGTGCGGCCCGCCCGGACGGTCTACCGCGCGGAGCGCGTCTTGGTGCGCGGCCACTACGAGTACACGTGCAGGGCCGGCTGCAGGAAGCACGGCGCGTACCGCAAGCACAGAGGCCATCGCGTACACGGCGTTGATCGCAAGCACCGCGGTGATCACAGGCGGGAGATTCGCCGGCGCGATCACCGTCGCGGCCGGCACAGCGAGCACGGCTACGGAATCCACGTCCGCTACGAGCGGTAGATCGATTGGACCGGTCTCGTCGCAACGGACGACCCTGCGGGCGGCTTCTCGGGCCGCCCGCAGCCTTTTGTTTGGGTGCGGCAGCGCCTCACACACCTCTACTATCCCTACCCCTACCTTTCACTCCTGTCCCTTCCGCGGAAGTAGAAGTAAGGGTAGGGGTAAGGGTCTGGAGCTACTGCCGACCGAAGAGGACGCGGAAGAAGTTGAGCTCCACCTCGTCGAAGACTGCGCCGAAGCGCTGCAGTGAGGGCTGGGCGCGGGCCCAGGCGATCAACCGGCGGTCGCGCTCCAGCGCGGTATCGAGCAGGTAGGCGACCTTGTCGTCCTGGCCCAGGGTGGCGCGCGCCACGGCCTCGTGCAGCGGGAGCCAACCGCTCCAGTCGGGGCGCTCGACCGGTAGCCGCTGTTCCGGATCGAGAAGCGCCAGCGCCTCCTCGGGCCGGCCGCGCTTCAAGCGCAGCGCCGCCAGCGTGTCGCGGATCACCACGTTGAGGCCGCCCGTGAGACGCACGGCCTCGCCGCTCTGCGCATCGGCGAGGTCGAGCGCCATCCGGTCCGAGCTCAGCCCCCAGGCGCCGACATTGAGCAGGAACGGGTCGCCGCCGGCCTGTTCGAACGCGCGGCGTAACGCGGCCTCGTCCTTCGCGGCGCGCGCATCGTAAAGCTGCGCCCACACGCGCATGCGCCGCGGGGAGAAGTGGCCCTCGTCCTCCGCCCGGCCGAGTCTCGAGCTGCGCTCCGCGTGCGCCCGGCACAGGGCCGCGGCCTGCTTGTAGCGGCGGTAGCCCGAAGCGACGGCGCGCATCTTGTAATAGAGGTAGTCCGCTTCGTAGGGCAGACGCTCCAGCACCGCGCACAGCGCGAGCATCACCTCGTAGAGCCGCCGTCCGCGCCACCCACCGCGATAGCCGTGCTTCAGCAGCTCCAGCAGGTAGTCCGGCTCGAGGGCGGCCAGCGTCCCGCCGGCCTCGGCCCGCTGAAGCGCCTTCCGAAAAACCGCGTCGACCCTCTGCGGCGGGAAATGCCTCAGCGCGTCGAGCGCCCAGCGCGGCAGGTCGGAACCCTCATGGTCCTTGAACGCCGAGGGCTGCAACGCCGGGTCGAGCACGAAGTCGCACATGAGCGGCAGGGCGCCTTCAACTCGTGCCCACGACAACGCGTTCAGCCCTCGCAGCAAGAGCCTCTCGCTGTTCAGGTCCGGCGGTGGGACCTCCTTGTCTTGGAGAGGGTGCAGCGCTTCCGCGGCCTCGCGCAGGCGCGGCAAGAGCGCGAGCAGGTCCTCGGAGCTCAGAAGCGCGCTGGCGGCCATCATCGTGCCGTCCAACTGGTCGGGCTCGAGCTCCTGCCCTGCGCGCACGCGCGCAAACAGGCCGGCCGCGCTCAGCTTGTCGTTCGAGGCGGCCAGCGCGTCGAAGATGCGTGAGCGCACGACGTGCGGCTCCTCCGCATCCTTGGGGACCCCTTCCCAGGCGGCCAGCAGCTTGGCATAGAAGCCGGGCGTGACTTCCGGCATGACTTCGGCCACCGTCAGCAGCGCTTCCAGCCGGGCCGCATCCGCGTCCGCCAGATAGGCGTCGAGCGCAAAGGGGAACGGGATCGGCAGATCTTCGCGCGCGCGGGCGACCAGCGTGTCGAACAGGTCCGCGCCGCTGGCTTGCAGGCGCTTGCGCGCCTCCGGCGTTCCGAGCGGGAGCAGCGCGCCGAGGGCGTAGGGCCGCAGCTCCTTCGATACTCCGTCGTGCACGCGCAGCAGGCGCTCTTCGAAGCGCGCATCGAGCTGCTCGAACGAAAGCAGATGCCCGAGCGCCTTCTGCTGCAGGGCCGGGTCGTCGTCTTCCGCCAGCTCGACGAAGGCCTCGACCGCGTCGAGCCTGCGCAGCCGCTGCAACAGCACGACGCGCTGAGACGGGCCCAGCCTGCGCAACGCGTCCAGAACGGCTGCGGCGGCGTCCAGGCCGTGCACCTCGAGCAGGCGCTGAGCCAGCACGCGCATCAGGGCCGCGTCCTCGGCCTCGGCCAGCCGGCGCTCCAGCCCGGCGCGGTCGCGCGCCAACTGAACGCCCAGTCCACGCAGGATCGGAGACTCCGAGGCGAAGTAGCGCTCGGCGAGCTGCTCGCGTCCCACACCTTCGAAGCCGCGCAGACCGCGCACGGCTGCTACGCGCAGACTGCTCAACCGGCGCGCACAGGCGGTATCCGCCTGCGGCACTTGGATCTCCGCCAACGTGGCCAGGCGTGCCAGATCCTCGGCGAGGCCGGCGCGCGCCAGAAGCTGCGCAGCCGCGATGAAGTCCGGCGAGCGAAGATCTTCACGCTCCGGGTCCAGCAGCGCGCGTGCCGACGCGACGCCCGCGGGAGCCGGGTACGAGGCCAGCAGGGCGAGCGCGTAGCTGCGCACGCCGGCGTCCCCGGACCGCGTCCCCCATTCGCCCGCAACGATCCCCTCTTGCGGGTCCAGGATCTCGGGCGCGAGGTCCAGGAGCGCGCGCTGCACTTCCGGCCGGTACACGCTCAGATCGCCATACAGGCCGCGGCCGCGGTCTGCGCGCACGGCGCTCCGCAAACGCAGGATGACGCGCGGCTCGTGGGTCTCCTGGCCCAGGAGGCCAGCCAGAGCCAAATCGATCTCCGGGCCAAGCGCGATGAGCGCGACCACGGCGGTGTGAAACGCGTTGCCTTTCTCGCGCAAGAGCGCCAGGTAGGTGACGAAGAGCGGGTCCCCCCGGTACGGCGCCAGCTCTCCCGTGCGCAGCGCTCGGGCACCCCGTTTCGCGAACTCCAAGGCCGCTTCTTTGCGCCGGGCCCGGACGAGCTCGGCGAAGGCCGGGTCCCGCATGCGGGGCAAGTGATCCTGAAGCAGGAGCGCGTTCGATAACTCCTCGATCGCGACCTTCAACTCTTCATCCGTCAGCTCGCGCAGCTTGCGTATGTACTCTTCGTAGTCGACCCTGTGGTCTTGCAGCTTCTCCTTCTCCGCAATCGAGAGGAACTTGATGTAGCGCGCGGCCAGCTCCTTGAGGGGCGGCGTTGGTTCCGTGACCAGCGGCGCAAACCACGCGCGTACCGGGGCACTGGGGTCCGAACGGGCGCGTTCGAGCAGCGGCGCGGCGCGCGGCACGCGGCTCATGGAAACCAGCAGCAAGAGGCGCTCCCCCGGGCCTGCCTCGTTGAGGCGCTTCAGCACGAGCCCCAGCGCCGGCTCGCCGGCGAAGGCCAGCTCACGCACGGCGCGCTCGACCTCTTCTTCTCGTCCCTGGCGCAGGCGCACGAGCGCGGCTTCGACGCGGAGGCGCACCTCCGGAGCCGGCTCCGGCAAGGGTGCGCCGGGCAGCTCGTAGAGGGTGGTGGCGAGAAGCAGAAGCAGAGCCACGGCCCTGGGATTATCGCCCACTCCTGCCGCTGCGGCGGCTGCCGGTGGCCCGGTCGCTCTTGCGGCGCCCCCGAGCGCGCTGCCGGCCCCGCTCGCCCAGGTCCGCAAGGGCAGTCGGCAAGCTGCCGACGATGTCGGTCGCGATCATGCCCGCCTCGCCTACCGCCGCGGCCGCCAGGTCACCGGCGCAACCGTGGACGTAGACACCTTGTACGGCGGCGGCCCAAGCTTCGGCGCCCGCAGCGAGACGCGCGGCGATCAGACCGGTGAGCACGTCGCCGCTTCCACCCGTGGCCATGCCGGGGTTGCCGGTCTTGTTGACGTAGACACGTTCGCCGTCACAGACGACCGTGCCGGCACCCTTCAAGACGATCACGGCGTCGTGCGTGTCGGCCAGCTGCCGCGCGGCCTCGCGCCGCACTTCAGGCCCACCGGCCAGCTGCTTACCGAGCAGGCGCGAGGCCTCGCCGGGATGCGGAGTGAGGACCCGGCAGGCCTCGAGCTTGTGAAGCAGGTCGGGCTCCTGCGCGAGCACGTTGAGCGCGTCGGCATCGATCACGATCGGCTTGTCGAGCCCTTTGAGAAACGCCCGCAGGAAAGGACCAACGCGCGTGGTCAAGCCGGGGCCGATGGCGACCGCGTCGGCGGACTCCGCCGCTTCGCGCGCGGGCGCAGCCGCTCTGCGCACGAGCACCCCTTTGGAAGACGGCAGAGGCAACGTGAGCGCGCACGGCAGGTCGCCGGCCACCACGGGCTGCGCGGCGTCCGGCGTCGCGATCGTCACCAGACCGGCGCCGCCGCGCAGCGCACCCCAGCCCGTGAGACGCGCCGCCCCCGACATGTTCAGCGAGCCCGCGACGATGAGCACGCGGCCGCGGTCGCCCTTGTGCGCATCGCGCTTGAGACGCGGTACCGAAGGCACGTCGTAGACGCGCTTCACAGCACCACCCGCATCTCCCCGACGGGATCCCCCTCGCGGCTGAGCACCGCGCGCGGAAAGAAACGCCCCAAGACGCCCGGCTCGACCCAACCGAGCTCCTCGAGCAGCGCGACGACCACCGCCTGCAGGGCGCGCTGCCGCCCGTCGGCGATCTTCACCGCGAACGCGCTGCGCCCACCGGCCCGCCCCACCATGTACACACCTTCCGCGCCCGACTTGGCCAGCAGCCGCCCCTTGCCCGCGCGCACGATTGCCGTCGCGAGCCGCTTCGGTCCCGCGATCATCTCGGGATGGGCCTTGACGGACTCGAAGATGCGCCGTGCGGCTGCCGCCTTCGGCTCGGGCAGACCGTCCGGCGAGAGGTAGCGCGCCGCAGCCTGAGCGATGGCCGGCAGCGGGACGCCGAACGAAGGAACGGCGCAGCCGTCCGTACCGAGCTTGATCTGCGCGGCGTCGAGCCCCGTCAGGAGCGCCATGTTGTGCAGGTTGAGCTGTTGCACGGGGTGTGCGGGGTCTGCATAAGCGGCGGGGTCTGCACCGATCGCCTTCGCAGCGGCGATCATCCCCGCGTGCTTCCCGGAGCAGTTGTCCTGCAGGCGGCCCGGCTGGAAGCCGTCGCGGATGTACTCGTGCGCGACCTCGCGGCTGAGCGGCGGGTGTCCCCCGCAGCGCAAGAGCCCGGCATCCTCGCCGGCCTTGGTCAGGATCGACAGCGCGGTCTCGGAGTGCTTGACGGAGCCGTCGTGGCTGCCCACGCACAGCGCGACCTCCTCGGGGGTGAGCCCGAAGCGATCGGCGGCGCCGGTCTCGATGACGGCCATGGCCTGGATGGGCTTGGCCGCAGAGCGCCAGAAGACCGGCGTCTCCATGTTCCCGCGGGCACGCGTGACCTCGCCGTCCTGCACCACGCAATATGAACCGTGATGCTCGGACTCCGGCGTGGATCCGCGGGTGAGCGTGACCAGGACCGCCCCGTGCATGAGGCGCGAATTGTAGCGAACGCCCGGCGTCAGCGGCGCAGGCCGCGCACGATCGTATGGAGCAGGCCGATCACGATCAGCACGACGATCCCGGCGAAGATGGGACGGGCCGTCTTGTCGTCAAGCCAATCGCTGCGCGGATCCACGATCAGCAGCGTCAGCGCGCCGAGGCCGGCCAGCACGCCGAGCAGGAGCCCCCCGCGCAGGAAGGGGGAGACGCGGCGCATCTGCCGCGCAACGCGGTGAGGGCGCCTAGGCGGCCACGGCTCGACCTGCGACGTGGCGATGGACTGCACCGGGATCTGCGAGGGCGTGGGCGCCTGCGGCTCCGGCTTGGGCACCGGCCTGGGAGGCGGCGGCGGCTGCGGGAAGGGCTCCTCGAGGATGCGGTAAGCGTGCCGCGCGGCCTGGTCCTCGCTCATGCCGCGGCTGCGCGCCTGGTAGTACGTGCGCCCCTTGGGACCGAAAAGCGCCCACAGCGAGTAGTAGCCGAAGATGAACAGCACGCCGGTAAGGCAGCAGGCTATGGAGATCACCGCCTGCGCGCTGCGGGCGGGGGGACGGTACTTGCGCAGCTGGTCGGCGGTCGCGCGCAGGTACCAACCGGCCACGAAAAACAACACGAAGCCGCCCCAGGCCCAGCGGAACAGGCCGAACAGCGCCATGAAGCCGACGGCGTAACAGACGGTCCCGAGCGCGGTGTTGATAGTGGCGATGTTGTCGATGTGCGCCTCGAAGCGCATCGGGCGGTAGGCGCGCGGCTTGTCGCCGAAGTCCGGCGGCAGCAGCGGCTCTTGCTCTCCCTCCGGCGGCGCGCGCGGCGGCTCCGGCTGCGGCCGCTCCAGGATCGCGGACACGGCGTCGCCCATCTCGGAGGCGCGTTGGAAGCGCCGATCGGGGTTCTTGTCCAGGCTGCGCTCGATGATCGCGTCCACCCGGCGGTCGCACTCACCCGGACGCTTCTGCGAGGGCAGCTCGAAGCGCCCGATGGGCAGCTCGCCGAGCAGCATCTCGTACAGCACGACGCCCGCGGCGTAGAGGTCGGAGCGTTCATCCGCTTCCTTGGCGTGCTCGCGTTGCTCGGGCGCCATGTACTCATACGTGCCGAGCATCAGGTGCGAGCGCGTCAGGCGTGTCAGCTCCTCGGGGCCGAGCATCCGGCTGAGGCCGAAGTCGGCCACCTTGGGCACGCTGTTGCGCGTCAGCAGGATGTTCTCCGGCTTGATGTCGCGGTGCACGATGCCGTGGCGGTGCACATGCTCGAGCGCGGCCAGCAGCGAGCTCAGCATCTGCAGCGCCTCGGCCTGCGGCAGCGGGCCCCGGCGCAGCACCTCGCGCAGGTTCGTGCCCTCGACGAACTCCATCACGAGGTACGGACGGCCGTCCACCTCGCCGCGCTCGAAGACCGTCACGATGTTCGGGTGCGTGAGCTTGCTGAGCACCTCCGCCTCGCGGTGGAAGCGCTCCCGGAAGTGCGCGTCGCCGAGCAGGGTCTCCGGCAGGATCTTGAGCGCGACCGAGCGGCTGAGCGACAGCTGCGTCGCCCTGTAGACGGTGCCCATGCCGCCGCGCCCGATCATCTCCTCGATGCGGAAGCCGTCGACCGTGCGCCCGACGAACGGATCGGGCGTGGCTTCGGTGATGCGCGTCTTCGCTTTGGGATCGACTTCCATTACACGCCGATCATTAGCTTCAGTACCGCTAGGGTAATCAAACAGAGCAGGATCACGCAGGCGGCCGCCCCGGCGCCGCGTTTGCGGTGGGTCAAGCAGTCGAACAAGCCGATGCCGCCGAGCAGCACGGTGATGCCGAGCCAGACGGAGGTCCAGAGGCCGAGGACGTAGCTCCCGGCGGTCTGCGCGACGATGCCCGCGACCATCAGGCCCACGAGCCACCAGACGTAGGCCGCGCACACTATGCCCGTACACGGGGGCTGGTCGCGCACCGGCGGCATCACGGGACCGGAGCCGCCTTCGAGCGCGTTGTACGCGTACACTGCCGCCGCCGTGGAGTCGAGTCCGCGGCTACGCGCGTCGAAGTAGGCTCTGCCGCGGTGCCCGTAGAGCACCCAGAACGAGTAGATCGTGTACGGCAGGAGCACGCCGGTGCAGCCGGCAACCACGGAGAGGGAGGCCTGCCAGGAGCGTCCGTGCGGGTCGTAGTCACCCAGGCGCTTCGCCGTCCACCACAGGAGGAGCGTCGCGAGGAACATGCCGACGCCGAGCAGCGACGCGATCGACAGCGGCGCGTTCAGGCTGCCCTGCGCGCGATAGAGGAGCATCGACGCCATGAAGAACATCCCGATCAGGAGCACGATCGAACCGATGACCCGATTCATCGTGATGAGGTTGTGGATGTGATTCTCGAAGCGCTGCGGCCGGTACGAGCTGGGCACTTCGGTGGACTCCGGCGCGGGCACGGCTTCGGGGACCACCGGCGGCGCGAACCCTCCCGCGCCGACCGACAAGATCGTCTTGGACGACTCCTGGACCGACGGGCGCGCGAGCACGGCCGAGACCGCGCCCCCCATCTCCGACGCGCGCTGGTAACGAGCCGCGGGATCCTTCTCCAATGCCTTGTCGATCAGGGCGTCGATGCGCGTCGAGCATCCCTTCCGAAGCTCCGACGGCGGCTTGAAACGCCCGATCGGAAGCTCGCCCGTCAACATCTCGTACAGGATCACGCCGGTCGCGTAGATGTCCGAGCGCTCGTCCGCCTCCTTCGCCTTCTCGCGCTGTTCCGGCGACATGTATTCGTATGTGCCGAGCACGACGTGCGTATGCGTCAGGCGCGTGCTCTCCGCGGGGCCAAGCAGACGGCTGAGGCCGAAGTCGGCCACCTTCACCAGCGAGCCGCGCGACAGCAGCACGTTCTCCGGCTTGATGTCGCGATGCACGATGCCCTGGCCGTGGGCGTGCTGCAGCGCCTCGAGCACGGAGCTCACGATCTGCAGCGCCTCCGCCGGGCTGAGCGGCCCCTGCTTCATCACGCTGCGCAGGTTCGCGCCCTCGACGTACTCCATCACCAGGTACGGCTGACCGTCCAGCTCGCCGCGGTCGATGACCGTGACGATGTTCGGATGGCTCAGGCGGCTGAGTGCGTCCGCCTCGCGGTGGAAGCGCTCACGGAACTGCGGGTCGCCCACCAGCGCCTGGCCAAGCACCTTCAGGGCAACGCTGCGGTTGAGCGAAAGCTGCGTCGCCTTGTAGACGGCGCCCATGCCGCCCACGCCGATCAGCCCCTCCACGCGGTAACCGTCGAAGGTCCGGCCTACAAACGGCTCCGGCTTCCACTCGCTGACACGCGTTTGCTTGTCCATGTCTACGCCCACCCTGAGAGCCATCAGCCTACCCTCGCAGCCGCCCGGCCCACCGGAGTCTTGCCAAGGTACAGGAAAGCCTTCCAATCACCCGGGTAGCGGCGCAGCTCGTTGAGCCGGTGCCCCTTCAAGGGGACACGCAGGGTGGTGCCCTTGGCGGAAGCCTCGGGCCGGCTCTTCATGTGTTTCCCGTGCTGCGCCGAGGACCAGACGATCACCAGGGGATGGCGGCGGAGCAAGCACCCGACCGGCTCCGTGAAGTGCAGGTTCAACTCCGCCTTCTTGGTCTTGCTGTCGATGCGCACCCAGGGCTCGCCGCGCACGTGCGCGCGGCCCAGCCGGAAGCGGTCGCGGATCCGCCGGAAGGTCCCGACGAAGACGCTCCAGACCGTGAGCAGGAACGCTCCGAGCGAGCCCGCTCCGAGCGCGCGCAACCAGCCCCGCTTTTGCTCGCGCGCCCGCTGCCATGCGTAGTTGCGCGCGACGACGACATCGTCAGGACGGAGCTGGTGCGCCCGCTCGAAGAAGGCCAGCGCGTCGGCGCCCTGCCCTCTACCAACGAGGATTACGCCGCGATTGTTGAGAGATCCCGCGCTCAACTCGTCGGGCCCGACGTCCACGGGCACCGGCCGGCGGCTGGTGTGCGGTGCGATGGCAGCGACGTAGTAGCCCCAGAGGACCAGGAGGCAGGTGATGAGAATCCAGATTAGTGTGCGCATGGTCTTTCTCCGGGCCTGGGGGCGCGGCGAACCGCGCCCCCGCCAACGTGCTTGCTACTGCCTCAGGACCGCCTCGATCAACGCGAGACCGTCCTCTTCCTCAACGTCCAGGTCCGCGGGGATCAGCCCGCGGCCCGCGGCGGCGCTGCGGCCGTAGAAATCGAGCCGCTTGTTCTGCTCCGCGATCGTGGCGCGCAGCTCAGCCACCTTCTCGCGGGCGTTGTCGAACGTCGAGCGGTCGAAGATGTAGCCGGCCTCCTGGCGCGTCTGCGCCACGGCACGGCGTGCCTTCAGGTTCTCGAGCTCGGCGCGCAGGGAGACGATCTCCTCCCTGAGCCGCACCTGCTCGACCTCCGCCAACTCGATTTCGGCCGCGGTCTGCGTGCTCTGGGCCCTGAGGTCCACGACCGTGTCCTCGAGGTGCTGCAGAACTGCGCGGTCGGTCTTGAAGCCCCGCGCCCGCAGCAGCGCGTCGCGGTTCAGCGTGCGGTGCGAGACGATCTCGTTGCCGATGCGGTACTCGGCGCTGGGGTTTTGCAGCAGCGCCTGCCGCCGCTCCAGCACCTGCCGGTCGCGGTTCAGTCGCGCGGTGCGCGCGACGAGCTGCCGATCGCGCTCCTGCACGAGCGCGTCGAGCCGGGCCAGGTGCACGCGGCCCTTGATCACCGAGTCCGCACAGCGGTCGGCCAGTGACTTCGCTTCGTTGAGCTTGCATTCGAGGTCCATCTCGGGAGACGAAAGCTTTTCGCGAATCGAGTCCCGGGTTTGGTCCATGAATGCACTCACCGAGTCGAAGCCGATGAAGGCGACCGCGGCCGTAACCCCGATCGCGATCAAAAACAACTTCTTCATGGGAATCCTCCGTTTTGGTTTCATAGGAGGCGCAGGGCCTCCGGTCCTGTTCCACCGGCTCCGGGTTCTCTTGACGGGGTTCCCGGGGCCGGACTTTGCCTTATCCAAACATCAGAATGAGCAACGACCCGAGCGCGGCAAGCGCCGCCGTCCACATGAGCGCCCGCATGACGCCGAACGCGCGCGAGGGCTGGCGCTGCGCATCGAGCAGGTCGGTATCGGTGTCGAGGGGCGGCGGGAGATTCTGAGCAACCGCCGCAGCGCGAGCCGAGCTCATGCCGCCGGCGCGCGCATTGAGGTAGACGCGCATGTCGTGCCGCTGCAACTGCCACCACACGAGCAACGCGATGGGCGCTCCCACCCCCGTGGCCAGCAGCAGACCGCTCAGAGCGAGCAACAGGAGGCGCGGGAGGCGCCGGTAGTTGCGCGCGCGGTCCGCCGCGATCGTCAGGAAGAAGCCGTACAGCGAGACGATCACGCCAGCCGTCGCCGGCCGCAGGTCGATCAGCCCGAGCTCGACGCCCTGGCCGCTCAGCAGCAGCGCCACCCCCCCGACGACGAACAGGATGCCCGTCACCGAGAGCATGGTGATCAACAGGTCGTAGTTCGACTCGAAGCGCGCCGGCCCGCGCACCGACGTCGCCGGCGCTGCGGGGACGGGCGCGGGCCCCGGTTCCCGCCCCAGAATGCGGCGCCAGGTGCGCGCCAACCAGGTGTGCGAGGGGCTCCCCTTCCACCCTTGATAGGCGCGCCGCGCCTTCTGCGAGGCCGCTTTCGCCTTCGAAGCGGCCTGGCGCGCGAACTTCGCTGTGTCGGCAGCCACCTCGGTGGCCACGTCGGCCGTCTTGGTGGCGGCCTGCGCGATGCGCTGTTTCAGGTCGTCCGTGCGCACGGGGCGCTTCGAAAGACAATCTCGCAGCTCGGACGCCATCTCTGCGGCGCTGGCGTACCGGCGAGCGGGATCCTTGCTCAACGCGCGGTCCAGCAGCTTGCGTACGCGCGCGTTCGAATCCGGAAGCTCGAAGCGGCCCATGGGGAGCTCGCCGGTGAGCGCTTCGTACAAGACAACCGCCGTCGAGTACAGATCACTGAGCTCCGTGGCGTGGCGCGATCCCTCGCGCAGCTCGGGAGCGATGTACTCGTACGTGCCCATCACCATGTGCGTGTGCGTGAGACGGGAGACCTCCTCCCGGCCGAGTACGCGGCTCAACCCGAAGTCCACGACCTTCACGTCGCCGTCGCGCGTGAGCAGCACGTTCTCCGGCTTGATGTCGCGGTGCACGACGCCCTGGCCGTGCGCGTACGAGAGGCCGTCGAGCAGGCGGCCGAAGACGCTCACCGCCTGGTCGAGGGGAAGCGCGCCCTTGTGGAGCAGGCGGCGCAGGCTGCCGCCCTCGATGTACTCCATCACGAGGTAGCAGCGGCCGTCGACCTCGCCGCGCTCGATGATCTGCACGACGTTGGGGTGCGACAGCGAGGCCAGCACCTCCGCCTCGCGGTGGAAGCGCGACAGGAATTGGCGGTCGTCCTTGAAGGCGGCCGGCAGCACCTTGAAGGCCACCGAGCGGCCGAGGCTGAGCTGGATGGCGCGGTAGACCGTGCCCATGCCGCCGCGGCCGACGATCTCCTCGATGCGGTAGCCAGAGACCTCCCGTCCGAGGAAGGGGTCGACCACCGTCGGCTTGGTCGCCGGGTCGAAGCGCGTGCTGCAGAGGCACTCGACCTCCTCAGCGTCCTCCGGGGCGGGGAAGTTGCGCCCGCAGGCGGGGCACGTGACCATCATGATTTCCGCCATCTCCGTAGCCATGCCCTTCCTAAAGCAAGGCTGGGGCCACAAGCCAGCCCTAAGCAGAAGTCGCAGCTACGCAAGGCTTTACGCCGATCTATCCCCAAAGCGCCAACGGGCCGGATGAAAGCCCTTTTGACCCCACCTGGAAAGAACCTTTCCTGATGGGGCACCCCCCATCGATCCGCGGCCGCAAGCCCGTGCCACATCTGGGGGTACGGGGGGCCACCATGCCCGCGTGCCCGTCAGAGACCGAATTCGTCGATCTTCTTTTTGATCGTCGGGTAGGTGATGCCCAGCAACTTCGCGGCTTTCGTGCGGTTGCCGCCCGTGGCCTCCAGCGCCCGCACGACCATCTCGCGCTCCATCTCCTTCAGCGTCCGCACGCTCCCCGGCTCGCCGCCGGCGGGGTGGCCGATGCGCACCTCGAGCGGCAGGTCCATGGACTCGATCACCTCGCCCTGGGCGAGCACGGAGCAGCGCTCGCACAGGTTGCGCAGCTCGCGCACGTTGCCGGGCCAGTCGTACGCCTCGATCAGGCGCATGGCGTCGTCGCTGAAGCGATGCTCGTTGAGGAAGGCGCGCACCAACAAGGCGACGTCGCCGGGACGCTCGCGCAGGGGCGGGCACTCCAGCGTGACCACACCGAGGCGGTAGTACAGGTCCTCGCGGAAGCCGCCGGCGCGCAGGTCACGGTTCGTGGCTGCCAGGATGCGCACGTCCACGCGCGTCGTCTTCGTCGCACCGAGGCGGTGGAACTCGCGCTCCTCCAGCACACGCAACAGCTTGGCCTGAATCCCGGGGCTCAGCTCCCCCACCTCGTCCAGGAAGAGCGTGCCGCCGTGCGCCTGCTCGAAGCGCCCGGCGCGCGCGCGGTCCGCGCCGGTGTAGGCGCCCTTCTCGTGGCCGAACAGCTCCGCCTCGAGCAGCGTCTCGACGAAGGCGGCGCAGTTCACGGCCACGAAGGGCTGCGACGTGCGCGGGCTGTTCGAGTGAATCGAGCGCGCCACGAGCTCCTTGCCGGTGCCGGTCTCGCCCGTGATCAACACGGTGGCGGACGTGGGCGCGACGCGCTCGATCACGGCGGCGAGCTTCAGCATGGCCGGGGAGTCCCCCAGCATGCGCGCGGCGCCCTGCGTCGGCGGGGGCGCGAGGTCGGCGGGCCGCAGGGCGGGCGTGACCGCGTTGGCCAACGCCGTCAGCAGCTCGAGGTCCTCCGTGCCGAAAGCCTCACCGCCGGAGCGGTCCACGTAGAGCACGCCGAAGTTGCCGAGCGGCGCCGCCATAGCTGTGCTCACGCGGGTCGCGATCAACGACTCCGCGCCCGGCGTTTCCGTGGGCGGGTCGCGCACGATCAGCGCCTCACGCCGCACGCCCACCAGATCCACCACGGAACGGGAGAACACGCCCACGGAGCCCGTCGGCAGCACCAGGGCCGCGCGGCACGGCCCGAAGGCCTCCTCGACGGTCTGCAGCAGGCCCGTCTTCAGCCGCTCGCGGTCCGTGCCGAGCAACTCGGTCACGCGGTACAGCGCCGCCAGCCGCGGAAGCACGCTCTCCTCCGGCCCGCCGAAGCGCACGTCCTTGGGCTCCAGCCGCGACTGCACCTCGAGCCGGCGGTCGACGGCCACGGTCGAACGCTGTACTGCGCCGTCTTCGAGGACGACCAGCGTCAGCCCGCGCACGCTGACCTCGTCGCCGGTCTTGAGCACGGCCCGCTGTACGCGCCGCCCGTTGACGAACAGCCCGTTCGTCGACCCGCAGTCCTCGGCGACATAGCTCTGCTCCTCGCGCCGCACGAGCGCGTGCCGGCGGCTCACCGCCTCGTCGAACACGCGTACTTCGTTCTCCGGCGCGCGCCCGATGTGGATCACGTCCTTGAAGGAGAACTGCTCCGCCGTCGAACGCCCACGCACCACCCGCAGGGTCGGCATGGCGCCATTCTAGAGCGGAGGCCGCTCACAGCCCAAGCGGAAGGGGCGGCCGCCGTACGCCCCTGCTAGACTGCCCGCATGAGCGGCATGGTGGAGATGGAGCTGGCCCGCATCATCATCAACGAGAGCTCGGACCAGCAATTCATCTTTCTGCGCGAGAAGGGCGGCCAGCGCCAGTTCCCGATCGTGATCTCGATGATGGAGGCCTTGGCCATCGACCGCTTCGTGAAGGAGCAGGAGACGCCGCGCCCGCTGACCCACGAGCTGATGAACAAGGTCATCGGCAGCCTCGGCGCCAACATCTCCCGGGTCGAGGTGACCGAGCTCAAGAACGGCACCTTCTACGCGAACCTGGTGCTGCAGCGGGACGGGTCGGAGATCGAGGTCGACGCCCGCCCCTCGGACGCGATCGCGCTGGCCATCCGGAACAGCTCCCAGATCTTCGTCGCCGAGCAGGTGCTCGAAGAAGTGATGCCGTTCTAGCTCCCCCGTCCGCGTACGCCGCCCTCGTCCTTGCCGGTCTCGGCGCTACGCGCCGGCCGTGCCCACGCGGGCAACGGAGCCCAGAGCGACAAGAGCGAAGGACAGTAACCACAGCTTACGCATGGCTAGAACGCGAGCCTCCCGCGCACGCCCACCACGACGATGACGTCCTCTGCGGGGTTGAGCGCCGGGTCGATCAGAAGTTGAAGGTCCAGCGTGATCGCGACGTTCTCGGCGATCTGGAGCCGGTAGAAGATCTCGACCACGTATTGATCGCGCAGGGAACCGTCGGCGGGCTTGGCCCAACCGACGCCCACGGCGACCAGGTCGCTGTTCTCGGTCTCGACCTCCGGCGCTCCGGCATCAGCGGCCGTCTCCGAAGTCCGGCCGCTCCAAGACAGGCGACCAGCGGCCGAGCAACGTGCGCTTCCACCAGTTGCCGGTCGCGCTGCGCTCGGCGGGATCCGTGAACGCGTAGTCATAGATGATGGCGCGCATGTAGCGCGGCGGTGCACCCGGGAAGGGGTTGTGTTCCAGGAGATCGA
>JAPUHK010000024.1 GCA_027297745.1 Planctomycetota bacterium | reverse complement strand
GCGTCGCGTTCAATCTTGAAGTTCGCGGCGCGCATGCGCGTTGCTGCGATCTCCTTCCAGCCGAGCGGCACCTCCCACTTGAACTTGGGCGCAGCTTGGGGAGCGCCCCCGCGAGGACCGCCATGCGGATCCCCGCCGGGCTGTCCGTGGCCGGGTCCCACAGGGCCGCCCATGCCGAAACGCTCAGCGCTCGTGGCGCGCGCCTGCGGCGCGGAGGCCGGGCCCTCGCGCACATCCTCGATCGTGTACGTGCGGTCGCTCCCGCCGCAGGCGGCGGCGAGCAGCAGGGCCAGGACGGAAAGGGCCTGCCCCAGGGAGCGTATTGCCGTGCGTCCGGACACAGAAGTGGGCTCGACCGGCCCGTGGGCCGGTGGATCGGAGTGCAACAGAACGTCCGCGAGCAAGATCCGCCCTCCTGCAGCCGCTGCGAGGGTGGCGGGCCCCGCTGTGCGGATGCACTGATTGTATCGGCGCCACAAGCCTCTGAACCGCAATTGGTACATGTGCCCCTCGGCCGCGGGTTTTGTCGCCAAGGAAGCCAAGAGAGCCAAGGGCCTCCGGTGACTGCTGGGCAGCCCTTGTGGAAACACCTCTTGGCCTTCCTTGGCGACTCCTTGGCTTCCTTGGCGACTTACGTCTACCTCTTGAATGACGGTCGGCACCCCGACAGACAGCGCGACCGCATCATTCTGAGACAACTGTCCGGCATCGATGCACTACCCATTGGTGCGCCCCCGACTAAACCCCCCACCCCCCAATGCCGATAAGCCTCCGGATTCCCCAGAGAGGCATGCATTGGAACCCCGGAGAGGAACTCAAGTGCGCACCATCGTTAAACCCCTCGTTTTGGCGGTCTGCCTCGTGGCCCTTCCGGCCTGCGAGGCCATCAAGAACTTCAACTTCGACTTCCTGAAGAGCAGCGGCGGCCCCGGCCACGTAAACGAGCTCGTCAGCGCGATCGAGCTGGTCTACGTCGACTCCGAGGCGGCCAAGGAAAGGGCCCACGGCGCGGTGAACGCGCTGCGCGCGATCGTCGCGTCCGACTTCCAGGGCGATGCGGTTACGGCCTACGGGGAGTTCATGACGGCCATCGAGAACTCCGAGGAGCAGGCCGAAAAGCTTCGGGACAGCATCGAGAACATGAAGGACTCGAGCGATCCGGTCTTCGATCAGTGGGCCGATGACCTCAAGGACATCAGCAGCGTGGAGCTGCGCCAGCGCAGCCGCAACCGCTTGGTGGAGACTCGCGAGCGTTACCACGCCATCGTCGCGGCCGCGGAGCCCGCCCTGGCGTCCTATGATGCGGTCAACAACAGCCTGCGCGACCACGCGCTCTTCCTGGGCAACGACCTCAACCCCGTGGCCGTGTCCGAGATCCAGGGCGAAGCGCGCGCGCTGGCCAAGCGGGTCTCTGATCTCGACGGCGAGTTCGACGCCTGCCTGAAGGCTGCTCGCGCGTATGTCGAGTCGGCCGCCCTGCCCGTGAGCGCCGCCCAGCCCGTCGAGGGCCCGCCTGCCCCGGCCTTCAGCCAGGGCGAGACGCGACGCAAGGCCACGTCCATGAACGTCAGCGGCAGCTCCCGGGACCGGGAGCTCAGGGCGCGAAGCGCCGGCGGCAAGTAGACGGGCGGGTCTGGGAGGTCGGGCAGGAGGGCATAGCACTGAGGCCGGAGTGAAGGCATGAGTTGGCCCCTCCTTATTGGAGTCGTAGTCGCCCTAGGCCTATCCCTCATGGTGGCGATCGCGCGGCGCCTGGAGCTCCGGCGCATGCGCCGCGCGCTGGGCGACCGTGAGCAGGCGGTCCGTCAGGGGAGTGACAAGGCCCAGCTCGCCCAACCCGTCGTCGATCTGTCCCGCTGCCTGGGCTGCGGCACGTGCGTCGACGTCTGTCCCGAGGACCAGGTGCTGAAGCTCGTGCACGGCCAGGCCATGGTCGTGCACGGCGCGCGCTGCGTCGGCCATGCCCTGTGTGAGCGCGAGTGCCCCGTCGGCGCGATCAAGGTCACGCTGAGCGACATCGCCGAGCGCCGGGACATCCCGGTCCTGACCGAACAGCTCGAGGCCGTGGGCTCGCCCGGGCTGTTCCTCGCGGGTGAGGTGACCGCGCACTCGCTGATCAAGACCGCCGTCGACCACGGAACGGCCGTAGCGGGCGAAGTCGCGCGGCGCCTGGAGCACGAGCCCAACCCCAACGGCACGCTGGACCTGTGCGTGGTCGGCGCCGGCCCCGCCGGCCTGGCGTGTTCGCTCGAGGCCAAGCGCCACGGCCTGAAGTTCGTGACGCTGGACCAGGAGAGCGGGCCCGGCGGCACGGTCGCGAAGTACCCGCGGCGCAAGCTGATCATGAGCCAGCCGGTCGACCTGCCGCTCTACGGCCGCCTGAAGTCCAGTTACACGAAGGAAGAGCTGGTCGAGCTGTGGGCGCACATCGCGGAGGAGCAGCAGCTGCCGATCCGCTCCCAGGAGACGTTCGTGGGTCTTAGCCGGGACGACGACGGCAATTACGTCGTGCGCACCAAGACCGGCAGTTACACGGCGCGCAACGTCTGTCTGGCGGTGGGCCGCCGCGGCTCGCCGCGCAAGCTCGGCGTGGAAGGCGAAGACCTGTCCAAGGTGGCCTACAGCCTGCTGGACGCCCACTCGTACCAGCACCGGCGCACGTTGGTCGTCGGCGGCGGCGACAGCGCGGTCGAGGCGGCCATGGGTCTCGCGGAGCAACCGGGGAACCAGGTGACGCTCTCGTACCGCAAGGAGAGCTTCTTCCGCATTCGACCCAAGAACCAGGAGCGCCTGGACGAATGCCTGCGCGAGGGCAAGCTCGAGGTCCTGTTCAACAGCGAAGTGCGGGCGATCCGTCCGGACTCGGTCGAGCTCACGGTGCAGAGCGGCTACGGCACGGCGACGCGCACGTTGCCGAACGACGAGGTGTTCGTGATGGCGGGCGGCAGCGCGCCGCTGGAGCTGCTCGAACGCTCGGGCGTGTCCTTCGACCCGTCGCTGCGCAAGGCGGCGCCCCAGCTCGGCGAGCAGGGCACGGGCCTGGTCCACGCGCTCGGCATCGGCTTCACACTCTCGCTGGCCGCGTTGGTCTGGGTCATGGTGCACGCGGACTACTACGGCCTGCCGGCCTCCGCGCGCGCCGCGCACCCGAAGCATGCGCTGCTGCGCCCGGGCCTCGGCCTCGGCCTGTGGCTGGGCATCGGCGCGACCGCGCTGATCCTCGTGAACCTCCTTTATCTGGTGCGGCGTTCGCCGCGCTTCCGGCTCAACGTCGGCTCCCTGCAGATCTGGATGACGAGCCACGTCGCCACGGGCATCCTGGCGCTCTTGCTGGCGACGCTGCACGGCGCCATGGCGCCCGGCAACACCGTCGCGGGGCACGCCTTTTGGGCGCTGGCGGTGCTGTTGGTCACCGGCGCCATCGGACGCTACTTCTACGCCTGCGTGCCGCGCGCCGCGAACGGACGCGAGCTGGAGCTGCAGGAGGTCAAGGCCCGCCTCGGCCGCATGTCCGAGGAGTGGGACCAGGGCCAACGGGAGTACCGCGAACGGGCGCGCAGCGCGGTGGATGAGCTGATCGAGAAGAAGCAATGGGGCTCGGGGTTCCTTGGGCGCGTGCTGTCCATGCTGACCGGCCGGGGCGGCTTGAAGCGCTTGCTCACACGCCTGGAGGACGAAGGGCGTGAAGAGGGCATCGACGAGGAGCAGATCAAGGAAACGATGCAGCTCGCGCGCAAGGCACACCGCACGGCGCTCATGGCGGCGCACTATGAGGACCTGCGCGCGGTGCTCGGCACCTGGCGCTGGTTGCACCGCTGGATGGCGGCGCTGATGGTGCTGCTGGTGGTAATCCACATCGTCTACGCGCTCGCGTACTACCCCTTCTTCTTCGGGGGCAAAAGTTGAAGCTGGGACGTCCCGGCCTCTGGATCGGCCTGGCCTCGGCTGCGGCGGTGCTCTACGTCGTGATCGGCCACCTCGGGCGCAAGTCACCGGGAGAGGTCACGGCCGTCCACGCGCGCGTGGGCGACCTGAACCGCGGCGAGAGCTGCTCCGCGTGCCACGGCGGATTGTTCCTGAGCATGTCGGATGCGTGTCTCGAGTGCCACAAGACGATCGACGCGCAGATCGCCGCCGGAAACGGACTCCACGGCGTGATTGGGAACAAGGCCATGCTGTGCGCGTTGTGCCACAGCGAGCACCACGGCGCGGGCTTCGCCATCGTCAACCGGCAGAGCTTCGCGGCCGCGGGCGTGCCCGACCCGGCGGAGTTCGACCACAACATGATCCGCTTCCCCATGGACGGCCGGCACATCGAGCTGGCCTGCAACGAGTGCCACCTGCAGGTGAACATCGAGATCCTGCCGGAGGGCGCGACGCGCTACATCGGGCTCGACCAGGAGTGCACGACGTGCCACGGGGATGTGCACGAGGGCCGCTACGCGGCGCTGAGCTGCGTCCAGTGCCACGGGCAACGCGCCTGGGCGGAGCTGGAGTCGCGCGGCCACGAGGACTACCTGCAGCTGATCGGCGGCCACAGCAACATGGAGTGCCGCTCCTGCCACGCGAACGAGCCCTACACGCTCGAGGCGCTAGGCGAGAATCGCGCCCCGGCCGCGCGCATGTGCGTGGACTGCCACGCGAACTCGCACGCCGAGGGTTTCGTCGACGGCGTCGCGTTGCAGGTCTCCCGCCCCACCGGCGCCGCCTGTGACGTGTGCCATCGCGCGGAGCACACGACCTGGAACGACAGGCAGCTCGGGGAGATGACCGTGGAGCAGCACGAAAGCTCCGGGTTCTCGCTCACCGATCCGCATCACGAAGTGGGCTGCGCGGACTGCCACGATCTCAACCACGAGGACTTCAAGGCCCGCTACCCGGCCCGCGCGGCCGACGACTGCGCCGCGTGCCACGAGGATCCCCACGGCGGCCAGTTCGGCGAGGGTTCGTTCAAGAGCGGCGCGTGCGTCGCCTGCCACGGGACGCTCTACTTCGAGCCGCACATCTTCAGCGTCGAGATGCACGCGGAGACGTCCCTGCCTTTGATCGGCAGCCATATCGAGACCGACTGCAACGCGTGCCACGAGGCGGCGCCCATCGAGGGCAGCCCGCGCGTGTTCCACGGGACTCCCGTCAAGTGCGCCGGATGCCATCCGGACCCGCACGAGGGGTTCTTCGAGCAGTTCGCGCCGGAGACATCGGCGAGCACGTACGGCCGCTGCGCCGACTGCCACCTGGCCACGGACTTCCGGGACATCCCGCCCGAGGCCTTCGACCACGGCCCGTGGACGGGGTTCCCGCTAGTCGCGGCCCACGCGCAGGAGGAGTGCGAGGCCTGCCACCCGCGCACCCCGGAACCCGACCGCTTCGGCCGCACGTTCGGCCGCGTCTCGGATCGCTTCGGCGTGTACGAGGGGTGCGACACGTGCCACATCGATCCGCACAAGAACGACTTCGACAAGCCCGGCATGCCGCGCACCTTCAAGGGCAAGACCGGCTGCGAGCGCTGCCACGGCGAGAGCTCGTTCCGGACCTTCCCGAACGGCTTCGACCACAAGCGCTGGACCGGCTTCGCCCTGGTCGGCCAGCACAAGAAAGTCGACTGCGCCGACTGCCACACCCCCCTGCGGGAGCCGGACGAGGCCGGGCGCACCTGGGCCCGCGCCAAGGGCGGCCACTGCTCGGATTGCCACCAGGATTCCCATGCCGGGCAGTTCGAGGTGAAGGGGCTGACCGACTGCCGGAGCTGCCACAGGCCTGCCGCTGCGGCCTTCACGGACCTGAGCTTCCGCCACGACCTGGACTCGAGCTTCCAGCTCGGGGAGGCCCACACCCCCCTGGCCTGCTCCGCCTGCCATTTACCAGTTCGCGAGAACGGTAAAGACTTCATCCGCTATCGCCCGATGGGGGGCAGGTGCGCCGATTGCCACGGCGAGGACGAGAACCCGTTCCGCCGGGGCGCGAAGGAAGAAAAGCGGTGAGGCTTGTAATTCTGCTCTCCATGGTCCTGTGGACCTGCGTGTCCGCATGGGCGCAGGAAGAGCTGGAACGTGTGTCCCTGCGCGTGAGCTCCGCGGGACCCGGAGCCTCGGTCACCATCGACCGCGGCAAGCGGGACGGCCTCGCCATCGGCGACGTCGTGTCCTTCTTCCCGCGCCAGGGCGGCACCTATTCCGGAACCGTGCTCTCGGTCCGCGCGCGCAGCGCGGTGGTCGAGATGCGCGACGCCAAGTTCGTTCCCGAAGCGGGCACGCGCGGCGAAGTGCTGATCCCGGCTTCGCGCTTCACGCAACCCGATCCTGAGCCGGAGCCCGAACTGCAACCGGAACCCGAAGGCGGACAGCCTGAAGGGGAAGGCACCAAGCCGGAAGGCGAAGGCGAGCCGGAAGACAAGGACAAAGACGGCGCCGGAGTCGCCGCAGGTGCAGCGGCAGCCGGAGGCGCTGCTGCCGCGGGCACCGAGGGCGAGACTCCGGAACACCCGCCCTGGAAGAACAAGGACGAGGAGTGGTCCACGAGCAAGTCGCTGCTGGCCGAGACCGGAGCCGTGCGCCCCAAGAACCGCCGGAAGGGGCTCGCCGGCTTCACCTATGTGAGCGCCGCGGTGACGGACAACCCCGACAGCGACTTCACCAGCTCCTACTTGCGAGTCGGCACGGACCTGACCTACTCGAATCCCTTCGGCAAGGGCGGCGGCTTCCGCCTCAACGCGGAGGCGGCCTACCTGGCGAACTACAAGTACAACAGCGACCTCACGGGGGACTTCCTGCTGCGCCGCCTCTCCTATTTCCGCGGCGGAAATCGCTTCAACAGCAACCGCTGGGAGGTCGGCCGCTTCCTGCAGCACGGCATGCCCGAGTTCGGCGTGCTGGACGGCCTGCAGTGGGCGCATAGGGGCGACAACGGGCACCGCTACGGCGTGAGCATGGGCTACATGCCGGAGCTGAACGACGACTTCGACACCTTCGAGGACTTCCAGCTGGCGGGCTGGTACGAGTGGGTGCAGGACCCGAACGAGCGTTTCCTGATCGCCGGCGGCTTCCAGAAGACCTGGAACAACGGCAACCCGGACCGCGACCTCCTGGTGGCCCGCATGCACGTTCTGCCGGTGGACGGCTGGGCCTTCCACGCCACGATCTGGGTCGACTTCTACTCCGCCAGCGACCCGATCAAGGGCTCAGGCATAGAGATCACGCAGGCCATCGCCTCCCTGAACCGCACCTTCGCCCGGGGCGGCATCCAGTTCCTCTATCAGCACTGGGCGTTCGCAGAGCTCTTGCGGGAGGGCGAATACCGTCCCATCGTCTTCGCCGCCGACCTGGCGAACAACGAGTTCGACCGGCTGGCGCTGAACCTCTGGAAGATGCTGGGCGCCGACAGGCGCCTGCACGGGCACGTCAGCGGCTGGGTCGACGAGGACGGCAGCGGCGGCGCGTTCGACATCGGCGTCGAACAGACGCTGCGGCGCCAGGCGCACCTGGACCTCGTCGGCTACGGCAACATCGGCCAGTACGAGAGCGTGGCGGGCGTGCGTCTCCTCTACGGCCGCACGACGGCCAAGGGCAGGTGGGACCTGATGTACGAGCTTGCCTTCCACCACATCCACGGCCTGAACGCGAACCGGGACGACCTGGTGCAGCAACGTCTGCGCGGCAGCTTGAGCGTCTATCGCGTCGGAAACTGGGACGTCTACGTGTTCGGGGAGGTCGTCGCCTACGACAAGGAGATCTCGTGGTCCGCTGGGTTCACCTGGCAGAAGGGCTTTTGAGAGTTGATACCCATGCGATTCCGATTCCGTAGACGCCCGATCGCGATCGCGCTCCTGAGCGCGATCCTGTTGGCCTGCGCCGCCGCGCGCCCGCTGACCGGCAAGCAGCACCGTTGGTGGGCGGGTTTCGGACCGGTCCTGCCGCACGACTCGTTCCCGGCCGACTGTCAGCTGTGCCACGTGGGCGGTGACTGGAACAAGCTCAAGAGCGACTTCAAGTTCAACCACCTGGCCAACACCGGCTTCGCTCTCAACGGGGCTCATGAGCAGGCGCAATGTCTGCGTTGCCACAACGACCGCGGGCCTGTGGCGATCTTCCACTCGCAGGGCTGCACGGGCTGCCACGAGGACTACCACTACGGCGACCTGGACAAGGACTGCACCCGCTGCCACACCGAGCAGACCTGGCGCCCCGTGGGCCAGATCGCGCTCCACGACCGGACGCGCTTCCCGCTGCTCGGCGCCCACACGTTGGTGGCCTGCTACCGCTGCCACCCGGGCGCGCGGGTCGGCAACTTCATCCCCGTGGACACCGAGTGCGTCACGTGCCACGTGGACGACCGGAACAACACCACCAATCCCCCCCACATCCCGCTGGGCTTCGTCGACAACTGCCACGAGTGCCACGTGCCCACGGCATGGGTGCCGGCCGTCAATTGAGCGGCCCCGCACGGTTTGTGGGGCAGACCGCCGGCGTTTCCGATCGAGCCGCCTCACAACGAGACGCTCCGGCTGAAGTCTCAAGTTGCGTCTCTCAGGCCCCCCTCCAAGTGATACCCGTTCCTAGCATCGGACTACCGCGTGTTGGTCTCTCCCTCGTGGGGCCGGCTCTCACGCCCTCTCGCTCGGACTCCGGCGGTCGCCGCCGGAGGGGTCGGGCAAAGTGAGATCAGAAATGACTCATCACAGAGGTCTCCTCTCAGTCATCTTCCTACTGGCGTTCGTCGTGACGGGCTGCGTCGACTCCAGCGGCCGCGCGATCACAGCGTCGGCCCAGTCGTGCATGACCTGCCACAACGGCTCCGTGGACAACAACTACGGGGGCCCGGGCCTCGAGAACCCACACCCCTTCACGGGCGCCAGCAACCTGCTGTGCACCACCTGCCACGGCGGAAACCCGAACGGGACGGACAGGGCCTCGAGCCACGTCCCGGCGCCGCCCGAGATCGGCGACCGGCAGAACTGGATCAACAACGACCACGCCTACTTCAACCGGCTGACCCTGGCCGGTCCGGACAAGTTCCCGGACTACACGGCCGCGAACGGGCAGACCTACAGCGCGCTGGACTGGCTGCAGTTCGTCAGCCCGGCCGACATCCGCGTGGTCACGCAGAACCGCAGCTGCGGCCAGTGCCACGCGAACCACGCGCAGATCGTGTCCCAGAGCCCGATCGCCACCGAGATGGGCATCTTCTCCGGCGCGATGTTCGCGGCCGGCGTGGACAACCAGATGGGGTACACGGGCTACGAGGACACGGCCGCCGACCTGGGCATTCGCGCCGTCACGGACCAGAGCTTCGACCCGACGACCTTCGGTTCGGTGCAAAACCTGATGGAGTTCCCGGTCTACAGCCGGCGCTTCAACAACGGCCCGAACGACATCCGCAACAACCCGGATTTCGACGCCGCCGAGCTCGATGACGACATCGATCCGCTGACGGGCCAGGCGATCACGGACTCCCCGCTGGCGAAGCTCTATCACGAGCAGATCGCCTACACCTGCGGAGACTGCCACCTCGGCAGCGCCGGCGCGAACAACCGCTACGGCGACTACCGCGGCTCGGGTTGCTCGGCGTGCCACATGCGCCACAGCCTGAGCGGGCGCTCCACCAGCAACGATCCGAACCTCAACCGCATGGAGCCGTACGATCCGGACGACATCGACGAGCCCGAGCTGCCGCACGTCGCCCGCCACCTGATCCGCACCGTGGCCAAGACGTTGTCCAGCGGCGAGTTCGTCCAGGGCATCGACGACTACGCCTGCGCCGGCTGCCACCAGGGCTCGAACCGCACGGTCATGCAGTACTGGGGCATCCGCCTCGACCAGAACCAGGACGTGCGGCGCGGCTTCCAGTACCCGTCGCAGCCGGGAAGTTACCGGACGACCTCCGGCGACACGCGCCTGTTCGACCCCAACCTGCCGATCTACGACCAGAACGGCGTCCTGATCCGGTTGGGGAACCGCGAGTTCAACGGGCGCAACCGCAACCAGTACCTCCTCGAGGAGGACTACGACGACGACGGCCGCGACGACACCCCGCCCGACGTGCACTACGAGGCCGGCATGGGCTGCATCGACTGCCACGGCAGCTTCGACCTGCACGGCGGCGACGTGACCTCCCCGAGCGGCGGCAAGATCGTGAGCCGCATGGAGCACGCCGTGGGGATCCGTTGCGAGAGCTGCCACGGCGGCGTCGCGGCCTATGCCCAGACGGCTCAAGGCACGGCCTACGACAACACCACCCAGGAGCTGGCGGTGGACGGCGAGGGGAACACCCTGGCGCACGTCGTGCTGGAGAGCGACGGCCACTTCTACCTGTACAGCCGTCTCACGGGCGCGCGTCACTTCGTCCCGCAGACGCTGGACGTCACCGTGAACACGGGCCGGACGCACCCGTTCAGCGGGGCGCCCCTGTACAGCGACAAGGCCTCCTATGCGATGGGCCGTGACGACGGCCTGGGCACGACCGGCATAGGTCCGATCCAGGCGAACAACGCGGTCCCGAGCAACTTCAGCCACACGGACGACCTGGACTGCGCGTCCTGCCACGCTTCGTGGACGAACACGTGCATGGGCTGTCACCTGAAGGGCGAGTACTCGAATGACTTCAGCAACATCACGGGCGAGCGCATCGTCTTCGAGGAGGACGAGGCCGAGTTCGTGTACCAGTCGCCCGTGTTCATGGCGCTGGGCATCAGCCCGCACAACGAGATCACGCAGGTCAGCTCGAACACGAAGATGTTCTTCCAGTGGGAGGACCGCAACAACCAGCTGTCCAGCATCTTCACGTTCTCCGACCGCAAGGCGCAGGGGAGCGACCCCAACCAAACGCCCTCGCTCGGTCACAACGCGATGATGGCCCACTCGATCCGCGGCCGCGTCACCTCCACCATGGAGGGCCCGCGCTACTGCGTCGCGTGCCACATCACCGAGGCGGGTATGCAGCAGTACGGGACCGAGTACGTGGCCTTCCGTTCCGCCATGGCGAGCGGAAGCTACGATCAACTGGACTTCACGGAGCTGAGGCAGCACTTCGGCCAGAACTCCGGCAACCAGATGAACTCACCCTTCTGGGTGCACATGGTGGCCGGCCTGGGTACGGGGCTGTTCCTGTTCGACGGGAACGGCGGCGCTATCAACCCGCTGGACCAGAACCCGAACCGGTACGGCATCTTCGCCGATCCGGGCATCCAGAACGTGACGGTCGCGCCGGCGACGGCCTTCGACCCGGCCACGTTCATGACCCGCATCGCTTACAACCTGGACAGCATCGTGCTCGCGGACGGAACTCCGACGAGCTCCAGCAACCACCCGCTCATGCCGGGGACGGGCCCGAGCTTGCGCACGGGCACGCCCAACCCGACCATGGCGGGACCGCTGACGGGCACGCTGATCGACAGGCTGACCAACCCCGACCCGGCCATCGGAATCCACCTGGACTCCTGGCTGGACGCCAACGGCAACATCGGGGGCAACGCCGGCAACTACGTCAGCGGACCCTAGTCCACGGACTCACAGCCAACAGCGCGGGGCGCCCTGAAACGGGCGCCCCGCTTTTCGTTGGGATCGTGGGTCAACGCTGGAGGCGGCAGGTGCGCGCGGACTCGTCGGCGGGAGTGACCTTACCGCAGGCCTGCAGCGCGCCGGTGGCGCCCAGACGGATCGACATGGCCCCCCCAGGGCGCCCAGAGCGGCGTAGGAGGGGCCGGTCTTGGTCACGTGCAGCGTGCCGTTGCCGTTGCCGTCCACCTGCCAGAAGGAGATGAACATCTGAGGCGGGGTCAGGGCGCCCGGCACGTTGGGCGCGCAGGCCGAAGGACCGGAGGGCTTGGCCCTGCTGTCGTAAAACAGCGAGAAATAGGCTTGGCCCGGGTCGAGGCCCGTGGCCGTGCCCGTCACCTCGAGACCCGCGGCCGGGTCACCGTGATCCACGATACGGATGCGAGCCTTGATGCCGGACTTGCCCATCTGATGCAGATTGGCCCCGCCTGCGTCTCCGTTGCCGACGGTCCACTCGACTGCCGCGTAGGTGCCTGCAGCACAGACGAGTAGACACAGGGCGATCGTTCCCTTACGCATGAGCTCTCCTCTCTCGGTTGAGGCTCCGCTCGTCCCTTAGCCCGCCTCCGCATACGCAACACGGGTGCCGCTCGCGGTGCACGATAAGGTTCGAGCGCTCCAACGGGGATCCGGCGCACGGGCGGCGTGGTTGGAACGACTGCACGCATTCGTCCAATCGCCACCGTGCGCCTACGCGCTTGCGCGCGTGCGCAGACGGCAGCGTCGTGCGTGGGCGCGCCGTCGATTACCCTTGGAGGGTGGTCATGAGAGGCGTTCTGCTCATCTTGCTCGTGGCCCTGCCGTGCGCGGCCGCCAAAGACCTCGCGCGGGAGGTCGACGCCCTCGCGCAGCCGGTAATCGGGAGCGGCAGCGTCGTGGGGATGACGATCGGCGTGATCGAGGCGCGCGACAAGCAGCCGTGGGTGCGCGGGTACGGCAAGGTCACAGTGGGCGAGAAAGACGTGCCCGATCAGGACACCGTCTACGAGATCGGATCGATCAGCAAGGTCTTTACGGGCGTGCTGTTGGCGGCGCTCGTGCAGGACGGCAGCGTCCGCCTCGACCAGCCGCTCGAGCAGCTCTTGCCCGACACGGTGCAGGTGCCGGCGCACGGGGGGCGCAAGATCACGTTGGTCGATCTCTCCACGCACACCTCGGCCTTGCCGCGCATGCCGAGCAACTTCGCCCCGAAGGATCCCAACAATCCCTACGCGGACTACACGCCGGCGCTGATGTACGCCTTCTTGTCCGGCTGCACCTTGAAGCGCGCTCCAGGGCTGAAGAGCGCGTATAGCAACCTCGGCGCAGGCCTGCTAGGGCATGCGCTGGCGCGCAAGGCGGGCAAGAGCTACGAGGCGCTGCTCGTCGAGCGCATCACGGAGCCGCTCGGTATGCCGAGCACGCGCATCGTGTACACGCAGGACATGCGCAAGCGGCTCGCACCCCCCTACCGGGCCAACGGGGTGCCGTCCTCCACCTGGGACATCCCCACGCTGGCCGGAGCGGGCGGCATTCGCTCCTCCGTGCGCGACATGCTGGCGTTCCTGCAGGCGAATCTGGCAGAGAAGGACGGCGGCATGCACGCGGCCCTGGCGCTGGCGCGCAAGGTACACCACAAGCCCGGCGCGCCCCAGGCGCAAAAGCTCGGGCTCGGCTGGCACATCGACCCGCTCGGCTACCGTAGGCACAACGGCCAGACCGGCGGCTACCACTCCTTCGCAGCGGTGGACACGCAGCGCGGGCACGCTCTCGTCATTCTCAGCAACACGGCCGACGGCGTGATCGACAGCGTCGGCCGGCGGATCATGAAGCTGCTGCGTGGAGAGCAGCCGCCCCGGGAGGCGCAGGTCGACCCGAAGATCTACGACGCCTACGCGGGCGCGTACGCGCTCACGCCGCAGTTTGTGCTGACGGTCACCCGCGAGGGCGACAAGCTCATGGTGCAGGCCACAGGCCAGGCCAAGCTGCAGGTCTTTCCCGAGTCGGAGACGAGCTTCTTCTACAAAGTGGTCGACGCGCGCATCACCTTCCACAAGCAGGACGGCAGGGTCGTGGCCCTGACGCTGCACCAGCACGGGCGCGCGATGCGCGCTCCGCGGCAGCCCTGAAAGCCCTCCAGAATGGGGCCTTTGGGCGCCGCCTCAAGCCCCGGCCGGGGGCGACGAAGATTAGGCAGCGTAATGTCCATGCTGAAACGGACTCCCTTCCTCACCGCCGCACTGACCGCGCTGTTGCTGCTGGTTCCCGCCTGCACCGGCAGCAGCGATTCCGGGACCACCTCGATCGGCACCGGCGGCGGCGGCGGCGGGCAGATGTCCGTTCAGGAACTCGCTTGGGCGATGCAGGTCTTCGACCTCACGAACGTCGAGCGGGTCAATGCGGGAGTCGCGCCCCTGACCTGGCACGACCCCACGTCCCAGGTGGCCTACGACCACAGCGTCGACATGGACCTGCGCGCCTTCTTCGATCACCAGAACCCGGACGGCCAGATGCCGTGGGACCGGCTCTCGCTGGCCGGCATCACCTGGAGCGCGGCGGGCGAGAACATCGCGCGCGGCCAGCCGGACCCGGTGTCGGTCATGATCGCCTGGATGAACTCCGCCGGCCACCGCGCCAACATCCTCAGCGCGTCCTTCACGCGGCTCGGCGTGGGTGTGCACAACGCCTCGGGCGGCCCCTGGTGGACCCAGGTCTTCTACGACCCGTAGGCCGCGCCGCGGTATCACGGCGCCCGATGCTCTGCCGTTCCGTACGACCGGGCCGCCAACCGGGCGGCGGGGCGCGGGCGTGCGTTCGTCGTACGCGAGGGTCGCCTGCGGGCCCATGCGCTGCGGTAACGCGCCGGGTAGGCTGGACGCCGATGAGCGTCCGCCTACCCACGGCACTGCTCTGTGCACTCGCCTTCAGCGCCCGCGCGGACTCGTGGACGCCGCAAGAGGGCTTTCGCAAGGTAGCGACGCGGCTGCAGGAGTTGCGCGGCCTGAAGCTCGACGACCGCCTGCAACTCGAAGTGATCCCCCGCACCGAGTGGCACAAGCGCGTCGCCGCACAACCCACGAAGACGAACGAGCCCTACGCGGTGCTGTGGCGCACGCTCGGCATTGTTCCGGCCGGACAAGATGCGGACGAAGCGTACGACGAGGTTCGCAGGCGCTACCGCGGCTACTACCACCTGAGCGATGACCGGCTGGTCTACTTCACGGACACGCCGGCGGAGCTGCGCGAGCCGCAGCTGGCGCACGCGCTGATGCACGCCGTGCAAGCGCGCCACAGCCGCCTCTTCAACGCACCGCCCGCCATAGACGGCTACTTCGACGACGTGAATTGGGCGCGCGCCGCGGCCAAGGAGGGCGAGGCCGTGTTGCATGAGCTGTCCTGGCCCACGGGATCGCTCGACGGCATGCGGGACAAGATCGAGGCGCTGCCGGAGCGGCTGGACATCGAGGGCTGCGAGCCGTACGCCGTGCGCTGGACCTACCATCCCTACGTCGCGGGAGCGCGCTACCTGCTCGCGCACGCGAAGGGCGGCTTGCGCGACGCCTGCGACGCGCTGTACCTCAACCCTCCCGTCAGCACCGAGCAGGTCCTGCATCCGGAGCGCAACGATCCGCCGCTGGCCGTGATCGTGCCGGATTTGTCCGACCGCCTCGGCGCGGGCTGGAAGCTCGCCGCGCGCACGGTGCTCGGGGAGTGGACGATCGCGGACTGGGTCTGGGCGCTACGTCCGGACACCGCGCCGAAGCCGTTGTCTGTGGAGCAGATCGGCGGCGGCCTGCCCGACGACCTGCGCTGGGGCGGCGACCAGGCGCAGGTCTACCAGGACGGCGAGCGGTTCTTGGTCGTCGTGTGGACGGTGTGGGACGACGAGGCGTCCGCCGTGCGCTTCCGCAAGCTGCTCGGCAGCACGAAGAGCGCCCGCGCCGGGCCGCGGGTGGCCGTGCTGTGCGGCCCCGCGCAGGTCCACCGGGGGCTTCTGACCGAGACCCTGCGCGACGTCAGGACGACGGCCTTCCGCAGCGTGGAACAGCTCGAGGAGATCCTCGCGGGAGACTAGGCCGCATGGGAATGCACGTCGGCCGCATCGTGCTGCTGGTGCGCGACTTTGAGCGCGCCGTAGAGTTTTATCGCGACACGTTGGGTTTGACGGCGCAGGCCGTGCACCCCGGCTGGGCGGTCTTCGACACGGGCGAAGCGCTGCTCTGCCTGCGTGGGCCTTGGGAGGGCATGGAGTACGCGCCGGAGGACTTCGGCCGCTCACCCGACGAGCTCCTGTTCCGCGTCGACGACCTGGCCGCCGCCGTTGCGGCGCTGGAGCGCAACGGCGTGTGCGTCGGCACCCCGCACGAACCGGGTCCGGGGATCCGCGTGGCCGAGCTGCAGGACCCGGACGGGCGGCGCGTCGCGCTCGAAGAGCGCAGCCCGGGCGGGTAAGGTGCCCGCGCCATGAACGACGAGGCGCCCATCCACATCCGCTACCAGTGGACCACGGAGGAGTTCGTCCGCGCCCACAAGGGCGACGCGCGGCACGAAGTCGAAATGGTCATGCGCGAAGACGGCCTGAAGGCCGCGACGGTCGGCATGGCCAGCTCGGAGATGGGCTGGAACGCATTCTGCAAGGCAGTCATCGCGCCTGAGGGCGTACTGCTGTTCCTTACGCCGCAACAGTACCGGTGCGGGCGTCGGCGAGCAGCGCGCGCGGCTCGACGACCTCGTGCGGGCCAAGGTACCCAAGACCAAGACCCTGTGTTGAGCCACGCCGCCGCCGCGGAGGATAAGGTGGGTCCGTGAACCCGTTGAAAGACAAGCTCCTCGACGCCGTGGAAGCCGAGTTCCGCTACTACAAGAAGATCGCCGAAGACGCGATCGGCCAGATCAGCTGGCAGCACATGCAGGAGGCGCCCGCAGGCGGCCTGAACTCCATCGCCGTGATCATGAAGCACATGGCCGGTAATCTGCGCTCGCGCTGGACCGACTTCCTCACCAGCGACGGCGAGAAGCCCTGGCGCAACCGGGAGCAGGAGTTCATCAACGACCTCGCCGGCCGCGACGAGCTCATGGGGCGTTGGGAGGAGGCCTGGGAGACGCTGTTCGAGACGCTGCGCGGCCTGCGCGAGGCCGACCTGGAGGCCACGGTGACGATCCGCACGCAGCCGGTGACCGTCTCGCGCGCGCTCGTGCGCCAGGTCGGCCACTACGGCTACCACACGGGACAGATCCTGCTCATCGCGCGCACGTTCGCGGGACCCGCTTGGCGCTTCCTCAGCATCCCGCCCGGCGGCAGCAAGGCGTTCAACGCGTCGATGCGCGCACGGCCGGGCGCTTAGGGTCTATCTGAAAACGCTAGCCCTCGCGCAGCCAGGGCGTCTTGCCGGCAAGCTTCGTGACCTGCTTGAACTCCGGATCCTCCAACCAGCGCGCGAAGAAGCTGTCCATGCGCGCCTCCGCCATCTCGAAGGAACGTACCGCGGCGTACTTCTCGTACTCGTAGAAGTGGCGCTTCAGGTACGCCAACACCTGGTCGCGATCCCCGCGCACAGCGTGATAGCAGGCGTAGTTGTACGACATGGACGGATCGAACTCGGCGGCGGCCATGAGGCGCTGCGCCTGCTCCCCACGCCCGTTCAGGAGCAGGTACACGGAGTAGAAGACCTGGTTGTAGGAGTCACGCGGCTCGAGCTCGTAGGCCTTGGTGGCGTAGGCGAAGGCCTTCCCGGCGTCGCCCTCGGTGTTCCAGTAGACGGCCAGGTTGCGGTAGCACAACGCCGTCGGCGAACGCTCGATGGAGCCCGCTAGCAGCTTCAGGCCGGCTTCGTTGTCGCCGCGCCAGATGGTCATCTTGCCGATGCCGTGCAGCGCGACGGCGACCGCGTGGTCCTGACCGTCGAGCTCCAGCACGCGGCGGAAGGCCCGCTCGGCGTCATCCCAGCGCCCCATGTGATGCCGGTGCAGCTCACCGAGGTAGACGAGCGGGACGGGGTCCTTGGGATCGAGCCGCACGGCACGCTCGTAGGCGCGCAGCGCGTCCTCGTAGCGAGCCGCGTTCTCGTGCCGCAGGCCCTCCTGGACGGCCGCGTCGACGAGCTCCGCGATCGTGGTGGAGCCGTCGTCCACAAACAGCTCGGCGCAGATGCGCTCCGCCAGCGACGGCGCCTTCATCGTGGCGTCGTCATGCGCGCGCTCCGCCGGCACGGAGGCTTCGCGCTTGCCGTTCTCCTTGGCCAGCGCCTTGGCCGCCGCCTTCTCGACGCCCGTCCGCTTGAAGGTCCGCTTGAGCGCGTTGAGCTTCTTGCGGCGCTCGGGATTCTCGAGTTGCAGGGCGGCTTCCAACTGGCTCAGGCCCTCCTTCTCCAACTGCTGCCACAGCTTCTTGGACTGCTCGACCTCGGGATAGCCCGTGTACTCCTGCGCGGACTTCAGCGCCTTGATGGCCGTGGGGTACGATTTCCTTTCGAGGGCCTTTTCAGCCTTCGCGGTGTTCTGCGCGATCTTCTTGCGCAAGCGCTTGACCGAGCGCTGTATGCCGTACAGGGGACCCTTCAGGGCGCCGCTCCGGAACTTGGCGCGGTCGGTGGTCGCGAAGGACTTGAACACGTTGCCGTGCCAGTCGCAGATGAAGACGTGGTGCTTCTTCCCTTCCACGCGGTATTGTGCGCGCATCTTCTCGGCCTCTTCGCTCGTGCCGCGGACCTTGTAGAAGAAACGCTCCTTGGAGACGTCGTTGGGCCACTTCGTCTTGAAGAAGCGGTGCTCCGACGAGCTGCGGGGCTGGAAGTACAACAGGACGCCCTGTTCCTTGAGCTCCGCGTCCGACAGCGTCTTTTTCCAGCTGGTCATCCAGTTCGTCTTGTAGGCCTGCCCGGCGCCGCCGCGGCCGCCGCCGCCGCCGCCGCCACAGGTTGCCCAGACGGGCGCGGCGAGGAGCGCGAGGCACAGCAGCGTGAGGCCTACGCCGTGCCGGGGGCGGATGCGGTTTTGGTACATGGCGGGCTCCGATCGGGGTTTTCGGGCGCTGTGATTGTAGACCAGGCCCGGGTCCCGCTCCGGTGTATCGGTCCAGGTCCCTTCTGTATCGAATCGGGCCGGAGCTGTGTCGTTGGAGGACATCCGGGCCACAGAGAGGCTTCATCCCTGTAAACCGGTTTGCCCCTGCACGGTTTCGTGCCAAGGTGCAACACGGAGGTTCAACCACCAATGTCGCACGCACAGGTATGGGTGAAGCTCCTCTCGTGCGCGGTGCCGGGCGATATCCGGCCCCAGTTCCGGGAGGACCTGCTGGAGACACGGCGCGCCTTGCGGGAGCAGGGCCTTTCCCGCATCCGCATCGAGGCGGCCTGCTTCCGCGAGCTGATCAACGGCATCGCGCAGCACATGCCGCTCAGGCCCCTGAGCTCAGGCGTCTGTCCCCGGCCCCAACTGGCGGAGAGCTGTGCCCGCGTCGGCTGGGTGGCCTGGCGCATGGCGGGCGTGACGCTGCTGGCCGGCTTCGCCGTGCCGCACCTGATCGGCTACGCGGCTCTGCTGATGGGCCTGGCGCTTGCCTGCGTCGTGACCATCACGCTCACGGGCCCGCTCGACTTCTCCCCTCAGCAGAGGCGCTGCGTGACGGCGGTGCTCGGCGGCATCTTCGCGTCGCTGGTCATGCTCGCCATGTACGCGGTGACGCTGCTCAGCACCGTCGGCCTGTTGGCTGCGGCGCTGCAGAGCCGCCTCCTGGCCACGGCGGCCGTCTACACGGTAGGCATCTCCGCTGCGCTCACGTTCTGCTGGATCACGGCTTCGGGCTGGGTGCCGCAGCCGTGGGGAGCGAAGCGCGCGGTGCGCACCGTGCGCGCGTAGCGTCCAAGGCGGGATGAGACTGGTAGGCTCGTGCCCCCGTGCACAGGCCGCACCTGCGTGACGTCCCCATCCCCGCACTCGCGGAGACGCTCGGCGTGGCCGACGAAGTCGCACGCCGCATCGCGCTCGCCGTGCACAAGAGGGGCGCTAGATTGGGACGGGCTCGACCGCGGGCTGCGGCTGCGGGACCGCGCGCGTTTCGGACCGCTGCTCGAGACCGTTGCCGTACGCCGGGCCGAGGACGGCACGCGCAAGCTGCTCTTCCGCACCGCTCCCGGCGAGATCGTCGAGACCGTCCTGATCCGGAACGCGCGGGCGGTCACGCTCTGCCTGTCGTCGCAGGCGGGCTGCGCGTTCGGCTGCGCCTTCGCGCTACATCCTCAACGTGATCCCCTACAACGACACGGACAGCGCCTTCCGGCCCCCGTCGTGGGACGAGGTGAAGCGGTTCACGACACGGCTGCGCGCGTTGCGCTGCCCCGTCAAGACCCGCTACAGCGCCGGCAAGCGGGAGGGTATGGGCTGCGGCCAGTTGTCGGCGGAGGTGGTCGCCACGGGCGCGAGCGGCGGACACCTGGACGCCCCGCCGGGCATCTTCACGGCGTAGGGTCGAGCAACGAGAGCTGCGTGCACGGCCGGCGGAAGGTCGTCGGCTCTTCCTCCGTGCGGCGCGCGTTGAGCCCGAGCCGTCGGCAGGTGACCTCGAACAGGTCCTCGAGCGCCTTCCAGCGGTGTCCGCGGCCGCGCATGCGGCTGCCGAACTGCGCGGTGTACAGGGCGCCGCCGCGCATCTCCTTGAGCGCGTTCAGCACACGCTTCGAACGCCCCGGGTAGGAGCGCCGCAGGCGGGGGATGAACACGTCCTTCACCTCCGCGGGGAGGCGCAGCAGGATCTTGAACGCGCTGCGCGCGCCGCAATCGCGCGCCCGCTCCAGGATCGCGGTCACCTGGCTGTCGTTCAGTCCGGGGATCAGCGGAGCCACGGCCACGCCGACCGGAATCCCGGCCTCGGCCAGCACGCGCATGGCCCCAAAGCGCATGTCCGGGGACGGCGCGTAAGGCTCGATCTGCCGCGCCATCCATTCGTCGACGAACGGGATGCTGAAAGAGACCGACAGCTGCGCCCGGCGCGCCAGCTCGCAAAGCACGTCGACGTCGCGCCGGATCAGCGCCGCCTTCGTGATCACGGCCACTGGATTGCGGAACTCCGCGCAGACCTCGAGGATGCGGCGGGTGATCCCGTAGGTGGCTTCGAGCGGCTGATAGCAATCGGTGTTGCCCGAAAGTGCGATCAGATCGCCCCGCCACGAAGGCTTGAGAAAGCGCTCGCGCAGAAGCTCCGGCGCGTTGACCTTCACGACGATCTTGCGCTCGAAGTCCGTGCCCGCGCCGAAGTCGAGGTACTGGTGCGTGGGCCTCGCGTAGCAGTAGGAGCACCCGTGAAAACACCCCCTGTAGGGGTTGATGGAGAAACCGAAGCCCACGTCTGGGCTCCGGTTCTCAACCACGATCGACCTGGCCCTCTCTTCGTAGACCTGCAGGCGTGCAGGCGGCGGCGGTCCAACCCACTCCTGGTGCTGGGAGTGCCACGGGTTCGGCGGGTTCTCGACCCTTGTCAGCATACCTAACAAAAGCCTAACAGAAGCCCGGGACAGCGCGGCGTCAGAAGAGCTCGGCCTGCGCGCCCCGGTCGTACACCAGGCGCCCCGCCACGACGCGGGCACGCGGGTCCAGCGCGTGGGCCTCACAGGCGTCCGCTGCCAGCAGGTGGACCACTGCGGCGCCCTCGAGCTCCACGAGGTGGTCTGAGATCAGGCGCCGGTGGCAGCGGCGCCAGTCCTTCTCGGCGCACAGGTAGGCCGTCGGCGTCTCGCACGCGAGCGCTAGCAAGCGCGCGATCCCTGCACGGAACTCGTCGCTCTCCATGTGATCCGCGTAGCTGCGGAAGCTGTCCAGCGCCGTGTGCACCGAGTCCGTGCGTTTGCCCTTGCGGTAGCCGCCGAGCGGCTCGCCGAGCCAGACGTACTCGATCCCGGCGTCCTGCAACACAGGCTCCAGCGCCTCGCGGTCGAAATGCGGCCAGCGGCTCGACTTCGGAAAGGCGCGCACGTCGCACACGGTGCGGATGCCGTGCGCAAGCAGCAGCCGCACGAGATCCGGCGCCGTGCGGTTGCTGTGGCCGACGGTGAAGAGCTTCGGGCTAGTCACCCGTCTCCTCGTTGTGGACTCGGATCACCTCATCGTAGGCCTGCTCGAGCTCCCCGGCCGTGCCGCCGCGTTCCAGAAACGAGCGCAGCATGGCCACGAAACGGCGCTCGAGCTCCCCGCCCGTGACCAGGTAGTGCTCCGCCTCCTGGCGCGCCCGCTTCAGCAGGAAATCAGCTTCGGCCGGCGGCCACGCCCGGCGCAGCTCCCCCACCCGCCGTACGCTCCCGTCCAGCACGTCCTGCATCACGCGCAACGCGGCGAGCCTGGCCTGAGCACCGTCCATGAAGTCACCGTCCATGAAGTAACAGTTACCGCTTCTAACAGTCGCAATGTCCTTCACACGTAGAGATTACGACTACCAGCATGCGGCACGGCTGCCGCAGATCCTTGTTCGTAGCGTTGTCAGCGATGCGGCACGCATGCCGCAAGCCTCGATCCCCAAGTCCGTTCTGCTAAACGTGTTGCGGCCGTTACATCGGGTAACAGTTACTTCAGCAGCGCCGCGGCCTTGCCCGCGGCGCCGCGCACGATCTCCGGCAGCGACGGGTGCACGTGGATCACGTCCGTGATCGAGCTGACGTGGTTGCGCCATTTCATCACGGGCAAGACCTCGTGCAGAAGCACCGACGCCTCGTGCCCGACGACGTGGCAGCCGAGGATCTTGCCCTCGCGGTCGAGGATGAGCTTGAACAGCCCATGCTCTTCCTTGAGCGCGCGCCCCTTCGTGTAGGACGAGTAGGGCACGGATGCCGCCACGTAGTCCTCCCCGCGCTCCTTCAGCTCTTGCTCGGTCGCCCCCACGCCGGCGATCTCCGGCGACGTGAAGATTGCATGCCCTACAGGCCCGTAGTCGATCGGCTCGTCGAGCCCCTCGACGATCTGCCGGCCGAGGTAGGCCGCCTCGAAACTGGACGTGTGCGTGAAGAAGTAGCGCCCTGCCACGTCGCCCAGCGAATAGATGTGCGGCACCGATGTGCGCAGGTGGTCGTCGGACTCGACGTAGCCATGCGCGTTCGGCTTCAAGTCCGTGTTCTCGATGGCGATCTGGTCGCTGTTGGGGATGCGGCCGATGGCGAACAACAGCGCCTCGGAGGTGTGCTCGCTCCCGTCGCTGAGCGTCAGCAGGAAGCTCCCGTCTTCGTGGGCCACGGCCTCCACGAACACGTTGAAGCGTGTCGGGACGCGCTCTGTGAAGCCCTTCTGCATGACGGCGCAGGCCTCCTCGTCCTCGCGGCCCAGGAGGTGCTCGGTGCGCACCAGGAGGGTCGTCTCGACGCCCACACCGTTGAAGAAGTGGCTCAGCTCACAGCCGATGTAGCCGCCGCCGACGATCGTGAGCGAGGCCGGCAGGCGCTCCATCTCGAACACCTCGTCGCTGGTCCAGTACGGCGTGCCCTGCAGCCCGGGGATGTCGGGCCGGCGCGGGCGCGAGCCCGTCGCCAGCACGATCTTGTCGCCGCGCAGCTCCGTGCCGTTGACGGCGACCGTGTGGTTGTCGACGAAGGTCCCGTGTCCGCGGTGCACTTCGACGCCTTCCGGATAGCCGTCCTCCACCAGCTTGTCGAAGCGGCGCGTGTAGCCGAAGGTCTCCTCGATGATCTTGCCGCCGTCGATCGAACGCAGCTCCGCCTCTATGTGGAAGCGGCCCGCAGAGCGCACCTGGCCGGCGCGATCCGCGTACGCGATCATCAGCTTCGAGGGGATGCAGCCGCGGTTGGCGCAGGTGCCGCCGAGCGGCCCCTTCTCCACCACAGCCACCCGCAGGCCCGCCTTCCCGGCCATGCGCACCACGTCGTTTGCGTTGCCGGCCCCGAAAACGATCACGTCGTAGCTCATGGGCACCCTCCTGGTGCTCCGTATCTACCTCAAATCCCGCACGAGCAGGGCACGTCGAGCGGTTTACGGCGCGCGCCGGGGACGCTCCGGAGCGGCCCCAGGCCCGAGATTCGGGGCGTTGCAGCGGGCTAAGGCTGGGCGCCCCATCTGGTCGATGGGCCATGGGTAGCCCCGCTCGGGCCAGGAGGTGCGTACGTGTCGGAATCCAAGCCGAAGGAACGCCGGTCTTTCCGCCGGCTCTCATACCTCGTCAACAACCGCATGCAGTTGACGATGGCCTTCTACATGTTGGCCGTGCTGCTCGGCGTGGCGGGGCTGTATCTCGCAGCACTGTTCCTGCTGCCGGGCCAGGGCACCATCGAGCAGCTCAACGCGCAGGAGACGCGCGAGGTGATGCTGCGCGCCAACCTGATCTACTTCGTGCTGGCGGCCTGCATCCTGTTCACCGTGATCATCCTGGTCAGCCACCGCGTGGCGGGCCCGGCTTTCGTCATCGAGCGCGCGCTCAAGGGCATCAACACCGGCAACCTCGACCAGCGGCTCTCGCTGCGCAAGCGCGACTACCTGAAGACGATGGCGACCGAAGTAAACACCCTCGCGCAGAGCATGCGCGACCGGCAGGAACTGCTCCAAGATCTCGACCGCTGCCTGCAGGAGCCGGACGTGTCCGCGGCGCGCGAGCTGGTGCAGCGCCTGCTGCGCGACGAGCCTGCCAAGACGTCGGACGAGCCCGAAGTGGTCGAGGCCCCCGAAGAGTCGGTTAGCGCCTAGCGGAACTCCCGGCGCGTCTCGTACGTCTTCCAGGCGTGCGCACAGCGGCGGTACTGGCCTTCGCGGCTCTCTTCGGTGGGATCAGCGGCGCCGTCGTAGGCCAGCCGCTCGGCCCGGCCACGGGGCCCGAGCCGCCCCCGGTGGACCCGGACTCCTACTACCTGGGCACCTACCGCAGGGGTGTCGTGCCCGTACGGCGCATGACGCCGCTCCTACTGTCCACGCGCGAGCACGAACGCGTGCCTGCAAGCTGCCCGCCGGAGCTGGTCGTGCGTCCGGGGGCCGGCCAGGCGGCGGCCTTCGTGGAGGCGCTGGGTGCGCTCGGGTTGCCGGCGCAAACGGACGACCTGTTCGTCAAGGACACGACCGGTCGCATCGTTGACGGCTGGCGGACCGTGCAGGCTGCCGCCCGCGGTGCCGCGGAGACGCGGCCGCTGCGCGTTCTGGTCAAGCACTACCCGCGTCCGGCGTTGCCCGGACGCTGCTTTACCATCGAGGCCAGCTTCTACGATGCCGGCGATCCGCTTATCGACGGCAAGGACGCCCGGCGCCTGGCCGACTCGCCCGCACATCTGTTCGAGTGGCGCAAGACCTACCAGACGCAGGGCGGCATCCTGCGTCTCGTAGAGGCGAGCCTCGAGATGCAGCACGACGTGTCCTACGGTCCCTTGCGCTGGCACATCGGGGAGTTCTTGCGGGAGCGCCCCGGGCTTGTGCGCCTGCACGACGAAGACGCGGGCCAACACTTCAGGGACATGGGCGGCGGCGAGCGCCGCGGCGTGCTCTGGTTCGACCTGGCATGCGGCCTCGGCCCCACACAGCCCTACGGCTGCGCCTACAAGATCTTGGGCTCGTGGGCGGGAGAACCCGACTGGCGCACGCGACCGCTCCCAGCGGCGACCGCCGCGGCTCTGGTGCGGGCCGTAAGGAAGCTCTAGCAGGGGCGGGCCCCCGCTGGGGCAACACGGTCTACTTCTTCAGGCCGAAGACGTAGTCGTTGTCGGCGCCCCCGTGGCAGTCGATGCAGCCCGAGGCCTTGCCCGCCTTCTCCACCTTGCCGGCGGCGTTGAGCTGTGCGTACCACCAGTCCCCGTTCTCCTTGTCGTAGCCGCTGCCGCGCTTCTCCATGAGCCACACCTTCTTGAGCGTATCGCCCTTCCAGCCCGTCTTGGCCAGGGCCGCGCCGGGCACGTAGCTGCCCTTTTTGGCCCGGAAGGTGGCCAGCGCACGCGAGTTGACCCAGTCGTGCACCATCATGTTGCCGTGGCCCTTGCTCTTGAAGGGCGCGTCGGTCATCTTGCGCCAACTCTTGTAGGAGGCGAACAACTCCTTGGCGTGCTTTTGGTCGGAGCTGGACGTGCTCGCCCCGCCGCCGCAACCGCAACCGCCACAGCCACAGCCACCGCAACCACACGCGGAGGCACAACCACTCTTGCCGCCACATCCGCCACAACCGTCGCCGCAAGTGCCACAGCCGCTCTTACCGCCACAGCCGCCGCAACCGTCGCCGCAGCCTGCACAGCCGCCGCACGCACCGCAACCTGCACCGCAACCGTCGCCGCAAGCGCCGCAGGCGCCGCACGCACCGCATGCAGCGCACCCGTCTCCACAGGCGCCGCACCCCGAGTCGCCGCTGGTCGTGCCCTTGCAGCCGACGCCGACCAACCCCAGAGTCACCAACGCAACCACGAACACACCCAAACCAACTCTCGTCATGAAGATCTCCTCTCTCTGGTCATGCATTCTCAGGCATCTCGGCCGCGGTGTCAGCGAGCGCTTGGCGCATTTAGGGCATGAAGGCCCCAAGTCGGGCCCCGGCCCGCGCCCCTCGCACCGCCGTCCAGGTGTCGAAGCCCCGCCCCGGCCGGCGTCCGAATGCACTAGCCGCGGCTACTGCGGGTGTGTGCGGAGCGCCGGCTCGGGAATCGTCGATTACTGCCGCGTCCCGACCGCAACGGGCGTGCCCGGACCCGCCGCAGCGGGGCGCCGCACACCCACAGAGCGAACTTCTGGAAGGCCGGCTTTCAGGCCAGGGACGGGTCCCGTCGTCGACCGAAATCGACAAAGGGGGCCCCATCTGTCAGGCGGTTGCGTCGCTCTGGGACAAGCGGCCCGAATCGCCCTCGAGGGGCCGAATAAGGTCTGGACGCCACCAGCGGCCGTGGCGACACTAGCCCAAGCTAGGAGGAGAACATGCCCAGAGTCTTCGTCGCCGCCGCCTTGGCCGCTGCTTTGGCGGCCTGCCAGGGGACCGGCCCCGACTACCGTGAGCCGACCCTCGGCACCGCCGTGGCGGGCGAGCCCGGCGCTGTCCCCATGATCAGGGACGTCCCCACGGAAGAGCCGACGCCGGCCACGGTCATGACCCCGCCCCCTCGGGAAGAGCCCGTGGCCGGGGTGGAGCCGGTGGCCAAAGTGCAGCCCACCCCCAAGGTGGTCTTGCCCTCGCAGCCCACTCCGGGCCCGACCGTGAGCGTCATGTGGTGGAACGTGCAGCGCATGAGCAGCGCGGAAGCGCGCAGCGCCATCGCCCGGACCGTCGAGGGCATGCAGATCGTGGTTCTGGCGGGTGTCCGCAGCGAGCAGTCGCTGGAGCGCCTGGCGAGCGAGTTCGGCTCCTCCTGGAAACATGCGGCCAGCCCGGAGCTGGGAGAGGCCAGTGGCCACCGGCAGCGCATCGGGCTCCTGTGGGATTCCTCCGCGATCCGCATGGCCGGCGGGCTGAAGGTCGATGCCGACCCGGACAACGAGCTGACGCGCGACGTAGTCTTCGCCGGCTTCACGACCGGCGGCGGCTTCGACTTCACGCTGGCGGCCGTGCACATCTACCCCGGCCACACGCTGGCGCACTGCAAGGCCGAGGTGAGCGCGCTGGCCGCGGCCTGGGACCGTATCCAGGCGGCGACGCCCGGTGACCGCGACGTGATCCTGATGGGCGACTTCAAGTTGGACAGCGGCGACCCGGCCTTCGAGGCGCTGCTCCAAAACTCCGGCCTGAGGCCGACCGTCGACGACCTGACGTTCACCGGCGTGCGGGGACGCACCAACTTCGATCAGATCTTCATCCATCCGAAGCACACGACGGAGTGGACCGGAACGTCCGGAACGCGCAAGTTCGACGAGACGATCTACGGCGGCAACGATGCGGCGGCGGCCCGCGCGGTCAGCGACCATCGCCCGGTATGGATCACGCTGCGCGTGCCCGAGACCGACAACGACTAGCGTTCACCGCGACCGAAAGAGGAACGCGCCGGACTTCCGGCGCGTTTTCTTTTGTGGGAAAGGGGGAGCCCGGCGCAAGCCTCCTCGCCGGAACGCGCTCCCCCTTCCGTTCTCAGGCCCTTGACACCATCACCCCTATTCTCAGTCCGTTCGCCCTCACCAGAAGGGGTGAATCGTCCGGCCGCGCGGATTCTACAAGGATCGCAGGAGCCCGCGCAAGCAGCGTCCGATAACCAGGGCCGCCGAGGCCCGAGCGCCTAGTGCGGCGTGTGCGCTTCCAGGAACTCGCGATCCGCGCGCGCGTCGAAGAAGAACCAGCGCCGGCCGATGCGGATGAAGTACGCGTTCACCTCGCGCGTGAGCTTCTTCTTGCGCGGATGGACCTTGCGCACGTACTCGGTGTAGCTCGCCATGGCCCACAGGCCGTGGTACTCGACCGACTCCAGCTTCACCTTGCGCAGGAACTCGCGGATGCTCGTGGGCTTGCGCCCCCACTTCTTGAGCTTCTCCTCGAACCGGGCGCGATTGATCTCCTTGGCGCGGTAGTAGGGCGATTTCGAGAGCCAGAAGGCCTTGCGGGCGGCGTGGGAGTTCAGGTGCGCGCCCTCGCCGTAACACTGCCGGCAGGCCAGGTAGATGGCCTTGCCGTCCCTGCCGCGCTTGCCGAGCCCAATGCGGCCCGAGCCGTTGCAGTTGGTGCAACGCGTGACGAGCGTGCCTAACCTGCGGGCGGCGGCGTAGTTGAGAATGAACTTGCGCAGGTCGGACTCGTGGCGCAGCTGTTGCCGCCTGGTCTCCTCCGGCACCGGCACCTTGGCGAAGGCCTCCGCCGTCGTCGGCGGCAGCTTCTGCGTGCGCGTGCCGCGTTCCTGCCGCTGGCGGTCCCGCTCGCTGACCCCGGAGCCGGGCGGCTTCGGGGCCGTCCCTGCAGCCGTGGGGCCGGCCTGCTCCGGCGGCGCCGTCGGGTCGACCTCGCCCCCCGCGGCGGCCGCGCGCTGCGCACGCAGCTGCAGGGCGGCCTGGATGCGCCTGCTCAGGCGCACGATGCGCTCGTCGATGCCGGCGCGGTCCTCGAGCTCCAGCACCTCGCCGTACAAGTCGGCGGCCTTGCCGGACACATCGATCAGCTTCTGCAGATCCTCGTCCGAGACCTCCTCGTGGTCATCCAGCAATGCCTGCCAGATCTCGTCGACGGACTCGGCCAGCTTGCGCGCTTCACCCGCGAGGCGATCGGCCTTGCCGGCCTGGGCGGGGTGCGTTGCCAAGAGCAGGCACAGAAGAGGGAGCCAGAACCGCATGCTTGCCTTGCTTAACGCCGTCCCGTCCGAAAACGGACGCCGTAATTCTATTCCACTATCGGCGCCCCGCGAGGCGCCCTGGAGTCCTGCGCCTGCTCCCGCACGGTCGTACGGTGGTAGACTCGCCGCCCGGCCCGTGCAACTCGACGACAAGGTCTGTTACTGCTTCAAGGTCTCGCTGCGTAAGCTGGTGAACTTCGCGCGCCGTGAGAGGCCGCAGCGGGTGTCGCAAATGAGCAACTGCCTGGACGCGGGCACCGGCTGCGGCTGGTGCATCCCCTACCTGGAGCGCATCGCCAGGGACCCCGACGCCTTCGTGCTGGAGGAGCTGGACCCGGACGCCTACGCCGCCGCCCGCAAGGAGTTCCACGAGACCGGCTTGCGCCCCGAAGACGAGGCCGCGCAGGCCGACGAATAGCTGCGCCCCCGCCCTCTTCGCCTCGGGGTAGGATGGCTGCCGGTTGGGCCTGAAGACTGGAGCACGTATGGGCGTGCGTGTGTTGTGGTTGGTGGTGGTTGCCTGCCTCGCGGCTTGCGGCGGCGGAGGCGGGGACGGCGGTGCGGCCGTCGGGACCGGCTTCGCGGTTACCGGCAGCCTGCCTGCGCCGGGCGGCATAGACGTCGCCGTCGGCGCGCCGATCTCGATCATCTTCAACATCCCCGCCAACCTCGCGTCCGTGAACGGCAATACGTTCCGCGTGGAGACGGCCGCGGGCGTGCCCGTGCCGGGCGTCGTGCAGAAGAGCGCCGGCAACAACGTCCTGGTGCGCTTCGTGCCCAGCGTTCCTCTCATCCAGAACACGGTCTACCGCGTGGTCTTGAGCGGGAGCGTGCAGAGCGCGAGCGGCGAAGCGCTCGGCGCGGACTACGTCTTCACCTTCATCACCGACAACCCCACCCCGACGCTGCGGCCGGATCAGATCGTCGACCTGGGCGAGAGGCTGCTTGTGGGCCGCTTCCGGGCGCGCTCGCTGTCGATCAACGGCGTGATCATGGTCTTCGGCGGCTACAGCGACGCGCAGACGGCGACCGACACGGTCGAGATCTACGACGAGGCGACGAGCACGTTCCGCTTCGCCAACTCGACCATGCTGGAGCCGCGCGCCGAACACACGGTCACGGTGCTGCGCGACGGCCGCGTGCTGATCGCCGGCGGAATCAGCACGGTGGGCGGGCCGCCGCTGGCAACCACCGAGTACTACGATCCCGCGACGGAGACCTTCACGCCCGCGCCCCCCATGCTCGAAGCCCGGCGCTGGCACGCCGCCAGCCCGCTGTTCGGCGCCGAGCACGTGTTGGTCTCGGGCGGCTTCGGCGCGGGAGGCGCGCCCATTGCGAGCGTGGAGCGGCTCATCGGCGCGACGTGGATTCCCGTGGGCCAGCTCACCGTGCCCACCGCGCAGCACGTACAGGTGCAGATGAACTTCGACATCACCTACATCGGCGTGGGCAACCTGCAAGGCATCGGGGCCTTCTACGATGGAGTGCATCTCGCGTCCCACAACGAGGGCGCCTTCCGCTGGCGCGCCGCGGCCGTCCAGCTCAGCAGCGACCGGCTGCTCGTGGCGTCGGGCGACCAGCGCACGGTCTCCATCGTCGACTCGCGGGTGGGCTTCACCTACTTCGCGACGGAGCTGTTCTTCGAGCGCCGCGGGGAGCACACGTTCTCGTCCATCGGCCCGAACCTGTTCCTGGCCGTGGGCGGCTTCAATGTCGCGTTGCCGGGCGACCCCGCGCTGGATTCGTGCGAGATCGTCGAGTATCTGCCGGGTCCCATTCCCGACGCGCGCGTGCACTACATCTTCAGCCCGCGCCTGCCCGTGCCGTTCGCGGGGCACGTCTCCGAGAAGCCGCTGGACGGCTCGATCCTGCTCATGGGCGGCGTCGGCGAGGCGGGCGGTCCGCACTCCCGCCGGGTGGTGCGGATCCTGGTGGACTGACCTCCCCGCCCAACCCGAGCCCGAGTCCGAGTCCGCCACACGTGCCCGAGCCCGACGCGCACGGGGGAGAGTTTGAGCATGCTGAGAGAATGTGTCCCCCATGAGAATCGGCGCGTACGAAGTGATCGCAGTGCAAGCCGGGACGTTCGGCCTGGACGGGGGCGCCATGTTCGGAGTCGTGCCGCGGGTGCTGTGGGCGGGCACCAACCCGCCCGACGACCACAACCGCATCGCCATGTGCGCGCGCCTGCTGGTCTTGCGCGGACCGGAGCGCACGTGGCTCGTGGATACGGGCCTCGGTGACAAGTTCGACGCCAAGAAGAACGCCATCTACGCCTACGACGGGATGATGCCCGACGAGGCGCTGCGCGCGGCCGACGTCGATCCGGACGGCATCACGGACGTGCTGCTGACGCACCTGCACTTCGACCACGCCGGCGGCGCCACGCGCACCGACGGCTCCCCCACCTTCCCGCGCGCGCGCTACCACGTGCAGCGCTCGCAGCTGGAATGGGCGCGCGACCCCACGGCCAAGGACCGCGGGAGCTTCCGCCCCGACGACTTCCTGCCGCTGTACCGCGAAGGCCGCTTTCGGCTGATGGACGGCCCCGGGAAGTTGGACGACGGGCTCGAAGTCGTGGTCGTCGACGGGCACACGCCCGGCATGCAGCTGCCGAAGCTGAGCGACGGGGAACAGACGCTGCTCTACACGGCCGACCTGGTGCCGACGACGACGCACCTGCGGCTGCCGTATGTGATGGCCTACGACAACAACCCTCTGTCGACGCTGGAGGAGAAGCAGCGCATCCTGTCGCAGGCCGCGCGTGAGGGCTGGACGCTCTTCTTCGAGCACGACGTGAATTGCACGGCCTGCCGCGTCGTCGAGGAGGGCGGGTTCGGCAAGGGCGAGGAGGTCACCATCTGATGAAGACGCGCATCGAGCAGGTCCGCTCCACGCTGGCGGACATCCTCAAGCCCGAGCAGGTCCCCGAGATCAAGGAATCGGAGGGCCGGATCACGGTCAGCGTCGTGACCGACGTCCCCATGGGACAGAAGCCGGGCTTCGCCGAAGAGGTGAAGCGGCGCGTCGGCACGCTGGACGGTGTGAAAGAAGTGTTCGTAGCGTTCCAGGCGCCGGCGCAGGCCGACGCTCCGCAGGGACCGGCGCCGCTCGAGGGCGTGAAGCGCATTCTGGCCGTGGGCAGCGGCAAGGGCGGCGTGGGCAAGTCCACCGTCGCCGTCAACCTGGCCGCGGCGCTCGTGCGCAAGGGGCTCAAGATCGGCCTCTTGGACGCGGACATCCACGGGCCGAGCGCGGCCATCATGACGGGCACGCGCAACCACCGCGCGGCCGCCGACGAGCAGCGGCGCGTGATCCCCGCCAACGCGCACGGCCTGAAGGTGATCTCGATCGCCTTCCTGACGCCTCCGGGCCAGCAAGCCGTCGTCTGGCGCGGCCCACTGGTCGGGCGCATGGTCACGCAACTGTTGACCAACGTCGCGTGGGGCGAGCTCGACCTGCTTGTGGTCGACCTGCCGCCGGGCACCGGTGACGCGGTCTTGAGCCTGGCGCAGACCGTGCCGCTGTCGGGCGCGTTGGTGGTCACGACGCCGCAGGACGTGGCGCTGCTCGACGTCGAGAAGGCGGTCGAGATGTTCCAGTCGGTGCGCGTGCCGGTGACGGGCGTGATCGAGAACATGGCCGGCTTCGTCTGCCCCGAGTGCGGCCACGAGACGCACATCTTCCTGCAGGGCGCGGGGGAGAAGGCAGCCAAGAAGTTCAACTTGCCGCTGCTCGGCAGCTTTCCGATCGACACGTCGATCACGCCCAGCGGCGACGAGGGCACGCCGATCGTGTTCTCGCAGCCCGACGGCGCCCCAGCCAAGGCCTTCGCCGCCTGCGCGGACAAGATGATGGCGCGCCTCGACGAGCTCGCCTCCGCATCCGCCGGCACCGTCAACCTGACCTGGGACGCGTAGCTCCTAGCCCCTTGGACTTCGCCTCGCGGCGTCCGGCCCGGGGAGGCGACCCTTAACGTGTGTCACCGCGCGCCCGCGGCAGGCACTATGGGGGTGCCATGGCCAGGGAGACGCTGGAAGATCTCGTCGACCGCTACCTGCGGGACGCGGACGAGGAGGCGGCCGAGGAGGTCGTGCGCCGGACGCGGCCGAAGCTGCTCGCGGTGGCGCGCCGCATCGGCTCGCCGGACGAGGCTGAGGACGCGGTCCACACCGCCTACCTCTCGCTACTGCACAAACGCGGGGGGCCGCTCGACGCCCCGGTCATGCCCTGGCTCGTCACGGCGGTCGTGCGCATCGCGTACCGGCACAAGGCGCAACACCGGCGGCAACACGAGCTTTCCCGGCGGCTCGCACACTTGCCGCAGGCGCCGACGCCCGCGGCGGCGGCCATGCGCGCCGAGGAGTTCCGTCGCCTGCGCGACGGCGTGGACCGGCTTGCGGCAGGCTACCGCGACCCGGTCGTGCTGCACTACTTCGAAGGGCTCACGACAAACGAGGTAGCCGGGCTGCTCGGCATTACGCAGTCCGCCGTCAAGAAGCGGCTCCAGCGTGCGCGCACGCTCCTGCTCGGCTCGCTCGCACCCTGGCTCGCCCTTCCCCTGCTCGCGGTGCCCTGGTTCCTGGCCGACTGCGCGCACGCGTCGTCCCAGCTCATCCTTGGAGAAGTCATGAAGTACAAGACCGCCGCCATCGTTACCGCCGCCGTCGCCGCCACGGGAATCGTCGGCGTGGGCATTGGCGCCGCGTTGCCCGGAAGGTCGGACGCGGAGCCGGCGCAGCGGGTCGCGCGCGCGCCGCACGGCCCTGACCTGCACCGGGAACTGGAGGCGGCGCGGGAGCGCGAACGTGTTCTAGTCGAGCAGCTCGCCGCCGCGCGTGCCGCCTCGGCTGAGAGGCCGGTTGCAAAACAGCAAGCGGCCAAGCAGCGCGGCCGCCCGCGCACGCGGGACTCGAAGCTTCAGCGCGCCGCGGCGGCCTTGAAGGTCCCCGCGCCGGCGCTCCAGGCAGCGCTCGAGGCAGAGGAGGCCGTGCGCAACCAGCATCAGCAAGACAAGCTGGACGAGGAGGCGCTCGAAGCCATCGAGAAGCTGAACGGCCACGGCGAGCAGGGCTTGCTCGCGCTGCTGGCCTTGCTGCGCGGAGGCAGGCAAGGCGCGTGGTTCGAGCGCCTCCTGCGCGAGGCCTGGTCGCCCGGGTACGAGGCGCACCTCATCACGGCGGCCGGTGATCCGGCATTCCCCCGCTCCGCGCGCTACACGATCCTGCGCGCCATGGGCGCTGCGGACACGCCGGAGACGCGCCGCTACCTGCTCGACCTCGTCGCGGAGTCGGAGGACGCCGGTCTCTTCTATAGCGCCGCCGGCGCGCTTGGGGAACTGCGGGAGCCCGCGGGCGCGCCTCACTTCGAGGACAAGCTGCTGCGCCCCGGGTGGGACGGCGTGCGGCCGTATCTTCTGGGCGCGCTGGGCAAGATGGGCGGCCCAAGGGCGGAACGGATCCTGCTCGACTTCCTCGCCCATCCGAGGGCCGGGGATCAGTTCTTCGCCATCGGCGCGCTCGTGCAGATCGACCCCGAGGCGGGCTCGCGCGAGGCGGCACGCTACCTCGGCAGCCGCCCGCGGGAAGAGGTGAGTGAGGTCGTGCTGCCCTACCTGGAGCGGTGGGCCGGCATCAAGCCGCCAGGGTCAGGCTAGGAGCTCGGCTACTCGCCTGCGGGTTCGGCGGGCGCTTCGGCGGGAGCTTCTTCCGCGGCGGCTTCGGGTTCCGGCTGATCCATGCCGGCGAACGAGCGCAGCACGTCGAGGTGCGCGCGCTTCTCTTTCAGGATCTCCCCCACCGCGGTGAAGGCGTCGGGGTCGCCGCGCAGGTTGTCGAGGTCGCGCTCGAGCCCGTCCACGATCTCGCCCTGCTTCTGTGCGGCGAAGCGCGCCAGGAAGCGGAAGTCGAGGTAGTTCAGGTCGACGTTCCAGAACGGGAAGATGCCCGCCGACGGCACGCCGTCGCGCTCCTCGATCAGATCCACGATGCGCGCGACCTGCTGCGCTTCCTCGTCGATCAGGCGCGTGACCTCTTCCATCTGGTCCTCGCACTCGGGCGGCACGTACGGCGTGGCCACAGAGATGTACTGCAAGAGCGAGTTCGACGTCGCCGCCAGTACGCGGTTCAAGTAGGTGATGCGTGCCTCGCGATTCATCAGAAGAGATCCACGACCAGAAGCTGCGCCGTCTCGTAGAGCCCAGCGAACATCACGCCGAGCACCAGCTGCGGCAGCGTCATGGCGAACACCATGCTCTTGTCCGCCAGGCCGAGCTCCAGCCCGGAGCCGGTGTTGTGCTCCGGGTCGGCCAGGTACATGGCCTTCAGGAAGCGGGCGTAGTAGACCAGCGAGATGACCCCGTTGAGCAGGCCGATCACGCCGAACCACAGGTACAGGCTCGAGGAGTGCGCGCCGCCGTAGCTGAACACGCCCTCGAACAGGAACACCTTGGCCCAAAAGCCGCCGGTCGGCGGCAGGCCCGTCAGGCTGATCAGCACGATCGCGAAGGACACGGCGAAGAAGGGCGCACGGAACCCGAGCCCCTCGAAGGCCGACAGGTCGCAGCTACCCTTTTCGCGCTCCACGAGCGCCACCATGAAGAAGGCGCCGAACGTCATGAACACGTAGACGCCCATGTAGAAGAGCATGGCCGTCGCGCCCGCGCGGCTGGTGACCGTGAGACCCATCAGGATGTAGCCCGCGTGCGCGATGGCGCTGTAGGCCAGAATCCGCTTGGCGTTGCGCTGGCGCAGCGCGGCTACGTTCCCGATCGTCATGGTCGCGATCGACATGCCGATCAGCACCGTGCGGATCACGTCGTTGTGCCTGGCCAAGAGGTCCGTGATGTGGTCGCCGGCGCCGCCGGTGACGGCCTGCACGATGCGGATGAAGGCGGCCAGCCCGGCGCCCTTTCCGGCAACGGCCAGGAAACCCGCCACCGAGGTGGGCGCGCCCTGGTAGACGTCGGGGCACCAGAAATGGAACGGCGCCGCGGCGATCTTGTAGGCCAGGCCCGCGAACACCAGCACCACGGCGGCGATGAAGGCGGGCTTCATGGCGAGCGCCGAGGCGTTCTCTTGCAGATAGGACTGCAGCGAAACGGTGCCTTCAGGGGCGCCCGGCGGCGTGGTCAAGAGGCTCGTCCCGCCGAAGCCGTACAGCAAGGTCAGGCCGTACAGCATCATGCCGGAGGAGATGGCGCCGAAGATGATGTACTTCAGCGCGGCCTCCGAGCCCTGCGGATCGCGCCGCTTGAAGCCGGCCAGCAGGTACCCGGCGATCGACAGCGTCTCGATCGCGAGGTACAGCATGGCCATCTCGTTCGCGGCCGCCGTGAGGCAGGCGCCGAGTACGGCCCCCATCAGGAGCACGAAGAACTCCGTCCGGTGGCGCACCGCGTCACCGCCGCGCAGTGCTGCCACCGCGGTGATCACGCCGCTGGCCAGCGCGATCACGCGGAAGCCCTTGGCCAGCCCGTCCGCGCGCAAGAGGCTCGTCAGACCGACGCTGCTGGAGGAGTCCTGCCAGAGCCCGAGCACGAGGGCGACGGTCAACAGCACCAGCGAGAGAGCGCCGGTGACCGACTCCTTGTTGCGGCGGGTGAACAGGTCCGCCACGAGGAGCAAGGGGATCCCCAACGCCAGCACGACTTCCGCGCCGAAGTGGCTGAACAACGCCGAGACGTCGGGGATAAAGGCTTCCGCACCCAGCAGCATCAGCCCAGACTCTTCACCATCAGCACGAGGCTACTCACGGGACCCTGGATCAGGTCGATCAGCGGCGCGGGATAGATGCCGAAGACGATCGTCGGCACCAGGAGCGGCACCATCGAGCCGATCTCGCGCGTGTCGACGTCGGGGAACGACTCGCACTCAGGGTTGGTCTCGCCCAAAAAGACGCGCTGCAGCGCCCGCAGGTAGTAGGCCGCGGTCAACACCAGGCCGATCGTGCACACGACCGTGATCAGGCCGGCGTGCTCGTAGAAGGTCGTCTTGAAGGACCCGAGGAGGGTCAGTATCTCGCCGATGAAACCGCTCAAGCCGGGCAGGCCGAGCGAGGCGAAGATTGCCACGCCGCTGATTGCGGCGTAGATCGGCATGTTCCACATCAGCCCGCCGAAACGTCCCAGGTCGCGGTGATGCGCGCGGTCGTACACGACGCCCACCACCAGGAACAACAGGCCGCTGATCGTGCCGTGGTTGAACATCATCAGGATCGCGCCGTTCAGCGATTCCGGCGTCATCGCGGCGAAGCCGAGGATGACGAAGCCCATGTGCGAGACCGACGAGTAGGCCACGAGCCGCTTGAAGTCGGTCTGCGCCATGGCCACCAGCGCGCCGTAGATGATGTTGATCATTCCCAGCACGCCGAGATAGAAGGCCATCTCGTGCAAGATCTTTGGGAAGAACGGGAACCCGATGCGCAGCATGCCGTACGCGCCGAGCTTCAGCAGGATGCCCGCCAGGATCACGGAGATGGGCGTCGGCGCCTCGACGTGGGCGTCCGGCAACCACGTGTGGAACGGGAAGACTGGCACCTTGATCGCGAAGGCGACGAACAGGCCCCAGAACACGAGCGTCGCGATCGTGTGCGCGCTCTCGCCGAAGGGCGCCATGATGTTGTCCGTCACCCTCGCGTAGGCCGTGATCTCTGGAATGCTGAATGGGTTGCCGGCGAAGCCGGACCCCGTGGCCGTCAGCGCGAAGTAGGTGACCAGGATGCCGGCCAGCAGGAAGACCGAGCCGAACAGCGTGTACAGGAAGAACTTGATCGCCGCGTACCTGCGCCGCGGGCCGCCCCACACGCCGATCAGGAAGTACATCGGCAGGAGCACGATCTCCCAGAAGACGTAGAACAGGAACAGGTCCAGCGAGGCGAAGGTGCCGATCACGCCCGTGTGCAAGAGCAGGAACATGGCCCAGTAGCCGCGCGTGCCCTGCTTGATGTTCCACGACGCCAGCGCGGCGCACACGCCCAGCAGCCCCGTCAGGAAGATCAGCATGCCGCTGAGGCCGTCCACGCCGATCGAGTAGTGCACCTGGAAGCTGCCGCCGAGGTCGATCCACACTGCCTGGACGCGGTAGTGGTAGCCGTCCACGTCGCCCGCGTTGAAGCACTGCAGCGCCACCAGGGTGCACAGCCCGAAGGTGACGAGCGTGAACAGGAAGCCGACCACGCGCGCCTGCTGCGGCTTCTCCTTGTTGGTCAAGAGCACCGCCAGCATCCCGACCAGCGGGAGGAAGATCGCATACGTGAGTTCGTTCATCGTTTCCTAAAGCAGAATCACGACCGTCGTGCTGCTCCCAGGTAGTTCCGAATGCGCCCCGTCTGCGCGCTACTGGCCACGCCGCCTACCGCGTCCGTGGCGTCCGCGACCAGGTTGACAGCGCCGTCCACGATGACCTGGTCCGCGTCCCCGCTGATCTCGGCGACGGTCACGCCCGCGCTGCCGACACCGTTGACCGCGCCGTCGACCGCGCGGTCGTCGGCCACGCGGCTCCAACGGCTGAGCGTGTCACCGAGCCCGACGAAGCCCCAGCCCAGGTAGAGGTCGTCGAGGTAGTACTTGTTCTTCGCCGTGCGGTGCAGCCCTTCGGGCAAGAGCACCGTGTCCTGGTCCCGCTTGCCGGAGCGGAACAGCGCGATGCCCAGCGCGATGCCGCCGAGACCCATCGCGCTCGCCAGCAGCAGGAACCACACCGGGTGGTGTGGATGAGCGCGCACCTCTCCCGCTGGCGCATAAGCCGCCGCCACCTCCGCCGTCTGCGGGTAGTCCGCGTGGTAGGCGGGCGTCGTGAAATAGTCGTCCGCGAACCCGCCCCAGAAGATCCCGATCGAGAGCAGTGCCAGCACGACCAGCGGCAGCGTCATGCTCACGGGCGACTCGTGCGCGTGGTCGTGCTTCTCCCGGTTGCGCGGCTCGCCCATGAAGCACAGCCACAGCATGCGCGTCATGTAGAAAGCGGTCAGGAAGGCGGCACCGAGCCCGATCGCGAACAGCGCCGTCTGCCCGCTGTGCAACGCCTCGAACAGGATTGCGTCCTTCGACATGAAGCCGCTGAACAAGGGGATGCCGGCCAGCGCGAGCGTGCTGACCACGAAGGTCCAGAAGGTGACCGGCATCTTCTTGCGCAGGCCGCCCATGTCCTCGAGCTCCTGGGTGTGATGCATGGCGTGGATCACGGAGCCGGAGCCGAGGAACAGGCAGGCCTTGAACATGGCGTGCGTGCACAGGTGGAACATGGCCGCCCACGGAGCGCCCACGCCGACGCCGAGGATCATGTAGCCGAGCTGGCTGATCGTGGAGTAGGCCAGCACCTTCTTTATGTCCGTCTGCGTGACCGCGATGAGCGCCGCCAGCAGCGCGGTCACACCGCCCGTCCAGGCGATGAAGTACAGCGCCTGCGGCGTGAAGATCGGGAACATGCGCGCCGCGAAGTAGACCCCCGCCGCCACCATCGTGGCCGCGTGGATCAGCGCGCTGACAGGCGTCGGGCCCGCCATGGCGTCCGGCAGCCAGACGTGCAGCGGGAACTGCGCCGACTTGCCGACCGCGCCGAGGAACAGCGCGATGCCGGCCCAGGTCAGCGCGCTGCCCTGGATCGCTCCGGCCTGCACCTGCGCGAACACGCCCTGCAACGAGAGCGTGCCGCAGGCCTTGTACATCATGAGGATGCCGATCAGCATCCCGACGTCGCCCACGCGGGTGGTGATGAAGGCCTTCTTGGCCGCCTCCGCGTTGGCCAGGTCCTGGCCCCAGAAGCCGATCAGCTTGTAGCTGCAAAGCCCCACCAGCTCCCAGCCGACGAACAGCAGCAGCAGGTTGTCGGCCACCACCAGGATCAGCATCGAGGTGCTGAAGAACGAGAGCCAGAAGAAGAAGCGGTCGTAGTGCCGGTCGCCCTTCATGTAGCCCATCGAGAACACGAACACGAGCAGCGAGACCAGCGTGACCACGATCAGCATGGCCGCGGTCAGGCCGTCGATCACGATGCCGACGGAGAACGAGATGCCGCCCGTCAACTGGAACCAGGTGACGCTGCCTTCGAAGTAGTGGCCCGGATCGAGGGCCCTCCACTCCATCAGCACCATCAGCGACAGCGCGAGCGAGACGCCCATGCCGCCCACGACGAGCCAGTCGCCCTTGCGCGGCAGCAGCTTGCCGCAAAAGTTCTGCAAGAGCGCGGCCAGCGCGGGCGCCAGCACGATCCAGACGGCGTAGGAGGGAAGGGCGTGCATCATGACTTCGGCGTCACCCCTTGAGCGCGCTGGCGCGGTCCACGTCCACGTCCTTGCGCTTGTCGAACAGCTGCAGAACGATGGCCAGGGCCACAGCCGCCTCCGCGGCGGCCAGGACGATGACGAACAGGGCGAAGACCTGGGGCTCCAGCTTTCCGCTGAAACGGCTGAAGCCGACCAGGTTGATGTTGGCGGCGTTGAGGATCAGCTCGACGCCGATCAGCAGGCCGATCGCGTTGCGGCGCGTGACCACGCCGATCACGCCGATCGCGAACAGCGCTGCGCCGAGGCCGAGGTAGTGGTAGAGACTGATGCTCACGTCTGCGTCCTCCGCACCAGGAAGGCGGCCCCCACCAGCGCCACGAGCAGCAACACCGAGGCGAACTCGAAGGCGATGATGTAGTCGCCGAGCAACAGCTTGCCGATGCTCTCGGTCGTGGGCTCGCCGACGTCCGCTGTGCCCACCTTGAAGCCGCCGGCGGAGATGGCGGACATGAGCCCGAGGAACAGCGCCGCGCCCAGCGCCACGCCGAACGGGCGGTTGCGCACCTCCTTCGGGCCCAGCGAGGTCGCCGTGCGGCCCGTGAGCAGGATGCCGAAGCTGAACAGGATGATCACGCCGCCGACGTAGATCACGAGCTGCGCGACGGCCAGGAAGTCGGCGCCCGCCACCGCGTAGATCGCGGCCACGCCACAGAAGCACAGGAACAGGCTGAAGACGGCGTGCACGATGCGCGGCAGCAGCACGGCCATGAGGCCGCCGACGACGCACACGGAGGCGAAGATCCAGAAGAGAAGCGGCTCCGGGCTCATCGGATCACTTCCTCGCGAACGACGCGATCGGATAGGGGATCTGCTCCCCCGCGCTCCAGGTGCGCGGATTCTCGCGATCCGCGTAGTCGATGATCACCTCGTCCCGCGTGTAGCCGACGAGGTCGAACGTGGGCCCCATGAGGATGCACTCCGTCGGGCAGGGCTCGCAGCACAGCGCGCAGAACAGGCACTTCGTGTAGTCGATCTCGAACTTGAGCAGTACCGCGTTCTTGCCCTTGATCTCGTCCTCGATCGCGATGCAGTCGACGGGGCAGATCTTGGCGCACTGGTAGCACGCGATGCACTTGTCGATCTCGAAGTTGTGCAGCCCGCGCTCCGTCTCCGGGATGTCGGGCACCTCTTCGGGGTACTGCAGCGTGTAGGGCTTGCGGAACAGGTAGGGCACCGTGATGCTCAGCCCGATCAGCGTCGTCTTGAGACCGTGCCAGATGCGTGCGAACCAGTTTTTCATGACTACAGCAACCTCAGCGCTGCGGTCCCGACCAGGCACGCCAGGCTTGCGGGAAGCAGCACCTTGTAGCAGAGGTACATAACCTGGTCGATGCGCATGCGCGGCAGCGTCCAACGCAGGCAGATCTGACTCAGGAACAGGAACGTGGTCTTCAGGAAGAACCACAGAAGGCCCCACCACCACACGTCGTGGAACGTGCCGCCGGGGCCGCTCAGCCCGAAGGGATCGTGATAGCCGCCGAGGAACAGCACGCTGGTCACACCCGATATGGACAGCATCAGCGCGTACTCGGGCAGGAAGAACATGCCGAAGCGCATGCCCGAGTACTCGGTGTGGAAGCCGGCGACCAGCTCCGACTCCGCCTCCGGAAGGTCGAAGGGCGCGCGCTTGGCGGCGGCCAGGCCGGAGACATAGAAGATCAGGAAGGCCGGGACCATCACCACAGCCCAGTACCCGTTACGCAGGATCAGCCAGCCGAAGATGCCGCCGCCGCCCTGGTAATCCGTGATGCCGTTCAAGGACATCGTGCCGGCCGCGATCACGGGGCACATGGCGGCGATGCCGAGCGGCAACTCGTAACTGACGACCTGCGCCACCTCGCGCATGCCGCCGAGCAGGCTCCACTTGTTGTTGCTGGACCAGCCCGCCATGACGATGCCGATCGTCTCGAAGGCGATCAACGCCAGGAAGAGGAGCACGCCGACGTCCAGCGGCCCGGCCACGATGCCCGGCGCGTACGGCAGCACCACGAACCCGGTGAAGGCGCCGATGAACACCACGTAGGGCGCCAGCCGGAACAGCGGCGCATCCGTGCTCGGCGCGATGATGTCCTCTTTGGCCAGCAGCTTCACGCCGTCGGCCAGCGTCTGCAGCAGCCCGTAAGGACCGACACGGTTCGGGCCGCGGCGGTTCTGCATGCGCCCGGCGAACTTGCGCTCGATGTACACGCCGCCAAGCCCCACGGGCGTGACCACCAGCATCAGCACCCCCGTCGCCACGAGCAGCATGGCGATCGCGCTGAAGAACCAGTTGGGCGGCATGCCGACCAGTTCCGCGAGGAAGTCCGCGATGGCGGTGCTGACCGGCTGCGCCGCGGCGATCACCGGTCCACCTCCCCCAGCGTGATGTCGACCGATCCGATCAGCGCGATCAGGTCGGCCAGCATCAGGCCGCGCGCCTCCGTCTCCAGAACGGCGATGTTGTTGAAGGACGGCCCGCGCGCCTTCATGCGGTACGGTTTCCGGCCGCCGTCGGAGATGAAATAGAACGACAGCTCGCCGCGCGGCGCTTCCGTGGCCACGTAGGCCTCACCCGGGGGCGCCTTCCAGGCGCGCGTCACCTTGCGGTTGCCGACGTCGCCGTCGGGGAGGTTCGCGCACGCCTGGCGGATGATCTTCAGGCTCTCCTCGATCTCGTACAGCCGCTGGCGGTGCCGGTTCCAGCTGTCGCCGGCCACGCCGTGCTCGAAGGGCCCCACGGGGATCTCGAAGTCGAAGTCCTCGTAGCTCGAGTAGGGCATGTCCTTGCGCAGATCGCGCTTTATGCCCGCGCCGCGCAGGATCGGCCCCGTGGCGGCGTATTTCAGACAAACATCCTTCTGCAACAGGGCCACGCCGCAGGTGCGGTTCAGGAAAATGCGGTTGTACGTGAGCAGGTTGTTGTATTCGTCGAGGTGCCCGTCGACCACGTCGCACCACTTCACGACCCGCCCGAGCCAGCCCTCCGGCGCGTCGCGCGTGACGCCCCCGTAGCGGATGTAGTGGTACAGGAGCCGGCCGCCCGTGATCTCGTTGAGCAGCAGGATGCCCTCCTCCCGCTCGCGAAACATGTACAGGAAGGGCGTGAAAGCGCCCATGTCGAGGCCGAACTGCCCGGCGCTGAACAGGTGGCTGATGACGCGGTTGATCTCGCAGGTGATCACGCGCAGGTACTGGCCGCGCTTGGGCACCTCGATGCCCGCCGCCTTCTCCACCACCAGCGCGATGCCCAGCTCGTTGTTGAGCGAGCCCAGGTAGTCCATGCGGTCCACGTAGGGCAGGCCCTGCACGTAGCTGAGCGACTCGATGATCTTCTCGGCGCAGCGGTGCAGGTTGCCGATCAGCGGCTGGCAACCGAGCACGATCTCGCCGTCGGTACGCACGACCACGCGCAGCACGCCGTGCGTAGCCGGGTGCTGGGGACCGAGGTTGAAGATCATCTCCTCGGTCTGGACGTCGCGCGGGATCGCCGGAGCCGCCCGCTCGTCGTGGTCGATCTTGATGTCAGGGGTCATTCCGTGCAGTCGATCCCGTGGTACTCGGTGGGGAACACGTAGTCCTTGCGCAGCGGGTGCCCCACCCAGTCCTCGGGGCAAAGGATGCGGTAGTGATGCGGGTGGCCTTCGAAGCGGATGCCGAGCAGGTCCCAGGTCTCGCGCTCCATCCAGTTGGCGGAGCGCCACTCGCCGCTCAGCGTGGGCACGACCGGGTTGTCGCGCGGCAGCGTCACCTTCACGCAGGGGAACGACGCGGGGACGCCGGAATCCGACGAGCCCGCGGCGCCCAGCGTCGCGAAGTGGTAGACGACCTCCATGCGGTCGGCGTAGTCGACGCCGCTGATCAGGTGCAGCATCTCGACGCCGCACTGGTCCTTGAGCACGCGCGAGGCTTCGACGATGCTCTGAGCCTTGACGCGCACGAAGGGGTTCGGCCCCTCGTCGACGACTTCCTCGACGGCCTCGCCCAGCGCTTGCTTCAGAGCCTCGGCCACGGTCATTCGCCTGCGCCCTTTCCTTCGTCGCCGCCGGCCCCCACATCAGGCTGCTCGGGAGCGTCGCCTTCGCGCTCCCCTTGCGGCTCTGCCGCGGGAGGCGCTTCGGCGGCAGGCCCCTCTTCGGCGGGTGCCGGTTGCGCCGGGGGCGCTGCGGGCTCTTCGGCCGCCTTTGCCTCCGGCTTCGGCGCCCCTTCGGTCTCGGCGGCCTCGGCCTCGGCCTTCTTCTTAGCAGCCTCGGCGCGCTTCTTGGCGACTTCCGCCTTCGCGGCCTGCACCTGGGCCTCGCGCTCGCGCTTCGGGTCGTCGAACTTGTGCGCCTTCTCGGTCTCCCACGGCTCGGCGGGCGAGACGTTGTCCGCTACCGCCTGCCGCGAGCCGGGCTCGGGGGGCGTGTACTGCGGATCCTTGCCCTGGATGCGCTTGCTGCGCGAGAGCACCAGCTCCTGCAGGCGCATGATGGCCTCGAGCAGGGCTTCCGGGCGCGGCGGGCAGCCGGGCAGGTAGATGTCGACGGGGACGATCTTGTCCACGCCCTTCACGACGTGGTAGCCGTAGACGAAGTAGGGCCCGCCGCCCACGGTGCAGGCGCCCATCGCGATCACCCACTTGGGCTCCGACATCTGGTCGTAGAGCCGGCGCACGCGGGGCGCCATCTTGTGGGTGACCGTGCCGGCCACGATCATCACGTCGGCCTGACGCGGCGTGGCGCGGAACACCTCGGCGCCGAAACGCGAGATGTCGAAGCGCGTCATAGCGGTCGAGATCATCTCGATCGCGCAGCAGGCGAGACCGAAGCCGAGCGGCCAGAGGGCGGACTTGCGGCTCCAGTCGATCAGCCACTCCGCTTTGGTCACGAGGATCGTGCGCTCGAGCTCGGGGTCGAAGCGCTCCGGCGGCGCCATGTGCGCCGGGCGGCCCGGGCGTGAGGGTGCTTGCTGCGTCATGCCGAGACCTCCTCCTGTGCGGGCTTGCTCTCTTCCACTGCGTCCCCTGCGAGCGCCTCCTCGGGCACCGCCGGTCCGGGCAGCGTGCTGGTCCAATTCAGGTCCTTGCGCAACCAGACGTAGGCCAGGCCCACGCCCAGCACGACCAGGAAGATCAGCACTTCGAAAAAGGCGCCGGCCCCGAAGCCGGCGGCGATGAACTCGTCGTACGCCACGGCCCACGGGAAGAGCAGCGCCACTTCGATGTCGAAGATCAGAAAGATGAGCGCCAGCGTGTAGAAGCGGATGTCGAAGCGGATCCAGGCGTCGCCGATCGTGGGCTCGCCGCACTCGTAGGTCTCTTCCTTTTCGCCGAACTTGGGCTTGTGCGGCCGGCGCAGCAGGAGCTTGCCGATCACGAACAGGTTCACCCAGACGAAGACCCCGCCGAACAGGGCGAAGATCAGCACGTTCCCCAAGTTGTGGAACATCGTCGAGGCCAAGAGCAGTTGGAGTGTCACGATCGGGTGCGTATACCTGGGCGCGAAAGAGGGGATTATTCCAGTGGCACCAAGGGCTTTCCAGATTCGCGGACGGCCCCGGCCCCCCGAGGGTGCCCCCGCACGAGTCGCGGGGTACACTTTCCGTGGCCATGACCAACCCGACCACGCTGGACCTCCAGGTCACCGAGCACGAGCAGGAAGGCGGTTTCTTCCTCTCACGGCTCGACGCGCTCATCAACTGGAGCCGGAAGAACTCCCTCTGGCCCCTCCCGATGGGCTTGAGCTGCTGCGCCATCGAGTTCATGGCCGTTGCCTGCTCGCGCTACGACCTGGCCCGCTTCGGGGCCGAGGTGGCCCGTTTCAGCCCGCGCCAGGCGGACGTGATGGTCGTAGCCGGCACCTTGACCTACAAGATGGCCGACGTCGTCAAGCGGGTATGGGACCAGATGTCGGAGCCCAAGTGGTGCATCGCCATGGGGGCCTGCGCCTCCTCGGGCGGCATGTTCCGCTCCTACCCCGTGGTCCAGGGCATCGACGAGGTGATACCCGTCGACCTGTACATCTCGGGCTGTCCGCCGCGCCCTGAGGCCGTGCTCAAGGGCCTCATGGAGCTGCAAGACAAGATCTCCGAGGAGCAGCCCGCCGCGGAGCTCGTCGCGCAGGTCAAGGACACGCTCATCTAGAGCTGTCAGCTCTCAGCTGAGAGCTAGAAAGAGACGCTCTCGCCGCAGCCGCAGGCGCCCTTGGCGTTCGGGTTCTGAACGCGGAACCCGGAGTTCATGAGCGACTCTGCGTAGTCCACGACCGAGTTCGCCAAGAAGAAGAGCGACTTCTTGTCCACGAACAGCCTGGCGCCGTTGTGCTCGATAACCTCGTCGCCCTCGGCGGGGCCGTCGTCCAGCGAGTACTGATACATGTAGCCGGAGCAGCCGCCGCCGGTCAGGCGCACGCGCAGGCCGGGTTCCTGGAGTTTCTTGGAGTCTTTGGCGACGAACTCGAGGATCTTCTCCGCCGCCTTGTCGGTCATGGCCAGCTTGGACATTGCTAGTCAGTATATCCCCCATATCTGCTGTCCGAGCAGTACTCAGAGCTGGAAAGCTAGGATAAGGCCCCGTGGCTGAGCCCCCTATCTACCTCGACTACCACGCGACCACGCCGGTGGACCCCCGCGTGCTGAAGGAGATGCTGCCCTTCTTCGAGGCCGATTTCGGGAACGCCGCCAGCCGGCACGCCTACGGCTGGCGCGCCGAGGAGGCGGTCCAGGTGGCCCGCAAGCGCGTTGCGGCGCTGATCGGGGCGGAGGCCCGTGAGATCGTCTTCACTTCCGGTGCCACGGAATCGGACAACCTGGCCATCAAGGGCGTTTTCGAGGCATGCGGCGGCGCGGGCACGCACATCGTCTCCGCCCGCACGGAGCACTCGGCGGTGCTCGATTCGCTCGCCGAGGTCGAGGCGCGCGGCGCGCAGGTGACATGGGTCCCCGTCGGGCCCGACGGGCGCGTGCGGATCGAGGACGTGGAGGCGGCGCTCACGGAGCAGACGGTCCTGATCACGCTGATGGCCGCCAACAACGAGGTCGGCACGCTACATCGCGTCCGCAAGATCGGCCAGCTGGCCGAGGCGCGCGGCATCCTGTTCCACACGGACGCGGCGCAGGCCGTCGGCCGCGTGCCTTTCGACGTGCGCAAGGACCACGTACACCTGGCTTCGTTGACGGCGCACAAGTTCTACGGGCCGAAGGGCTGCGGCGCGCTATACGTGCGGCGCCGTGACCCCGAGGTGAAGATCACGATCCAGATGCACGGCGGAGGACACGAACGCGGCATGCGCTCCGGCACCTCGAACGTGCCCGGCATCGTCGGTCTCGGCATGGCCTGCGAGCTGTGCCGGCAGGAGCCCGGGCAGGAGGCGGAACGCACGGCGCGGTTGCGCGACCGGCTCGAAGGCGCGCTGCTCGAGCGGCTCGACGGCGTGCACGTGAACGGCTGCCGCGAGGCCAGGCTGCCCGGCAACCTCAACGTCTGCTTCGACGGCGTGGACGGCGAGTCGCTGCTGCTGGCGCTGCCCGACCTGGCGCTCTCCACGGGCTCCGCCTGCCACTCCGACAAGGTCGACCCCTCCCACGTGCTGCAGGCCATGGGGATCTCGCGGCAGCTGGCCCTGGCAGCCCTTCGCTTCGGCATCGGCCGCCCGACGACTGAGGCCGAGGTCGACCGTGCCGCCGACCGGGTCGTTGAGGCCGTCCAGGCCCTCCGCACCGGCCGGTAGCGATGGGGCACCCCCAGTCCGCGACCGGCGGCAGAGCAACCATGTAGACCCCTGGAGGCGTGGCAGACGCGCCGCGCCCCGAGGCGCGCAACGCCCTACCGATCAACGATTTGCAGGGGATCGGAGCAACCGACGGGGAGCGGGCGCGAAAGATTGACCGAGCTAAATAGGGTCTGTAGAGTACTCTTTCTTCATACAGGACCGCGAGAGTCCTGTTTTGAGAGGGCCCCATGCTGAGACTCACCCGACAGGCCGACTACGCCATCGTTCTGATGACCCACTTCGCGGGCGCGCCCGAGAAGAAGGTCCAGAACGCCCGCGACCTGGCCAAGTGCGCGGGCCTGCCGCTGCCCACCGTCAGCAAGACGCTGAAGGCGCTCGGCCGCGCGGGGCTGCTGGTCTCGTACCGCGGCGTGAAGGGCGGCTACAGCCTCCCGCGCCCCGCCGAGGAGATCACGGTGGCGGAGATCATCGAAGCTACCGAGGGCCCCATCGCGCTGACCGAGTGCCTCGACACCGCCACCGACGAGTGCGGCATCGAGTTCTGCTGCCCCGTGCGCACGAACTGGCAGCGCATCAACCAGGCCGTGCGCGACGCGCTGCGCAACATCCCGCTCAGCGATATGGCCACCACGGTCACGTTTCCCCCCCTCGAAAAGGTGCAATAGGCATGGCTATGCAAGACACGCGTCCGGCGACCCACGAAGCGATCCAACAGCGCATCGACCAGGAGTACAAGTGGGGCTTCGTCACCGACATCGAAGCCGAGTCGGCGCCCCCGGGCCTCAACGAGGAGATCGTGCGCTTCATCTCGCACAAGAAGCGCGAGCCGGAGTGGCTGCTCAAGTGGCGCCTCAAGGCCTACCGCGGCTGGCTGAAGATGAAGGAGCCGCACTGGCCCAACGTCCACTACGCCCCCATCGACTACCAGGCGGCGATCTACTTCTCCGCGCCCAAGAGCACGGACGCGCCGAAGAGCCTCGACGAGGTCGACCCGGAACTGCTCAAGACCTACGAGAAGCTCGGCATCCCGCTCAAGGAGCAAGAGATGCTGACCGGCGTCGCGGTCGACGCGGTCTTCGACAGCGTGTCCGTGGCTACGACCTACAAGGGCAAGCTCGAGGAGATGGGAATCATCTTCAGCTCCTTCGGTGAAGCCGTACAGGAGCAACCCGAGCTGGTGCGCAAGTATCTCGGCTCGGTCGTGCCGCAGAACGACAACTTCTACGCCGCGCTCAACAGCGCCGTGTTCACGGACGGCTCCTTCGTCTACATCCCCAAGGGCGTGCGCTGCCCGATGGAGCTGAGCACCTACTTCCGCATCAACGCGGCCAACACGGGCCAGTTCGAGCGCACGCTGATCATCGCCGACGAGGGCGCCTACGTGAGCTACCTCGAGGGCTGCACGGCGCCGATGCGCGACGAGAACCAGCTGCACGCCGCCGTGGTGGAGCTCGTGACGCTCGATGACGCCGAGATCAAGTACTCGACGGTCCAGAACTGGTACCCGGGCGACAAGAACGGCAAGGGCGGCATCTTCAACTTCGTCACCAAGCGCGGCGCCTGCCGCGGCAAGCGCTCGAAAATCTCGTGGACGCAGGTCGAGACCGGCTCCGCGATCACCTGGAAGTACCCGAGCTGCATCCTGCAGGGCGACGACTCGATCGGGGAGTTCTATTCCGTCGCGCTGACGAACAACTACCAGCAGGCGGACACCGGCACCAAGATGGTGCACATCGGCAAGAACACGAAGAGCACCATCATTTCCAAGGGCATCAGCGCCGGGAAGGGACAGAACACCTACCGCGGGCTGGTCAAGATCATGCCCAAGGCCGACAACGCGCGCAACTACTCGCAGTGCGACTCGCTGCTGATCGGCGACCGCTGCGGCGCGCACACGTTCCCCTACATCGACGTGCGCAACCGCTCGGCGCACGTGGAACACGAGGCCTCGACCAGCAAGATCGGCGAGGACCAGATCTTTTATTGCAACCAGCGCGGGATCAGCACCGAGGACGCCGTCTCCATGATCGTGAACGGCTTCGCCAAGGAGGTCTTCCGCGAGCTGCCCATGGAGTTCGCCGTGGAGGCGCAAAAGCTGCTCGGCGTGAGCCTCGAGGGCAGCGTCGGCTAGAGAAACCCTGAGACAACGAACGCGAAAGCGCGAAGAGGAAGAACGAAAGACATGCTCGAGATCCGAAACCTGCACGCCAGAGCGGACGAGACCCCGATCCTCAAGGGCATCAACCTGACGGTGAAGGCGGGTGAAGTGCACGCCATCATGGGACCGAACGGCTCCGGCAAGTCGACTCTGGCCACCGTGCTGGCCGGCCGCGAGGACTACGAGGTCACCGAGGGGTCGGTGACGTACGACGGGGAGGACCTGCTCGACAAGCCGGCGGAAGAGCGCGCCCAGGCGGGCATCTTCCTGGCCTTCCAGTACCCGGTGGAGATCCCCGGCGTGTCGAACAGCTACTTCCTGCGCACGGCGCTCAACGCCATCCGCGAGGCGCGCGGCGAGGAGCTGCTCGACGCGATCGACTTCTTGGAGCTCGCGCGCGACCGCATGAAGCTGCTGAAGATAGACGACAGCCTGCTCACGCGGGGGGTCAACGAGGGCTTCAGCGGCGGCGAGAAGAAGCGCAACGAGATCTTCCAGATGGCGGTGCTGCAGCCGCGGCTGGCGATCATGGACGAGACCGACTCGGGCCTCGACATCGACGCGCTGAAGATCGTGGCCGAGGGCGTGAATGCGCTGCGCTCCAGCAAGCGCGCCTTCCTGGTCGTCACGCACTACCAGCGGCTTCTGAACTACATCGTGCCGGACTTCGTGCACGTGCTGCACGACGGCCGCATCGCCAAGTCCGGCGGCAAGGAGCTTGCGCTCGAGCTCGAGGAGAAGGGCTACTCCTGGATCGAGGCGGAGGTCGCCGCATCGTGACCGACACCATGGAACGCATCCTTCGGGACCACGAGGCGCTCGTGCAGGAGCGCGGGGCCGATGCGCTGCACGCGCTGCGCACCGAGGGCATCGCGCGCTTCAAGGAGCTCGGGTTCCCCGACACGCATCTGGAGGACTGGCGCTTCACCAACGTGGCGCCGATCGCCAAGAGCGACCTGACGCTCGGGCGGCCGTCCACGAACGGCGTCACTCCGGACGACGTCGCCCGCCTCGGCTTCGGCGGCAGTCTCGTCTTCGTGGACGGCCACTACCGCGCCGACCTCTCGGACGCGCAGGTCGGCGTCAGCTTGGCCAGCATCCGGGACACGATCGACTTCGAGCTGAAGGACGACGCCCCGGCGTTCGTCGCGCTCAACACCGCGTTCCTCGAGGACGGGGCCGTGGTCGAGGTGGAGGGCGAGCTTGCGGAGCCGCTGCACGTCCTGTTCATCGGGACGGACGGCAAGGCCTGCCATCCGCGCAACGTCTACCACGTCAAGCGCAACGGGCGCGCCGAGATCGTCGAGACCTACGTCTCGCTGGGCACCGGCGAGCACTGGACGAACGCGGTCGGTGTCGTCCTGGTCTCGGAAAACGCCGCGCTGAAGCACACGCGCCTGCAGCTCGAGAACGAGTCCGCCTTCCACACGTCGAACGTCTGGGTGAGCCAGGCGCGCGACAGCCGCTACACGTCGAACGTCGTGACGCTCGGCGGCCGGCTCACGCGCAACGACATCACCGCCGCGCTACGTGGCGAGGGCAGCCTCGGCACCCTCAACGGCCTGTTCATGACGCGCGGCTCGCAGCACGTCGACAACCACACGCTCATCGAGCACCGGGTGCCGCACTGCGAAAGCCACGAGCTGTACAAGGGCATTCTGGACGACGCGTCGTCCGGCGTCTTCACGGGGCGCATCCACGTCTACGAGGATGCGCAGAAGACGGACGCGTTCCAGTCGAACGCCAACCTGCTCCTGACCGACACCGCGGTCATGGACACCCAGCCGCAGCTCGAGATCTACGCCGACGACGTGAAGTGCTCGCACGGCGCCACGATCGGACAGCTCGACGAGCAGGCGCTGTTCTACCTGCGCAGCCGCGGGCTGACGAAGGACCGCGCGCGCAACCTGCTGATCCGGGCCTTCGCGGGCGAGATCACGAAGCGGCTCGACGTTGCTGCGGTGCGCGAACGGGCGGACCGGCTGTTAGACAGCCGCCTGCCGGGGAACGAGGAGGGCTAGGCGCGAGATGAGCACGCTCGAGGAAGTCCGGGCCAGCTCGCCCGTGGCGCCGATCGACGTCGAGCGCGTGCGCGCCGACTTCCCGCTGCTCGAACGCAGCGTGCACGGGAAGCCGCTGGTCTACCTCGACAACGCCGCCAGCGCGCAGAAGCCGCGCGTGGTGCTCGAGCGCCTGCAGCGCTTCTACACGGAGATCAACTCGAACGTGCATCGCGGCGTGCACGCGCTCAGCCAGGCGGCGACCGAGGCCTACGAGGGCGCGCGCGAGACCGTGCGGCGCTTCCTGAACGCCGGCGACGTGAGCGAGATCGTCTTCGTGCGCGGCGCTACGGAAGCCATCAACCTGGTCGCGTCCAGCTTCGGCCGCCAGCACGTGGGCGCGGGCGACGAGGTGCTGATCACGACCATGGAGCACCACTCCAACATCGTGCCGTGGCAGCTCCTGTGCGAGTCAGTGGGGGCGCACTTGACGGTCGTGCCGGTGACCGATTCCGGCCAGCTCGACCTGGAGGCGTACGGCAACCTGCTGACGGAGCGCACCAAGCTGGTGGCGCTCGTACACGTGTCGAACACGCTCGGCACCGTCAACCCGGTCAAGGGCATGGTCGCGCTGGCCCACGAGCGCGACATCCCGGTGCTGCTCGACGGCGCGCAGGCGGTGCCGCACATGAAGGTCGACCTGCAGGAGCTCGACTGCGACTTCTACGCGCTCAGCAGCCACAAGGCGTTCGGCCCGATGGGAACGGGGGTGCTGTACGGCAAGCACAAGTGGCTGGAGAGCATGCCCCCCTACCAGGGCGGCGGCGAGATGATCCTCTCGGTGCAGCTCGACAAGTCCACGTTCCGGGAGCCGCCGGGCAAGTTCGAGGCGGGCACGCCGTCGGTCGCGGCCGCCGTCGGCTTCGCGGCGGCGCTCGAGTATCTGGAGGGATTCGGCGGCTTCGACGGCATCATCGCCCACGAGACGAGCCTGTTGGCGCGCGCGACGCACGGCCTGCAGCAGATCGGCGGCGTGCGGCTGTTCGGCACGTCCACATGCAAGGCGGCGGTGCTCTCCTTCGTCACCGACTGGGCGCACCCGCACGACCTCGGCACCTTCCTCGACCAGGAAGGCATCGCCGTGCGCACGGGGCACCACTGCACGCAGCCCCTGATGAAGCGGTTCGGCGTGCCGGCCACGACGCGCGCCTCCTTCGCCTTCTACAACTCGCTCGAGGAGGTCGACACGTTCGTGCGGGCGCTGGAAGCCTCCCGAGAGTTCTTCGGCGCATGAGCGACCTGCGCGAGCTCTACCAGGAGCTGATCCTGGATCACGGCCGCAAGCCGCGCAACTACCGCGCGCTCCCGGACGCGCGCAGCGCCGACGGCTACAACCCCCTGTGCGGCGATGAGGTGCACGTGTTCGTGAAGCTGGACGGGAACGTCGTCGAGGATGTCAGCTTCCAGGGCCAAGGCTGCGCCATCTCCACCGCGTCGGCCTCGCTCATGACGCAGATGCTGAAGGGCAAGACCGTGACGGAGGCGACGGAGCTGTTTCAGACCTTCCACGACCTGGTCACGGGCCGGAAGGACGACGAGGAGTCCCGCAACAAGGTCGGCAAGCTCGTGGTGCTGCTCGGCGTGCGCGCCTTCCCGGTGCGTGTGAAGTGCGCTACTTTGCCCTGGCACACCCTCCAGGCGGCGCTCAACGAGAAGAAGACTCCCGTTACCACGGAGTGAGACGATGGCAGAAGAAACGACGCTCCACGACCGCGTGGTCGACGCCCTGAAGACCTGCTACGACCCCGAGATCCCCGTCGACATCTATCAGCTCGGGTTGATCTACGACATCGCCATCAACGACGACAACGAGGTCACGATCAAGATGACGCTCACGTCGCCCGCCTGCCCGGTGGCCGGCACGCTGCCGCCCGAGGTCGAGACGAAGGTGAAAGGGGTCGAAGGCGTCACCAAGTCGACCGTCGAGCTGGTGTGGGACCCGCCCTGGGACATGACTCGCATGTCCGAGGGCGCGAAGCTGCAGCTCGGGTTGATGTAGGTGTTCCGCCCCTACCCTACCTTTGCCCCCTAGCCCGTCTCCCCTGGGCGAGGGGAGGGGCAAGTGTCGGAGGCAGGGGTAGAGGTAGGGGTAGGTTGGTTCTCGTTCTGACAACGCCCCCCCTACGTCTCCCGCGCGGCCTTCTCCCGCTCCTGCTTGTAGCGGTAGACGGCCGTCTTGATCGTGTTCAGCGCGAGGCTGCTGCAGGCCGGACGGGTCAACGCCATCTGCGGTCCGATCTCCTCGATCAGCAGGTCGGCGGGCAGCTCCAGGATCTCGTCCAGGCTGAGCCCCTCGAGCCGGGAGCTGAGCATCGATGCGCCCGCCTGGCTCAGGTTGCAACCCTGGCCTACCCAACCCACGTCGCGGATACGCCCCTCCGCGTCAAGGTGCGCCATCCAGATGATCACGTCGCCGCAGCCGGGGTTGCCGCCCGCCTGCACCAGGTCCGGGTCATCCAGCTTGGCCTTTCCGCGCGGCCTCTCCGCATGGTCCAGGATGCGCTCGATGATCGCCTTGCGGTCCATGACCCGCTGGCCTAGCGGATCTGATCGCCTTTGACGATGGGAGCGCCGACGCGGTTACCCCACTCGGTCCACGAACCGTCGTAGTTACGCACGTTGCCGTAGCCGAGCAGGTAGCTCAGCACGAACCACGTGTGGCTGGAGCGCTCGCCGATGCGGCAGTAGGCGATCACTTCTTGCTTGCCGTCGAACCCGAGCTCACCCTCGTAGAGAGCTTTCAGCTCCTCGGCGGACTTGAAGGTCCCGTCCTCGTTGCAGGCGCGCGACCACGGGCAGCTGCGGCCGCCGGGGATGTGTCCGGCGCGCAACGCGCCCTCCTGCGGGTACTTGGGCATGTGCAACAGCTCGCCCGTGTATTCGCCGGGCGAGCGCACGTCCACGAGCTGCCCGTCCGCCTCGACGTACTCGCGAACCTCATCGGCGAAGGCGCGCCACGTGTAGTCCGGACCCGTCGCCTCGTAGTCCGTGGCGGGATAGGCGGGTTCGTCCGTCGATGTCGGCCGCCCTTCGTCGATCCACTTCCGGCGCCCGCCGTTGAGGATCTTCATGTTCTCGTGGCCGAACATCTTGAAGGCCCACAGCGCGTAGCAGGCCCACCAGTTGCTGTTGTCGCCGTAGAACACGAGCGTGTCGTTGCGCCCGATCCCCTTCGCACGCATCAACTTCTCGAAGTTCTCCTTGTTGACGTAGTCGCGCACGACGGGGTCCTGCAGCTCGCTCTGCCAATCGACCATGACCGCGCCGGGAATGTGCCCGGAGTGGTAGAGCGTGATGTCCTCGTCCGACTCGATCACGCGCAGGCCCGGGTCGTCGAGATGATCCGCCAACCACTGCGTAGAGACGATCATCCCGGGGTGTGCATACTCACTCATGCTTCCCTCCCTTGCCGGCAACGCGGCTCTCGGACGCCGCGCGCCAGTATACGCCTCTGTGTGGTGCGGATGAACGCCCCTCAGCGGCCGGAGGCGTTACGACGCCGGGTTGGCGCACGGGCCGTACCGGCACATGCTCTCGATTCTCCAAGCTTGCCAGAGCAGCTCGGCGGCGTCGAAGGAGGAGACCGCCGCGGCGGCCGAAGGACTCTCGCGGACGGCCTGCCACGCCTCGCGCAAGGCCTGGTCGAGCTCTTCCGAACCCGGAGGCGGGTCGGGCAGATCCAGCTTCGCCGCGAGAGGTTCCCCCCCACCGTGAAGCCTGAGCTGGATCCTCTGCAAGGCCTGGAAGGAGCCCCGGTTGTAGAACGCCACGTCCCGGGCGTGAAAGCTGCGCTGCACCTGCACGCCCACGAAGAACGCCGTGGCCACGACGGCCGCGGCGCCCGCGTAGAAAAGCGCGTTCCAGAGCGGCGCGCCGCTGAGCCGCCCGGCCCTGCCGCCTTCACCCCACCAACCCAGCGCCAGCCCGGCGGCGAATCCGACCCAGTGGGCGATGTGGTCGATGTTCATGTTGGCGGCCAGCGCCACCACCGTCCACAGCACCAGGATCATGACCCACTGCTTCATCGCGCGCATCAGGACCGCGCCGCGCAGGCCCGCCTCCCGTTTGCCGAAGGCCAACAGCGCTCCTATGGCGCCGCACACCGCCCCGGATGCGCCCGCGCCGCCGTAGCCCGCCAGATGGCTTGCCGCCGCGCCCGCCAGGCCGGTCAACAGGAACAACACCCCCGCACGTTTGAGCCCGAGCACCGCTACCACGAGCGGCGCCAGGATCAGCACGGCGACCGAGTTCATGGCCAGGTGCAGCAAGCTCAGGTGCATGAACAGAGCCGACACGAGGCGCCAGGACTGGCCGCATGCGCGGATGCCGAACAGGTTGCTCGTTCCGAAGGCGTATGTGGCCGCATGCGACGGCCGCGTGGTCCATCCCTGGATCCCCGCATCCCGGTTGGGGTCGAAGTAGAGCATGAGCAGGTACAGCGCCACGAACACGCCGATCAGCACACGGCCGGCGCGCGGATACGCGGCGCCGGCGTCGCCCAGGTCGCCGGGGACGTGGGCCGTGAGAACGGCCGCCTTCTGTACCTGCGTGCTGCAGTACGGGCACTTCTTGGTGCCCGCCTCCAACAGCGCGCGGCAGCGGGGACACGCTTGCAACTTGGCCAAGCCACCGATCATACGGAGGGCCCCCGGACGGGTACGCCGGGTACCATGAGCGCCCGCGCGCGCGGGCAGCTCATGAAGGCGGTCGCAGTGTGCCTCCTGCTCCTCGTCCCGTACGGCGGGAAGCGCGCGGACGTGCCTGTGCCGCCGGGCGTCTGGAAGCACCTCGGCCAGCCGAAGGACGGCGAGTGGCTCGACCAGTACCGCGAGGAGGGCCAGACCTTTGCCGAATACAAGGCGTCCGCGGCCCGGCCGCCCGCCGCCCGCACGACGCTCTATGTCGTGCCCATGCTGACCCGCCCGGCCACAGATCCCGGCTTACCTGAACGAGTGCGCGCGAGCCTGGCGGCCTTCTACGGCCGGCCCGCCAAGCTGCTCGAGCCACGGGCGATCCCGCTGCGCGCGTACAACCGCCGGCGCCGCCAGGTGCACATCACCGGCCTGGCCCGCGCGGTGGCCGCCCGCCGACCCAAGGACGCCCTGATCACGGTGGCCGTGACTGACCGGGACCTCTACTCCAAGGGACTGAACTACGTCCAAGGCTGGGGGTCGGAGCGCTTGGGGGTGGCCATCGTCAGCACGGCCCGGGTCTGGCAGAGCGCAGATCCCGCGGGCTCCCGCCGCCGGCTCTTGGCCATGGCGGTCCATGAAGCCGGGCACGTTCTGGCGATGAAACATTGCACCTTCTACCGCTGCCTCATGAACGGGGTGGCGACCCGTGACGAGGAGCATCGGCGGCCCCTGTTGCTGTGCCCGGTTTGTCGCTCCAAGCTCTTGTGGGCCCTGCAGTTGGACACACACGAGCGCTACGGGGCATGGGCCCGCTACCTGCGCGGCCAGGGGCTGGAAAAGGACGCGAGGTTGGTCGACCGGGCCGCCGCGGCGACCCGGAAGGCCTCGCACTGAACGCCCCCAGGCGGTAGAATAGAATGTTTCGCCGCGGCTGGGCCGCGTCGCCCTAACTCCTATGGACGAAATCAATTACCGTCGTTTGACTGCCCGCCCGAAGATGCGGTGCGAGGACTGCGGCGCCACCGCGTATGAGGACCCGGGCTCCGTCTATCGCTGCGTCGTCTGCGACCACGAGCTCTTCGATCTCTGCCTGGACTGCGGGTACCTCGTGGGCTGGTGCGAGTGCCCCGAAAAGCAGGAGCCGGCCCCCACCAAGCAGGCTCCCAAGACCAAGGCGAAGAAGTAGGGCCGCGCCTCTGAAGAGGGCTTGGCCCGGGAGCAGGAGGGGGAACGGGAGCGTAGACCCAGCCGGGCCCGTTCGTCTCCACGCCTCGTCGGGCGCCGGCAGGGCCGCACGTCTGCCCGAACCATCGCTCGCTTCCTCTCCCGATCCCGCTCCCACTCCCGTCGCGAGCCTGCGACGCGGTCAGACGATCTTCACGACCACCAATGTCGTGTCGTCGCGCAGGGGCTCGCCGTCTACGTGGACGTTCAGCTCCGTGTGGACCGCGGCCACCATCTCCTGAGCGCTCTCTGACGCGTGATCCTTGAGGTTCTGCTCCAGCCGCTCCAGGCCGAAATGCTTGCCGGCCGGATCGATGGCCTCGTGGATGCCGTCCGTGGAGAACAGGAAGACGTCGCCGGGCTCGAAGGCGATCTCCTCGCCCACCTCGTAGCGCACGCCGCTCATAACGCCCAGCGGGGGGCCCCCGCTGCGGATCTGCCGCGGCGCGCCGCCGCCGCCGCGAACCCAGATCGTGGGCGTGTGGCCCGCGCCGATGTGCTGCAGCCGCCCCTCCTTGCGGTCGAAGAGGCCGAAGAACAGCGTGATGAAGCGGCCGTCCCGGACGTCGGCGCTGATCAGCTCGTTCAGGCGGAACATGAGGTCGTTCAGCGACGCCCCGTCCACCAGCAGCGCCCGCAGCGTGGCGCGCACGCTGGCCATCAGCAGGGCGGGGCCGATCCCGTGCCCGGCCACGTCCGCGATCACGACGCCCAGGCGGTCCTCGCTCAGCGGGAAGAAGTCGTAATAGTCGCCGCCCGTCGCGTCGCACGACTCGCTGTCGCCGTAGACGTCGAAGCCCTCTATCTGCGGCGGTCCCGCGGGCAGGAAGTTGCGGTGAATGGAGCGCGCGATGGCCAGCGCCTGCTCGATCTGCAGCTTTTGGTCGTATTCCTCGAGCAAGCGGAACTTCTCGACGGCGACGGCCGCCACTCCGGCCAGGGCGCTCAGGAAAGCGAGGTTCTCGCGGTTGAGGATCCCCGGCTGCTCGCGGTTGTCGCCGTACAGAAGCCCGATCACCTTGCCGTCGACCACCAGCGGTACGCAGATGGCGGCCTTGATGCGCAGGCTCTGGATCGACTGCGCCAGGTTCAGGTTGGGGTCCCCCTCCGCGTCCGAGGTGAGCAGCGCCTCTCCACTGTCGAGCACCTTGCCCACCAGCGTCTGGCTGACCTGGATCGGCTGGTCGTCCGCGTCGTGCTCCCGGTTGCGGTGCGCCTTGACCACCAGCTCGCCTTCGGGATCGCGCAGCGCGAGGAAGGCGCGCAGCACCGGCGCGCTGCTGAACACGGAGTCGAGGATCGATTCGAAGATGTTCTCGCTGCGGCCGATGGAGTGGATCAGGCGTACGACCTCGTTGAGCAGCGGGCGCAGGCGCGGCTCGGCGGGCGCGCCGGACGTCCCGCCGACGCTCGAGAGGGTCGACGAGACGGTGGCCGTCACGCGTCCCTCTCCCCGGTCCACGAACGCTACTCCCTTCGTGGGCGCCTGCGGCATCAAGACCGCGTCGCCGATCCAGATCTCCTGCCCCGCCAGGACGTCGCCGTGCCGGCACGGGCGGCCCCCCACCAGCACCGCCCCGTCGCGCCCGATATCGAAGATCTCGAAGTGGTCGCCGCGCTGAACCAGGACCGCCTGCTCGTCGGCCACGGCGTCCCCGGCGATGGTGATGTCGCACATGGGGCTGCTCCCGACCGTGATCTTCGCCTTGTGGAACTCGAGGCGCCGGTCGTCCTGATCGGGGCTGCGAACGTGGATCGTCATGCTCACGGGGCTAGGAGTCTAACAACCCGCTTCCAACCTCCCTATGGCTTACCCGCGGCCGGCCCTCTCGTTGTGAGGCGCCGGGCGCGGGCGATTGCCCCCCGGGAATCACTAGCTCCGCCCCGGCCTTCCGTCGTAGAGAGGTCAGAAGGAGAGCGTCATGATCGGAAGAGCCCTGCCCCTATTCATCCTGGCCCTGGCCATCGCCCCCGCGGCGGCCAAGGAGCAGCGGACCGGCTTCTTGGGCGTGAGCGTCGCGCCTGCCAGCGACGAGCTGCGGCAACTGTACGGACTGCCTGAGAAGGTCAAGTCCGGCGCAGTGATCCAGGAGGTGGTCGAGGGATCGGCCGCAGCCGCCGCCGGCTTCAAGACCGGCGACGTGCTGGTGGAGTTCGGCGGCACCCGCATCGAGGGTCCGGAGGGGCTGGTGGAGGCGGTGCGCCGCTTCCACGAGGGCGACGTCGTGCGCTACAAGCTGATCCGCGGCTCCCGGGAGATCTCGGACGAGATCAAGCTCGGCGGGCGGCGTGAGGAGCGCGTCGATATGGAGCTGGTCGAGGTGGAGCCGGGCGCTCCGCCGCGACCCGTGCGCCCCCGGCGCGACTACGACGACATCGGCCGCCGGCTCGAGAAGGCCCAGGAGCAGGTGACGCGCATGCGCCTCAGGCTGCACAGCGGCTTTGGGGGCCAGCCCTTGCAGCGTTGGATCGCGCGCGAAGAAGCGGCGCTGGTCGAGGCGCGCAAGGCCGGCGACGAGCCCGCCGTGCTGCGCAGCGAACACCGCCTGGAGTTGCTGAAGGAGATGCGCAAGGCGGGCGACCGCGAACCGTCGCGCCCGCAGCACTGGAAGTTCCGGGAGCTGAAGCCAAGCAGGTGGGAGGTGGTCCTCCTCGAGCCGGCGGCCGTGGTGACCGAGCGCGAGCGCGAGTTGACGAAGCGCCTGGACCGGCTCGAGAAGCGCTTCGAGCAGCTCCTGGAGCGCCTCGAGGCGGCCCAAAAGTAACGGGAGCAGTACCGTGCCGGGGCGCGTAAGTCCCTGGATGCAGGCTGCGCGCGAGTCGGACGCCACCCCGGCGGTCCCGGACGAGTTCCTGGCCGCCCGCGTGGCACAGGGGGACGGCTCCGCCTTCGACGAGCTCGTGGAACGCTGGCGGGACCGCGTCGTAGATCTCGCCCGGCTCATGACGGGTGACCGCGACCAGGCCGAGGACATCGGGCAGGAAGTCTTCTTCCGCCTGCTGCGTAAGCCTGAGGCCTACGATCCCACGCGGCCCTTCCGCGCCTGGATCCGGGCCGTCACGCGCAACCTGTGCCTCGACGGCTATCGGCGCCGCGCGGCGCGCGACAAGTACCAGAAGCGCGCTGCGCAACAGCACCAGTTCGGCCCCGCGCCGCTGCCGAGTCCGGCCGAGCAGGCCGTGCTGTCGGAAGCGCAGGAGGCGCTGCGCGCCACCGTGGCCGCGCTGCCGCGCAAGTTCCGCGAGGTCTACGTGCTGTGCGCCGTGCAGGGCCTGAGCTACGAGCAGGCCTCGGTGGTTTGCGGCTGCGGCTCGAAGACCGTGAGCACGCGGCTGGCCCGCGCGCGGCGCAAGGTGCTCGAACGCATGAGGAAGTGGCTGTGAACGATCATCTGTTGCTCTCCCTGCATCTGGACGGACGCCTGGCCGGCGCCGATCGCGCGCGGCTCGAGGAACGCCTGCGCAAGGAACCCTCGCTGCAGCAGCGGCTGGAGCAGCTGCAAGCATTGCAGCGGCTCAGCGCAGCGCTCCCGACGACGCAGGCGGCGTTTACGGCGGATCAGGTGCGCGCACGCCCGCCGGTGAACCTGCGCGGTTGGTCGGTACGTGGCCTGGCGGCTGCGGCGGCGATCCTGCTGCTGACCCACGCTGCCGCGTTCTGGTTCGGACGCGGCGACACTCCGCCGACGGAAGTCGCCATCACTCTCGCAGAGACGGAGGCGCTCTTGCGCCGGGCGGCGGAGCTCGGGCCGGCCATACCGTATGAGAAGCTCAACGGGCAGCTGATCGATCTGCGTTCGGGCATCCACCGGACCGACCTCGCACGGCGCCTCGACGACCTGCAGCACCTTCGCCTGACGGACTCCGAGCGCCGGCAGCTGAACCGGGTGCGCGACACAATCGCGCAGCTCGAGTTGGCCTTTGAGAACGTACGCGACCCGGGCTTTCTGAGCGTGGTGGTTTCCTCGATCGCGCGCGGAAACCTGGAGGACGGCAGCTTCCCGCGCGCGCTTCCCGCGGGCACCCGCTTTTACGCCAGCACGTTCAGGCTCGGCAACGGCCGCTTCAAGCTCGTGCTCGTCAACCTGGAGGGAGGCCCTCCCGTGATCCGGGAGGACGAGGGTACGTTGGAAGAGCTCCGGAAAAAGCACGAGGGCATCACCTTCATCAGGAACGATTGACATGCGCTATCCCATTCTTCTGCTCCTGATCCTCTGGACCGCGCACGCCGCGCTGGCCCAGGACGAACCGCAACCCGCGCCGGACCCCGCGGCTGCAAAGACCGAGGAGATCCGCACGCTGATCGAGCAGCTTCGGCACCGCGATGCGCTCAAGCGCACGGAAGCCGAACGCAGGCTGGCCGCCATCGGCCGCCCTGCGCTGAAACCGCTGCGCGCGGCGTTGCGCGAGGCGAGCCCGGAGGAGCGCACCCAGATCGAACGCATCCTGCGCGGCTTCCGCCCCGTAGGCACGCACGTCTTCAGCGGTGGCGTGCGCATCGTGATCGGGAACAAGCCGGGCGTCACGGCGGAGACCATGGAAGGCAGCTTCCGCGACCCCGAGTCCGGCGAGCGCATCGACTACCGCCTGATCAGCGACGGCGGCGGCGTCTACAAGCTCGACGCCGGCGTGGCCGGCCGTGACGGTAAGACGCGCCGCATCACCGACTCGGGCACGCTGGCAGCGCTGCAGAAAAAGCACCCGTTCCTGAAGCGCTTCAGCTTTCTGGGCATCGGCCTGGAACGGCCCGCCCGCGTGGCGGATGGGGGTAAGCGCTTCGAGGGCGAGGGGCTGATCCGCATCACGGGCCGACTGCCGAGGGGGCTCGCGCTGGGACACTTCGGCGTGCGGCTGCAACGGCCCTCCCGGGAGCTGGCCTACCACCTGGAGCTCCCGGAAGGCGCCGGCTACATCGTCACGGAGGTCCTGCGCGGCTCTCCGGCCGCGCGCGCGGGCCTGCGCCGCCACGACGTGATCGTCAGGCTCAACGGCGAGACGCTGGACGACTCCAGGGCGCTCGACCTCAACGACGAGCGCATCATGCGCAAGGGCCTCGAGCTCGAAATCGTACGCCGCGCAAGGCCTCGCAAGATCGATGTGGCCGCAGCCTTGCGGAAGTCGCAAGACTAGGGAAACTAGAGCCTTCGGCCCAGGCCTCTCGGCAGGCCGGGAGGTAGATGGCATGCGTTTCCTGTTCGCGTTGGCGCCGGCGCTTCTGCTCGCAACCGGCGTCGCGGACGCGGCAGGCAAGGACGCCCCCCCCGAAGATCTGATCGCGGCCCTGGGCCACCCCGATCCCGCCGAACGCGGCGCGGCCGAGGACCGGCTGCTGGCGCGCGGCGAGGAAGCGCTGCCCGCCCTGCGCAAAGCGCTGCACCACAGGGACGCCGAAGTGCGCCGCCGCGTGCAACGCCTGATCACGCTCATCGACGGTGAGCCTCCTTACCCCCGGCCGCAGCCGCAACGGGACCCCGACACCGTCCTGCAGGTGGGCGGGAACGGCATGGTCCTCGTCATCCGGCCGCAGATCGTGCAGGGCGTGCCGAACAAGATCAATCAGGCGCGCGTCCGCCTGGAAATCGTCCAGCAGGTAGGCGTGCGGGGTGCAGCTGCGCTTGCGCTTGGGGTTCTGGCGGGGAACGTGCGCGGCGTGCACAAAGACGAGAACGGCGCCCGTACGAAGTACGCGCTGCGCAGCGTGGGCGGGGGTCAGTTCGCGCTCACAGGCACGCGCACGCCCGCCGGCGCCGGCCCGCAAGCGAACCGTCGCCTGAAGGCGCGAGGCACCGAAGCGCAGCTCAAGACGCAGTACCCGTTCCTGAAGGATGTGAAGTTCCCGGCGCAACCCGCACCGCAGCAATTCCGCATCGTGATGCGGCAAGCGGGCGGCAAGGCCGCGATCAAGTGGGTCCTCGTCGGTGCGAACGACCCGGCCGCCACCGTGCGGGCGCCCGCCGTGGGCGTCTGGCTGCGCAGCCCGTCGACGCCCGTCGGCATCCTCGGCGGACACGGGTGGGTCGTCGACAAGCTCGAGCCGGGGTCGTTCGGCGAGCGCATCGGCCTGCGCAAGGGGGACCTGCTGCGCCGCTTGAACGGCAAGCCCCTCCGAAACGCGGCCGACCTCGACGAACTGCTGCTGCTGGCCGAGACGGAGGACGTGATGCTCGTCCTGCAGCGCGACGGGGCGCCCGTGCGCATCGATGTGGGTGCGGTCTTGCGGGACCGGCAAAAGCAGGGAAACTAGGGGGCGTTGCGGGCGCGATCCGCGTCCGCGTGAAAGCGACGGATGCGCCCCTGCAGCCAGACCTTCCTGCGGCCGCTCGTGGCCGCGCTGCTGCTGCTGCCGGCGGCTACCGTCGCAAGCGCCCAGGAGTCCGGAGGGGCGCGCATCGACGCCCTCATCGAGCGCCTGGGACATGCGGAACCCGCGCAACGCAGCGCAGCCGAGCAGGCGCTCCAGCGCCTCGGCAAGAGCGCGCTGCCGCGCCTGAAACACGCGGCCGGCCACGAGGACGTCGAGGTGCGCCGGCGCGTGTACAGGCTCGTGGCCGCCGCACAACGCCACGTGCTGCTGGCGGACGGCGCACAGGCCGTGTCCGAGCCTCCGGAACGCTACCGGTCCATGGACGCGCGGCGGCGGTTCGGCATCCTGCGTTGGGCCGAGAACAGGCGCAACAAGCTGGCGCAAAAGGAGAGGCGCCACCCAGGGTCCTGGGAGATCGAAGGGCTCGGGATCGTCACGCGTGAGGTGAGTCCCGTGCTGATCAAGCAACTGCGGCTGAAGCAGACCGCGCTGCTCGTCACGGAATTGGACGCGGGATCCACACTGGCGCGCAGGATCGGCCTCGAGCCCGGCGACCTCCTGCTGCAGCCCGCCGGACCGCTGAGGGACACGATCGACAGGCTGAACGGTCTCGAGGACGAGTTGCGGGACGACGACGTCGTACTGCGCGTCGTGCGGCGCGGCCGTCCGCTCGACATCGACGTGGCGGCCGTGTTGCGTGAACGCGACCGGGTTGCGCGCGAGCCCTGGCCTACCGATGAGATCGTCGCGGTTGCGGCGCCGCAAGACGAAGATCGAAGCTCGTTCTCCTTCGGAGACGCGCTGTACGGCGACGAGCTACAGGAGGTGCGCATCGCCGGCCTCGGCATCCGCGTGCGCGAGCCCGACGCCCTGGAGCGCCGGCATTTGGATCTCGGGCGGGGCGAGGCGTTGGTCGTCACCTGGGTCGAGCTGGGCTCCGTCGCCTCCCGCATCGGCGTCGAGTCGACGGACCTGCTGCTGGCGGCGGACGGCAAGCCCTGCGGCAGCGCGCGAGATCTAATCAAGACCTCGTGGGAGATCGAGGAGGGGACGAACGTCGAACTGACCGTGCTGCGCGGCGGCCGCAGGGCGCGGGTGGACACGTGGCCGGCCCTGCACGATCCGCGCACCCTGTACAAAGACTTGTGGCTCGTGCACGACCTCACGCAGAACCGGCGCCGGAGCCGGGGCCTCCGCCGTGTCCGCGCGGGCGCGGGCGTGCAGAAGCTCGAAGGTATCGTCACGGCCGTCAACCGGGTGAAGGTGCTGATCTCGGTCGGGTCGCGGGACGGCGTGCGCGTGGGCCACACATTCCTCATCTCGCGCCGCGGCAACCACATCGGGGAGTTGCGCATCACGAAGACGCTCGGCAAGACGGCCCACGGCGAGATGATCAACGTCCGTGCAAAGGGGGTCTCCCCGCGCAAGAGGGACTACGTCTATATCCGCGCGCCGCAGCACCCGCGTAGAGGGGCCGCGGTGGCGCGCCGCCTGCCCGACGGAAAGGTGATCAGAGTGGCGGGCAGGTCGGTGCTCATCTCGGTCGGCTGGGGCGACGGAGTGTGCGTCGGCGACGAATACCGCCTGGCCCGCAAGCAGACCTATGTCGGCAAGCTGCGCATCACCAAGGTCGAAAAGACCCGCGCGCTCGGGCTGCTCATAGACCTCAGGGGCGCCCTGCCGCGCGAGAACGACCGCGCGTTCTACCGCTAGCACAAGCGGTTCGGGATTCCCCTTGCGCACCCTGCCGCGCGCGGCAGACTGGAGACCATGCGGATCTGCGTCGCGTTCGCGTGTGCGCTTGCGCTGCAAACGGCGGCCTGGCCGCAGGAGTCACCGGGCGCACTGATCGAGTACCTGGGCCACGCCGACCCGGATGTGCGCGTAGTGGCCGAGCGGCGCCTGCTCGCGCTGGGCGCGGCCGCCCACCCGGCCCTACGCGAGGCGTTCGATCATCGCGACGCCGAAGTCCGCCGCCGC
>JAPUHK010000239.1 GCA_027297745.1 Planctomycetota bacterium | reverse complement strand
TCGAGGTCGCCGGCGCACTCGACCTCCACGTGCGCGTTGTGTCCGTGCGCATGCCGGCACGGCCCGTCATGGCTGCGCAGGCGGTGCCCGTAGGCGAAGGTGAGCGATTTCGCGACGCGATACGGCGCCATGGCGCGTTGCGTTTTACCGTCTCGCGTCGCTGGGTTCCAGTGGCGCCGTATCCCCCACCTCTACCCCTACCCTTCATTCCTACCCCTGACCCATTGAGGTAGGGGTAGGTGCCTCACCTACGGCGGGTCCAGCAACACCGGAAGCTCCGGACCCATCGTGATTCCGCGGCGCGAGATGCGCGCCCGCACGGCCAGCAGTTCCACCCCCTCCCGCGCGGCGCGGCGTAGCTCCCGGCCGTATTCCGGATCGATCTCGTCGGCCGGACGCACGGCCCTTGCATCGCCGCGGGCCACGAAGAAGATCAGCACGGCGCGGCGGCCTTCGCGATGCGCGCGCGCCAACGTACGCAGGTGCTTGCGCCCGCGTTCCGTCTGCGCGTCGGGAAAGGCCGCTACACCCCCGCGCGCAAGGCTGACGGTCTTGACCTCTACGAGGCAGGCCCCGTCACCCAGCGCAAAATCGAAGCGGCTGCCGCCGTAGCTCACTTCGGGCCGCACGCTGCCATGGCCCGGCAAGAGCCGACCGCTTTCGAGCCAGCCGCGCACCACGCGATTGGCGATCTGCGTGTTGACCACGACCCACGTGCGCCCCATGCGGATCAGCTCCCACGTGTAGCGCAGCTTGCGTCCGCGGCCCCCGCCGTGGTCGGAGACCAGCACGGGCCGGCCGGGCTCGCAGCAGGCGGTCATGGCGCCGGGATTGGGGCAGTGGATCGTCTCGCGCCGCCCGTCGGGGAAGTCCACATCGGCCAGGAAGCGCTTGTAACGGCGCACCAGCGTGGCGTCGAGCAGGGGCGCGGGGAACGCGCTCAACCCCGGCCCTCCCAATTCCCGATAGGGGAGCGGGCGCTAGGCGGCCCGGACAGGCACGAGAGGGACACGCGCATGGTCAAGAGATACCTGCTGCCGATGCTTTTGCTGGCTGTTGCCTGCGGAGACGGTGGAGGCTCGAGCGCACCCGCGACGTTGACCATCCTGACGCAGTCCGTGCAGCCCGGCAACGTCGGATTCGCCTACTTCCAGCCGGTCCAGACGGTGGGCGGTGCGGGCCCCTTCACCTGGTGGATGTCGAGCACCGGCGATCCGCTGCCGGACGGGCTTGTGCTCAGCAACGGCGGCTGCATCGTGGGCACTCCCGAGTACGACGGCGTGTATCAGCTGACGATCGCGGTGCAGGACGCCGCAGGCAGCACGCGCACCCTCGACGCGGTCCTGGAAGTGCGTGACGTCGAGCTGACGCCCAACGGGCTGCCCGCCATGAATCCGGGCGAGGTGGTCGACTTCTCGGCCGCGGGCGGCGGTTCCGGCTACGTCTTCTCGCTTCCCGTGAACGAGTCGGGGGCGACCCTGACTCCGGACGGCGAGTACAAGGCCGGCAATGCGGACGGTGTCGACGTCGTGCGCGTGACCGACCAGGACGGCTTCATCGAGGAGGCCGCTCTCACCGTGGGCCAGGATCCCTTCGCCGGTTTCCGCGCGGACTGGGGCGGCAACGATATCTGGTACATCGATTGGGACGTCGTCTACGACCCCATCCCCACGCAACCGACCGACTTCGACGAGACGTTGCATGACCTCGGTCTCCGTGGCAACAATCCGCAGGACCCGCTCGAGGCCGAGGCGTACGGCCTGGCGCGAAAGTTTCTGATCCGCCGCACGCTGGCGCACCTGTCGCGCTTCTACGGCAACGGTCCGGACGGCAACCCGATGTCCGGCGGGTTGGCGATCTCGTTCGTCGGTCCCGCAGGAGTGACCGGCGGACAAACTCCCGGCGTCGGAGGCATACTGCCGGCGAGCGGCAACCGTTACAACACGATCTGCGTCCGCCATGGTCCGCAGACCGGCATTGTCGGCACGGCGTGGCTCAATCCGGACAATACGGCGGTCGAACACAACTGCGGCAACCCGGGCAGCACCGTGCTCGGCGTCTTCTCGAACCGCATGGTCGGCCCGTACCTCACGCGTTTCGGCAACAGCCTGTACACGGCTCCGGTGACGTCCGCGGACACGGTGGCGCTCAACGCCATGTTGCTCGGGCAGGCGCCGCCCCACGCGCGCGCACAGGCCATCTACGATCTGGCCGACCAGTTCGGGCAGCTGCTGGCTGCGGTGCTGGCGCACGAAGTCGGGCACAGCCTCGGTCTGAACCACTCCTCGCCGCCGGGCGGTGCCGGGGATCTGATGAACGCGTCCATCGGTGTGGGACGCGGCATCCAGTACCGCTTCAACGGCGATCACTGGGCGAAGCTGAGCCAGGCCCTCCCGGGCCCGGGCCGCTGAGCTAGCCTTCCTCCGGCTTCGGCTCGGGGTCGATCTTCTCGAGATCGAGGACCTTCGCGTCGGCGCGCGAGTTCCACAGGTACCAGTTGCGTCCGATGCGATAGAGGCGGTAGGTCTGGATCTCGGTGGTCGACTTTAGTTTCGGCTTGTCCTGCAGCTTCTCCTTGACCACGACTTTGGCCCACGTGTCGTGGTCCTCGACGTCCTGGATGCTGATGGACTTCACGAAGGGGGCCAGCCGCTGGGGCTGGTGCCGAGCCGTGCGCAACAGGGAGTCCATGCGGCTGACGTTGCGCCCGTCTTCGCGGAACAGCGGGCTCTGGATGTACCAACGCGCATCCAGGACCGCCCTCCGCGAAAGATGCATCTTCCGGCGGTTGCAGGAGGGGCAGGGCGGCGGCCTGCCGCCGAACGGCGCGGACAGCACGCCGCGCCCGTCACAACGGCGGCAGCGCGTGAGCATGTTGTCGTAGCGCCGGTCGTGCCCCCATTCCATGATCGTCTTGCGCAGGTCCCCGCTGCGCTGACGCTTGGCCTTTTTCAGCAGCTTCGCGCGGGCCTTCTTCTCTTCGTCCGTCTTGGGCGGCACAGGCGCGGGCAGGTGCGGGCGCAGGTCGAACCAGGCGCGCAGCGCGCTCGCCTGCGTGCGGTTGGCGCGCTCGTTCCACTCGATCCGCAACGACTTCTCGAAGAAGAAGATGACCTTCTCGAGCTGGGCGACGGCGGCCGCGATCTCCTCCGGCGGAACCGGTTCCGCCTTCTTGTCGTGCAGACGCTGCCGCACCGCTTCGGCCTCGGTCCAGGCGGCGGTCGCCTTCTCACGCAGCTTGCGCGCGCGGAAGCTCTTGGGCGGTTCCTCCAGGGTGAATTCCACGGCGGGCGCGTCCGTGGCGAGGAGCAGGAGCGCAAGAAGCGAAAGGTGGCGGACCCGCATGGTTTGATTCTATCGAAGTGTACGGCCGGCTGCGTCCACCGCAAGCCCGCCGCGCCGCGCGGCCAGATGGCGCATGGAGTGCGGCTAGCGGTTAAAAGGGGAGCATGCGAATCGCCGCCCTGCTCCTGGGATGGAGCGCGTTGTTGTGGCCGGTTGCCGCGCAGGCGCAGGACAAGGAGGAGGACCCTTTCAAGGGTCCCACGCGCGTGGTCAAGGATGTAGGAAGCAAGGTCGAGCTGACGATCCCGGAGAAGTGGCAGGAGCGCGAGGTCAGCGGCACGACGATCCTGAGCTTGTTCGCCCCCGGCAACCTGGGCCAGGGGGGCCACGGCCTCTTGCTCGTGCGTGAGGAAGGCCAGGCCGACCTCAAGCGGCAACGCGACCGCTACAAGACGTACGACGCAGGCAAGGACGAGGCGGCGACCTTCGAGATGATCGACGAGCCCTTCTTCGGCTATCACTGTCACCTGCCCAGCGGCAGACCCAAGAAGGTCATCATCCGGCGCTTCATGGTCGATACGCCGGACGGGTTGGTGCTCTCGGTCACGTCGCGCCTGAACACGTACTACGACCGGGTATGGAAGGATCAGATCTACGCGATCATCGCCTCAGCCCGGTCGGTGAGCTCGAGTGGGGGCGGCGGTTCCCTGGCCGGGGCTGCCGGCGACCTGAAGCGCTTTTTCAGCGAGGACGGGCGCGCCTCGTTCGTCGCCACGGACAAGTGGCGCACCTTCGAGACGATCGAAGAGGGGGCGCTTGTCGCGGTGCGCTTCGGCGTGGGTGGTGCCGCGCCGGCCCTCGTGCTGGCCGATCGGGGCTACACGACCTCCAAGGCAACCGTGCTCGCGCAGCTAGCCGGAAGGCTCAAGAAGCGTCATCCGCAGATCAAGCGGCGCATGCTGCGCGGCTCGCCGCCGCGCATGCTGCTGAAAGGACGGCGCGACGGCTCGGTCGACTACGTCATGGCATTCAAGAACGGCACCAACGGCTACACGCTCATGCTCACGGTGCAGGAGCCGGAATACGACCGCTTCCGTACCTTCTGCGACGAAGTGGCACAGAGTCTCGTCTTCTCGGCGCAGGCTTACGAGCCTCCGGAGCAGCCCAAGGGCAGCATCGCGGTGGAGCTGGGCAGGGCTGCCATCGTGCACGGGGAGCCCGAGAACAAGGGCCTCGTCGAGCGCACCGCGAAGCGCTTGAGGGGGTTTGGCAAACCGTGGAAGCGCGTGGGGCTGGGCAAGAGCAAGAACCGGCCGCCCCTGCGCATCCTCGTGGTTCCCGAATCGCGTTTCAAGGAGGCCACACAGCTGTATGGAGAGCTGCCGGCCGTGTACCACCCCGGCCTCCGGCTGGTAGTCGTCACGCCGCCGCCGAGGGAAGGCTACGAGCGCTGGCGCGGGCGCGCCTACTTTGCGCTCGGCGAGGCGTTGTTACACCGCGATCTGCGTGTGGCCGCGCCGGCATGGCTCAAGGAGGGCGTGTGTGCCTGCATGGAAGCCGCGGGCCGCAGCGGCAAGAGCGCCGAGGAACGGCACCCCGCGCTCGGGTCGATGCTCGTGGACATGGCAAGGAACGAGTCCGAAGTCGGGTTCGAGGAGTTGCAGCTGGCCTCGCCGGGGGACTTTTACAGAGCCGGTGGTCCGAGGTTGCGCGCCGCCGCGTGGGGCTACGTGCACCTGTTCGTGTTCGGCCGCAGCCCAGGCACAACGTTCTACAAGCGTTGGGTAAAGAGCCTCGAGAAGGCGAGCAAGACCGCTCCAAAGTTCCCTACGGACAAGTTCAAGGAAGCGACGAAGTACCTGCGCAAGCACGTCATCCGTGCTTGGGGCCGCTCCGGCGGCTAGCGCGGGCGCGCATCATCTCTCTGCGCGTCCTCTGCGCTTCCAAAGCGGGAGTTGGGGACTCCCGCCGCCTAAGATGATGGCGCGGTCATGAACAAGCGCATCGAACGGGACTCCATGGGCGAGATGGAGCTTCCGGCGGACGCGCTGTACGGGGCTTCGACGCAGCGCGCGATCGAGAACTTTCCCATCAGCGGCCGGCGTTTGCCCCGTCCCTTCCTGCGCGCCCTGGGGTTGATCAAGCAGGCGGCTGCCGAGACCAACGGCGAGTTGGGTACGCTCGACCGCGCCAAGGCGGAAGCCATCGCGGCCGCCGCCGGCGCGGTAGCCGAGGGGCTGCACGACGAGCATTTCCCGGTCGACGTGTACCAGACCGGCAGCGGCACCTCGACCAACATGAACGCCAACGAGGTGATCGCCAATCTCGCCCTGCAGGCGCTCGGTGCGAAGCTCGGGGACCGGTCGGTGATTCACCCGAACGACGATGTGAACTACGGCCAGTCGAGCAACGACGTGATCCCGACCGCCCTGCACGTGTCTTGCGCGGAGCAGGTGCACGGGACTTTGATCCCTGTGCTTCAAAGGCTGCAAGCGGCGCTGAGCGCGAAGGGCGACGCCTTCGACGACGTGGTCAAGCTGGGGCGGACGCACCTGCAGGACGCCACGCCGGTGCGCATGGGACAGGTGTTTCACGGGTACGCGGCGCAGATCGAGCGTGGCGGGGCGCGGTTGCGCGACACGTTGGAGCGCCTGTGTGAGCTCGCGCTGGGCGGGACCGCAGTAGGCACCGGGATCAACTGCCCGCCCGGCTTCGCGGTCGGGGCCATCGGCCGTCTGGCGCAGAAGACCGGGGTGCCGTTTCGCGAGGCGGGGAATCACTTCGAAGCCCAGGGCGCGCGCGACGCGGCGGTTGAGCTGTCCGGCGCACTCAAGACCGTGGCCGTCTCCCTGTATCGCATCGCCAACGAGATTCGCTTCCTGGGCTCGGGCCCGCGCGGCGGAGTGGGTGAGTTGCTGATCCCGGCTACACAGCCCGGCTCGTCGATCATGCCGGGCAAGGTGAACCCCGTGATCTGCGAAGCTGTGCTGCAAGTCTGCATGCGCGTCATGGGCAACGACGCGACCGTGACGGCGGGCGGCGTCTCGGGCGTCTTCGAGCTCAACGTCGCCATCCCCGTGATGGCGGACACGCTGCTCGAATCGATCGCGCTGCTTGCCAATGCAAGCGGTGTATTCATCGAGCGCTGCGTCGAGGGGCTCGAGGTCGACCGCGACCGGGTGCGGTCGCTGATCGAGCGCAGCCTGATGCTGGTCACGGCTCTGGCGCCCAAGATCGGCTACGACAAGGCGGCCCAGCTGGCCAAGCAGGCCCACGAGCGCGGGCAGACCGTGCGCGAGGCGGCGGCAGAGATGGGTCTGGAGGACCTGGACGACCTGCTCGACTTGCGTGCCATGACTGAGCCTCCGAAGTAAGCCGCTCCGCCCCGCCCTCCGGGCTTATACTCGACGTGGAGTCCCCCCAACGGGAAGTTTCATGCACGAACGCCGCAGTGCCGTTCGTATAAAGACATGAAGCGAGGTGTCGGATGATGGGAGCACGTACGATTCTGTCCGTTTTCGGGCTCTGCCTCTTGCTCTGCGCGAGCGCGGGCGCGGAGCTCACGCGGGAGGAGCAAGCCACCCTCAAGCAGCGAGCCTCCGAGCTCGAGAAGGCCGTCACGGAGCACAAGCGCCGAAAGAGCAAGGCCCTCTTGATCAAGGACGTGGACGCTGCTGTGAAGCTCCACAAGGACGCCAAGGAGCTGGAGGCGGTCCGGGGCAAGGCCGTCAGGATCGTGGGCGGCATCCTGGGAGCGAAGGATCGCACGGTGAAGATCCGGGCGCTGCGGGCCATCGGGGAGATGAAGGACCCGAGCGGGGGCAAGTACCTGAAGCCCTACTTGAAACAGTCCAACCCCAAGAAGCGCGGGCCGACCATGGAAGCCGCCATCGAGGCGGCTGGCCTGGCCCCGAGCCCCTCCCTCGTGCCGGCGTTGCTGACGATCGTGAAAAGGTCGAAGGACTACGGTGTGGCCTCCCAGGCCATGCTCAGCCTCGGCAAGTACGGCCATATGAAGAGCAAGCGCAAGATGATCCTGATGGAGCTTGTCAAGACGGTCGCGAAGGACCGCCCGGGTTCGCGGGGGCGACAAGACAAGACCGACGACCCGGACTACTCGCTGCCCCCCGCGTCCTCCGGCGAGGACACGCGGAACCGTTGGCAGGCGCTCGCTGCCACGCTGACGCCGGCGCTCAACGAGCTCACCGGCCGCAAGCTGAAGTTTCCGGAGGAGTGGTTCCAGACGGTCAAGTCCCGCAAGAACAACCTGGACTCGATCTTCACCAGCTAGTTCCCGCTCACGGGACGGCCTTCGCGCTAGCGCCGCCGGCGCTCAGGGGTGTCTTGTTCGTAGTACGCGGCGGCAGGCGCGGGTCCAGGCCGCTGGCCCGGTGCAGCTCCTGCAGCGCCTTGTTGTAGTCGTACAGCGAGCGCACGTACTCGAACTTGGATTCGGTCAAGAGCGTGTTGGAGTCCAGCATTTCGCGCGAGGTGGCGCGCCCCGCGTTGAACTTCTCGCGCTGGATGCGCAGGCTCTCCGTCTGGCGCCCGACGTTGCGCTTGAACACGGCGATGTCGCGGTAGGTTTGCTGGACCTGGCGGTGGGCCTCCGCGACGTCCCGGCGCACCTGGGCGACGGTGTCCGCGAACACCAGCGCGGCGATGCCCACCTGGCGGCGCGCCTCGCGGATGCGTGCCTTGCGCGCGCCCGCGCGGAAGATCGGCACGGCGAACTCGAGCGCGAAGAAACCGAAATCGTTCGGGCTCGAGAATGAGTTGTCGTCCGAGTGCCAGCCCACCGACGCGGTGAGCTCGCCGATCTCGCTGCCGATGACCGACTGCACGCCGCGGCGCGCGGCCTCACGCCCGAGCTGGGCGGAGCGGATCTCGGGGCGGTTGCGCAGCGCCTCCTCTTCGAGCAGGGTCAGGTCGAAGTCCGGCTCACTGTCGAGCGGGTCGTCGATGATCTCGGTCGGCGTGTCGGTCGGGCGCCCGAGCAGCACGTTGATCACGATGCGCCGGATTGGGACCAGCGACTCCAGCCGCTCGCGGTCGCGCCGCGCGCGATCGTGCTCGACCTCGGCTTCGAGCACCGCCACGTCGGTGACGCGCCCGGCGTCCCGTTGGGCGCGGGCGTCCTCCACCTGCTGGGCCAATGCGTTCTCGTTGCTCCGGGCCACCTCGATCTGCTGAATCGTCTCCAGCAGGTCGAAAACGGCCGCCGTCACCAGCGCGGCCACGTTGGACTCCGTGGCGTCCTTGTCCGCCTCGGACTGCCGTTGGAGCAGCGAGGCCGCGCGGTACGCGTTCAGGTAGCGCCCGAAGGCGTAGACGTTCCAGCGTGCGGCGATCTCGATCGTGCTGACGTTCTTGGGGCCCACGATGACGCTGCCGATGGGGCCGATCGCGGCGCTCGGGGCCGTGTCCTGCCCCTCGTGGCGCCCGATGGCGGCGATCTGCGGGATCATGGCGGCGCGCGCCTGCATCGCCTGCGCCGCGGCGATGGCCGACACTTCGCGCGCCGTGCCGACGGTGCGGTTGTAGACCAGTCCCTCTTCGACCGCCTCGTGCACGCTGAGCTCGAGCTTCAGCGCGCCTTCCTCGACCCTGACGTTGGGGTCCTTCGAGAGCTCTGCGGTATGCGCAGCTTTCGGTGTAGGCGGCGGCGGCGGCACCGACTGCTCGGTGCTCGCGCACGCGGCGAACAGGACGCAGGCGAGAAGAGAGAAGGCGACGGTCTGTTTCATGTCTGGTTCCTTCTTCCGACAGAGCGGGCGCCTACCTTAGCACGGGGCCTTACGAGCTCATCTCGTGTACGATCGCCTTCCCGGCCGCGCCGGCGACGGAGGAGGGACCGCCATGAGGACGTACCCGCGCGCCATTCCTGGCGCACTCGTTCTGGCCGTACTCACCGCGTGCTCCGGAGACGAAGCGGCAGTCGTGGAGCGCGCGCGGCCCGTCACGGTCTTCAAGCTCCAGGAGACGGAGCCGGCGCGCAGCGCCTCGTTGACCGGTTCGGTCGAGCCGTACCGCGAAGCGGAGATCGGCTTCGACGTGCCGGGACGCATCGTGGCCGTGCCCGACGTTGGCAACGAGGTCAACCTGTCCATCACTCCGCAAAGAGAAGCGGACGGAAGCGTCGTTCTCGACGACGAGGGCTTCGCCCGGTTGGAGGAGACCGGCGAGAAAATCGCGTGGCTGGACGACGAGCGTTATGTGATCGCGCGCGCCGCGGCGTTGGCGAGGCTGGAGTCGGCCGTCGCGCAACACGGCTCGAAGGTGATCGACCACGAGCAGGTCGCGACACAGGACCTGGCTTCGGCGCAGGCGCAGCTCGGGGCCGACCAGAAGGAAGTGGAGGCAGGGAGCAGCGCGGTGGACGCTTCGCGGGCCTTGCGAACCCTGGCGCGCCAGACACTGGAGCGCGAGAAGCGCCTGATGGGAACCGGCGCGGGCACGCAGGACGCCGTGGACCGCGCCCAGAGCCAATACGACGCGGCCGAGGCCACGCACAAGCAGGCGCGATCGAGCCTCGAGGCGCAGGAGCTCGGCCTCGAGGCGCAAGAAGCGGCCGTGGCCAAGGCGAAGGCGAACATCATCTTCAAGAGCTCGGAGGTGCAGATGCTGTGGGCCCGGGTACAGGAGGCGAAACAGGGTCTGGGGAACGCCGAGTACGACCTGCGCAGTTGTGTGCTGCGCGCGCCGTTCCCCGGGCGCGTCACGAAAGTCCACGTGGATGACGGGGCATTCGTGGCCGCCGGCGAGCCGGTAGTCACGTTGACGCTCATGCACCCCGTGATGGTGCTCGTAGCGGTTTCCGGCGAGCAGGACCGCGCCCTGCATCGCGGGGATACGGCCAACCTCACCTATCCGGATCCGCGCAACCCGGACCAGGACGTCACGGTGGCCGCCTACATCTTCGAGAAGGGCGAGGTGGCCGATGCGGCCACGCGCACGTTCCGCCTTGACCTGATCGTAGGCAACATGCGGCTGCGGCCTCCCGGGTACGAGGAGCACAACGACACGCCCCTGGTGACGGAGATCCTCCCCGCGGTCTACCGATACTGGGGGGAGGGCGGTTTGCTCTATGTAGACCGGCGCTGCCTGCGGAAGGAAGGCGGCGCGTGGTACGTGTACCGCATTCCCGGCGTGAAGATCGGGGCGCTGGATTCCGCGCGCGCCGTCGGTGCGGTGTCGTTGCGCAAGATCCGCGTCACCCCCGGAGACGCCTACCGCAAGATAGGCCGCATGATGTTCCGCAGCCTGGCAGACCCAGGTGAGGTCGAGGAACGCGACATGCTGGCGGTGAATCCCCCGGCGGGCGCCCAGCGCGGCGTCGTTCTGGGGCGCTGGCGCTGGGCGCTGCGGCCCGGCGATCTGATTCCCGTGAGCATCGAGTTCGGAAAGGGCCCGCGTGGCTTCTACGTCCCCGTCCACGCGGTGGTTTGGCGCGGCGGCCAGACGTTCCTCTACGTGGTCGCGGAAGGGCGCGCCCAGGAAGTGGAAGTGCACACGCACGAGACCATCCAGGGCCTGCGGCGGGTCACGCCCGTGGTCGAGGGGGCTCTGAAGGCAGGCGACCACGTCGTCCTGGAAGGGGCGCACTACTGCAATCACCGCGCGCGTGTCCAGGTCGTGGCCGAGGAGGTGCTCGACGATCGCGGCCGCGCCGAGGCCGCCGGGCGATGAACCTGCCGGCTTTCGCGTTGCGCCGCCGTGCCTTCGTCATAGCGGTCTTCGGCCTGCTGGTCCTGGCCGGGGGGTCGAACTACGCGACCATGTCGCGGCGCGAGAGCCCCGCCATCACGCTGCGCAACGCGATCGTGATCACCCGCTGGGAGGGAGCGCCCGTCGAGCAGATCGAGGAGCTGGTCACGGATCCGCTGGAGAAGAAGATCGCCGAGCTGAGCGAGGTCATGACGATCACCTCCGACAGCCGCGTCGGGCAGTCGATCCTGAACGTCGAGCTGGATGAGCGCGAGATGAACATCGACCAGCTGTGGGACGAGGTGCGCGCGAAGGTGTCCGAGGTGCGCCTTCCCGACGGGTGCGGCGTTCCCTTCGTCGACTCGGATTTCGGCGACACGTACGACATCTGCCTGGCACTCTTCCAGCGCGCGCCTCCCGGGGGGTGGAACGAGCACAACCGCATCCACCGCTACTCGATGCGTCACCTGGAGGTGCTGGCCGAGCGCATCGAGGACGAGCTCAAGCTGGTCCCGCAGGTAGCGCGCGTCGACTTCTGGGGCGTGCAGCAGGAGGTCGTGTACGTCGAGGTCGACAGCGCCGACTGGGCGAAGATCGACCTGACGGCGCAGGAGCTGGGCGACCTGATGGAGGCGCGCAACATCGTCGCTCCCGGCGGCGAGGTGACCACGCCACGAGGCAGCTTTGCGGTCAAACCGAGCGGCGCGTTCGAGACCGTGCAGGAGATCAACGACCTGGTCGTGGGGCGCATCGACGGCCGCATCCCCGTGCGCCTCGGGGACGTGCCGCTGCGCGTCTACCGCGGGTACGAGGACCCCCCGAAGACGAAGGTGCGCTACGCGGATCCCCGCACGCGCGGAGTCGAGGGCCTGGTGCTCGGCATCGCCATGAAGGACGAGCAGAACGTGGTCACGATGGGCGCCAATGTCGACGCCGTCGTGCGCCGCCTGAAAGCCACGGAGCTCCCGGCGGACCTCGAGCTCGTGGCCGTCAACGACCTGCCGCGGCAAGTGGCCGGCATCGTGCGCAACTTCGGCATCAACCTGCTGGCGGCGATGGGCATCGTGCTCGGGGTGGCGATGTTGCTGATCGGCTGGCGCGCGGGGCTCGTGATGGCCACCGCCGTGCCCTTCTCGATGGTGACCGCTTTTGCCGTCGTGCGCCTCTTCGGCGTGGAGCTGGAGCAGTTCTCGATCGCCGCCATGATCATCTCGCTGGGCCTGGTGGTCGACAACGCGACGGTGGTTACCGAGAACGCGCTGCGGCTCATGGGGGACGGGCTGCCGAAGCGCAAGGCCGTGATCCAGGGTACGGCCACGATGTCGATCCCCATGCTGGCGGCGACGCTGACCACGGTGGCCGCCTTCCTCCCCATGCTCTTGATGGTCGGCAACGTCGGCGAGTTCATTCGCAGCCTGCCGATCGTGGTGGCGATCACGCTCCTGGGCAGCTACGCCGTGGCCATGCTGGTCGTGCCGCTCTTCTGCATGTGGCTGTTGAAGGCGCCGGCGAAGCACGCGGCGGCGAAGGCACGGCCGCGGCCCAAGCCCTATGAGCGGCTGCTGAACTGGTGCCTGGGCCGCAAGCTGACGGTGCTGGGCATCGCCCTGGCGGCGTTCCTTGGGGCCCTCATGCTGCTGCCGGTGATCGGCTCGCAGTTCTTCCCGAGCGGGGCGCGCGATCAGTTTTTCGTGAAGGTCTGGATGCCCGAGGGGTCGCCCCTGAGCGCGACCGAGGAAGTGTCTCTGCGGGTCGAGGAGATCATTCTGGGTACGAGCAAGCTCGACGAGGGGGGCGAACCCGTGGAGCGGCTGGCCAACATGGTGAGCTTCATCGGGAGCGGCGGGCCGCGGCTGATGCTCACGCAGTGGCTCGAGCAGGACTACCCTTACTTCGCGCACATCGTAGTCAACACGACGAGCGCGACGCTCACGGACGACTGGGTCGAGCAGGTGCGGCGGGAGGTGCGCAGCATCCCGGGCGCGCGTATCGAGGTGTTCCCGTTCACCATGGGACCGCCGATCGACACCCCGGTTGCCTTCCGCGTGATCGGCAAGGATGCCGGACTCCTGCGGGCGGCGGCCGAGGACATGCTGGCCGTCATGCGCCGGACCCCCGGGGCGCTGAACCCGTTCAGCGATTGGGGCGCCTCGGCCTACCAGGTGGCGGTCGACGTCGACTCCACCGCCGCGAACCTGGCGGGCGTCACGAACGCCGAGGTGGCGCGCACCATGCACGCGCTCTTGAGCGGGGCCCGCCTCACGACGTATCGCGAGGGAGATCACCAGATCCCGGTCGTACTGCGCACGATCCCCTCGCGGCGCGCGCGGCTCGGAGAGCTGACCGGCATCTTCGTGAACGGCCGCACGGGCAAGGTGCCACTGGCCTCGCTGGCGACCGTGACCCCCACTTGGGAGCCGGCCGTGATCTCGCGTCGCAACAACGTGCGGGCCATCACCGTAGGCTGCCGGGTCGAGACGGGACGCCTCGCCAACCAGGTGGCGTCCGCGATAAGGCCCAAGCTTGAGGCGATCGTGGCGGGACTGCCGCCCGGCTACCGGCTCGAGGAGGCGGGGGAGAAGGAGGAGACGACGGATGCGCAGGCGAAGATGGCGCGGGCCGTGCAGATCGCGATGCTGTTGATCGTGCTCGTGCTCGTGACGCAGTACAACTCGTTCCTGAAGCCGCTGGTGATCCTCTGCACGCTGCCGATGGCTCTGATCGGCGTCGTCGTGGGCCTGTGGATCACGGGCTGGGCCATGGGCTTCATGGCCATGCTCGGCGTCCTGAGCCTGTTCGGCATCGTGATCAACGACGCTATCGTGCTGATCGACTTCATCGAGGAGAAGGTGCGCGCCGGCATGCCGTTGCGCCCCGCCGTCGTGCTGGCCGGGCGGCTGCGCATGAAGCCGATCTTCCTGACCAGCCTGACGACCGTCGGCGGCCTGCTGCCGCTGGCGCTGTTCGCCGGCCCGATGTGGGCCCCGATGGCCTGGGCCATGATCTTCGGGCTGCTGTTCGCGACGATCCTGACGCTGGTGATCGTGCCCGTCTTCTACGTGCTCTTTGCCGAGCGCCTGCGCATGCAGGTCGTGCAGCCAGCAGACAGCGCCGCCGCCCGGAGCGTCTAGACTGGGCGCACGTGAGGTACGTCCTCGGAGCTCTGTTGTTGGCGGCGCCGGCCGTCGTGGTGTGGATCGTCATAGCGTCGTCCGGCCGCGACGAGGAGGCACCCCGCAGGGCCGAAGGCCGCGCGGCCGTGGTCGAGGACCGCATCGCGCGCGCCGAGCTCGATCGGCTCAGTGACGAAGTGCGGCGCCTCTCGCAGGACCTGGGCGACGCCCGCGCGGAGACGCGCTCGCTCAAGACCGCGTTCCGCCAACTGCTGCGCCGGGGGTCCTCGGCAGGCGGCGAAGGCGGCGGCCCGGATCCGCAATCGCTCTTCGACCAGTACGTCTACTCGTTTGCCGAGGGCGGGCAGGGGTCCGAGTACTTCCGGCTCGGAGTGGACGCGTACGCGCCCGAGCTGCTGGAGGAGATCCTGGCCAAGCTGCGCGATACGGGCGCGCCCGTCTCGTTACGCCTGCGACTGCTCAAGATGCTCGCGAACGCACGCTTCAAGGGAGACAGTGAGGTTATCGACGCGCTCCTGGAGGTGGGGACCCGCGACCCCAACTCGAAACTGAGCGCCGCCGCGCTCAAGG
>JAPUHK010000238.1 GCA_027297745.1 Planctomycetota bacterium | reverse complement strand
GGCCTGGTCGCCGTACCGGCCCCACAGAGAGATCGGCCGCGCCTGCTCCGCACGGCTGTTCGAGTACTCGCGGGAGTTCATGCCCAGGTCGTTGGCGCTTTTGCCCCAAGGGTAGGGCCGCAGGTGGCTGGCGCGCCCGGCGCGCACGTACTCCTCCACGCGCGGGAGCCGGTACACGCTCTGGGGGTCCGCAGCTGTTTCCGTCAGCCAGGTGGCGTAGGCGCGCGCCTGCTCGACGCTGACGCCGGTCAGCGGCAGGTTCTCATCGCCGGCCCAATAGAGGCGCGGGATCGACGCTTCCGCTTCGGTGTCGTAGATGCCGCGGTACACGACCGGGACCAGGTACTCCAGGTAGGGATTGGGCCGTCCGTTGGGCGGTTTGAGCGAGTCGGGGAGCAGGTCGTCCAGGTCCGCCAGTTCCTTGGAGCGCGCCACCAGGAAGGCGAGGTATTGCCGATTCGTAACGGCCGTGCGAGCGATCTCGAAATCGCGCTCCACGCGCACCGCCACGTTCGTGGGTCTGATGTGATGCAGCGGCGGCGTGCCGTACCGCACCGGTCCCGCCGCGACCTGGATCATGCGTGGCAGTCGTGGAGCGCGACGCACGACGAGCCGGAAGCCGACGTCGTCGTCGGCGCCGCGGCGCTCGAAGCCGGCCGGCCCGAAGGGCGTGTGCCGCTCGTAGCCGGCTTCGCGCGGCAGGAACGAATGGCCGGCGACCGCGGCCACCTGCGGCAGATCCGGGTCGTGCACCCATTCGCCCGCGTTCCCGATCAGCCCGAAGATCCCGTCGAACTCTCCGATCCGCTCCGCATTCACGTCCACCGGTGTCCAGGTGGCCACGTTCGCCCGGCCCGGCCTGAAGTGCGGGCCCCAAGGCCAGTTGCGTTTCAGGCCGTCTACGCCGCGTCCGCGCCCGGCCAGCACGAACTCCAGGTAGCTCGGCAGGTCCACGACCACGTCCGGATCGCCGTCGAAGAGGGTCTCCCACACCCAGCAGGTGAACTCGAGCGCGATCAAGAAGGGCACGTTCGTGGCGGGCTGGTTGCCCGCGCCCTTCTCGTAGATGCGGGCGACGTCCGCGCGGTTCGTCTGTCGCTTCCAGTGGACGGGGATCAACTCCCCGGGCGCTGGCTTTCCGGAGCGCGCGGCCCGCTGCACCAGGAACTCGAAGAACTGGTCGTTGGTGACCTCGTAGATGCTGATCTCGAACGGGTCGTCGACCCAGATCGGATCGGGGGCCGTGCCGTCCAAGGTGTACAGCCCCCAGAACGTCTCGCCCGAGTCGACGCGCGTGAACTGGGAGCGCTCCAGCCGCAACGCGTCCACGTCCCGCAGCGGGCCGACGTCGAACACGCGCCTGTGGATCGGTTCCAGCTCGGAGGCGGGCTGCACGAACAGCTGGATGCCGGCCAGCACGACGAGCAGCAGCAGGCTGACGAAAGCCAGGTAACCGCCGAGCGCCACGAGCCGGGCGCCCTGGGTGGCCGCGGCCTGCGGCGCCCCCGTTTCGGCGGGCACGAGGTCCGGCCGCAGGCGATAGGCGCAGTTCGGGCAGAACTTGTAGACGCCGTCGAGCCGGATGCCGCACCGCGGGCAGGGCCGCGGCATGGGCGGGGCAGGCGGGTCCTGGAAGCTTGACGCTGTCTCCGGCACGGTTTCAACTACCGCTGGCCCAGATCAGGACGCCTCGGTAGCTCAATGGTAGAGCGTGGCTTTCGTAAAGCCAAGGTTGTCGGTTCGATCCCGACCCGGGGCTCCACTTACTCTAACGCGAACGGGCGTAGTGCTTCACATCGGGTGTGACGAGGCGGGTTACGGCCCGATGTTGGGCCCGCTGGTCGTCGCGGCGGCGGTCTTCGAGTCGTGCGGAGCGCGCTCCCGCCTGCGCCATCCGGACATCCGTGACAGCAAGGAGATCTACGCGCGCGGCGGCCGCGACGCGCTGGCACGCGGGCTCGGACCCTACCTGGGCCTGAAGCCGCCGGTCACCCTGACCGGGGTGCTACGCAAGCTGGCCGTGCGGCCCGACCCGCGCGGGTCGTACGAGTGGTACGGCGAGGTCACCGATCCCGTTCCGGAACCCGGCCGGTGCCCCGCCGCCTTCCGCTCGCTGCACCTGAACCCGGTCTGCGAGCGTGAGTTCAACGCAGCGTGCGACGGACCGGGCGGGAAGGCCGGTCTCCTGTTCGAAGAAACCATGCGGGTTTTGCGCCACGTGCTCGCCGCCTATCCGGACGTGCCGGCCGAGGTCGTGTGCGACAAGCACGGCGGGCGGCACCGCTACGCCGCGTACCTCATGCAAGCGCTCTGCCCGCGTAACCTGCTCGCCGAGCGGGAGTCGCCGAGGGCGTCTGTTTATCGCCTCGACCTCGAGGGGCGCCCCGTGCGCATCACGTTCAAGCCCAGGGCGGACGTGGAAGACGGTCCGACCGCGCTGGCCTCGATGGCCGCCAAGTACCTCCGCGAGCTGTTCATGGAGAGCTTCAACGCCTTCTTTGCGGAGCACATCGAGGGGCTCCGGCCCACGGCCGGGTACTACGGCGACGGCCGCCGCTTCATGGAGGAGGTGGAGGGCACTCTGCGGCGCTTGGGCATCGAGAGCACGGCGCTGGTGCGCAGCCGCTAGCTTGCGAGCGGCTAAACGTGCACGTGCCCCTGCCCGTGCCTGCGACCTTGCCCAACGGGCATGGGCAAGGGCACGTGAACCTGAGGCGGCTGCGCCCCGCTCAGGTTGCGGGGCCGTTGGTCGATACTAAAGAGGCGCAATGGGTCGGCATGACCCGCAGAGGTAGAGGTAGATGGCACGCTCGTTCGAGTTCGAAAGGCGCGATTTCCTGCGGCTCCCCGTAGCCCTGCAGGTGCGTTACAAGTTCCTCTCGCGCCAGATCGAGCACCCCGAGCTAAAGCGCGTGCACGAGGGCATCACCCGAAACCTGGGTGCCGGCGGCATGCAGCTCAGCTGCAACATGCCCGAGGCCGGATGGATGGCCGAGCTCCTGACGCGGCGTATGTATGTCGGCATCAACCTGATGCTGCCGCGTGCCGACCGGCCCGTGAAGGCGCTGTGCCGTTGCACGTGGGCTTCCGCGCTGCATGGGGAGACCGACCAGGCCGTGCTGGGCCTGGAGTTCCAGGAGATCACCTCCGAGGACCGCGACCTGGTCACGCGGTACATGATCAAGGCCCAGCTCGAGGGTAGCCGCTAGGCGCGAGCGCAGCGAGCCGCTTCGGCGTGCCCGGTGCCCGTGCCCCTGCCCGTGCCTGCGACCTTGCCCAACGGGCATGGGCAAGGGCAGGGGCACGCGTACGGGTGAGAGCCGAGGGAAGCGAAGCCAATCTTCAGGCGTCCCACTTGCGGGGTTGAACCCGGCCCCTTACAAAGGCGCGCTGAATGACGGAGCGGATTCTCATCACTGGTGGAGCCGGGCTCATCGGGAGCGCACTGTGCGAGCGCGCCCTGGAGTCGGGGGCACGCGTCACCGTGCTGGACAACCTGTCCACCGGGCGGCCCGACAACCTCCCTCGGGACTCCGCCGTGAAGTTGGTCGTCGGCAACGTCTGCGACGACGCCCGCGTCGCTGCGCTCGTGCGTAGTTGCGATCGCGTCGCGCACCTTGCGGCCGCGGTGGGCGTGCCGCTGATCCTGGAGCGGCCCACCGCGTCGCTGCGCCAGTCGCTGCTCGGCACCGAGATCGTGCTGCGGCACGCCGCGGCCGCGCGCCGGCCGGTCTTCTTCGCCTCGACCTCCGAGGTCTACGGGGAGGGCGGCGAGCGCGCCCTGCGCGAAGAGGATCCGGTGGGATTCGGGGCGCCGGACGCCACGCGCTTCTCGTACGCCGCCGGGAAGGCGGCGGGCGAGGCGCTGGCCTTCGCCTACGCGCACGAGTACAGGCTCCACGTCACGGCGGGGCGCTTCTTCAACGTGACCGGGCCCCGGCAATCCGAGGCGTGCGGCGCCGTCGTCTCTCGTCTGGTGGACCAGGCGGCTGCGGGCGGGCCGCTCACCGTGCACGGCGACGGACAGCAGACGCGTTGCTTCCTGGATGCCCGCGATGCGGCGGAGTACGTCTGGCGCTTGATGCACCTGGAGCAGGACGGCGGCCGCCTGGTGAACATCGGACGCGATCACCCACGCTCGATCCTCTCGGTCGCGCGCCGCATCCGCGCCCTGGTCGATCCCGCGTTGCGCATCGAGCACGTGCCGGCCGGTGCGGCCTACGGCGCCGGTTTCGTGCCGATCCGCCATCGCCGCCCCGATGTGACGCGCTTGCGTGAGCTCACGGGATACGAACCGCGCGTCTCCTTCGACGCTACGTTGCGGGCGTTTCTGGAGCTTCGGGTCCGGGCCGCTCGGTGACCTCGCGCACCCAGTCGAGGTAGGCGGGGTTGCCCTCTTCGACCGGCAGCGCCAGCGCTTCGGGCAGGTCGTACGGATGCAGGTCGCGCAGCGCGGCGATCACGTCCTTGACGTCTTCGGTGCGCGTCTTGAGCAACAGCAGCGCCTCGTCGTCGCGCACCAGCTTGCCCTTCCACCAGTAACGGCTGACGACGCCGCGCACGACGTTGACGCAGGCCACGAGGCGGCGTTCCAGCAAGCCCGTGGCGAGCGTCTCGACGGCCTCTTCGGGGCAGGTGGTCAAGATCAGTCGGACGCCGGAGGACATGGCCCCGGTCTAACTTCCGAAGCGGGCCCGCTCAAGTCCTTTCCACCGCGCCCGCGGCGGCGGCCGCCGCGCCGGCGCCTCCGTCCGCGCCGGCGCGGCCGCCGGCCCTCGGGGTCTCGCGGGGGTGCGGCGTGCCGGCCGTGCTCTTCCCACGCCTCGAGCGTCTCCGCCGCCTGCTCGTCGTCGTCGTCGAGCGGGCCCAGGATGCGCCGCAGCTCGAGCGCCGGCCGGAAGCTCTCGAGGTAGGTGAGGCGGTGGCTGCGGCGGCCGTGCGGCGGATGCCGCAAGCTCCACTGCGCGGCGAGACACTGGCGCGCCATGCCCACGTCGCGCCGCGCCACGACGAAGCGGCGGGCGATGGGGAACAGGAGCTCCTGCACGGCGGCTTCGCGATCGTCGGTCTGCACGTCCTTCAGCACCGACAGCACCCACGGGCCGGTCAGCGTCGCCAGCAGCATCGACTGCGGAACCCTGTCCCGCCGCCCGTCGGTGCGCACTTCCAGCTCCGTGAGCGCCCGTCGCAGGCGCTCGGGCGGATTGTGCACTTCGGGCAGCAGGATCTCTCGCGCGCCCAGCTCTTCGAACAACTCGAAGCAGCGCGCGGCGCCGTGCGAGCTGAGCATCTTGTAGAGCTCCTCCAGCACGCGGGGCGGGGGGCTGCGGCGCAGGTCCTCGCGCACCTCGAACATGGCCGCAGTCAGCTCGGGATCCAACTCGAAGCGGAGCCGGGCCGCGAAGCGCATGGCGCGCAGGATGCGCACCGGGTCCTCGCGCAGGCGCAGCAGGGAGTCGCCGATCGTGCGCACGCAGCGCTGGCCGAGGTCGCGCAAGCCACCGACGTGGTCGATCACCTTCCGGCGCGAGACGTCGTAGAACAGCCCGTTGATCGTGAAGTCGCGCCGCACGGCATCCTGCTCCTCGGTGCCGAACACGTTGTCGCGCGTGATGTACGGATCGTCCCCCTGGTCGGCTTCCGCGGGCGGTGCGCGGAAGGTGCTGACCTCGAAGATGCGCGGTCCGAAGCGCACGTGCACGAGCCGGAAGCGCCGGCCGATCACGCGGCTGTTGCGGAAGATGCGCCGGATCTGCCGCGGGCGGGCGTCGGTGGAGATGTCGAAGTCCTTCGGCGCGCCGCCGACCAGCAGGTCGCGGACACAGCCGCCGACGAGATAGGCCCGGTGCCCGAACTCCTCGAGGCGGGACAGGATCTTGCAGGCGTCCGGATCGATCGCCTTGCGATCGATCGCGGGGAATGCGGCCGGGTCGGAATCGGCAGACATGAGAAGAGCCCCGCGGCCGGCCTCCGCGAGTGGCGCGAAACCGTACCCTATGCACCGAGGGCGGTCAACGCATGCGCATCTACCTGTTCACGGGCGACGAGATCGGCGCGGGCGCCTTCGCACTGCTTGCCGTGGGAGCGTCGAGCATCGCCGTGCTGGCTGCGTGGTTGTTGTCGAGCCGGGCTGAACGCCTGGGCCTCGTGAGCCGGCGGCGCATCGATCGTTTCGGCGCCGGGGCCGTGCCGCTCACCGGCGGCTTCGGGTTGCTGCTGGGTGCGGGCGCTGCATTGCTCTCGTTGCGCGCGGACGTGCCGCACGGGCTGCTGATCGCGGGGTCCGGCTTCTTCCTCGTCGGCCTGGCCGACGACAGGCACTCTTTGCGGCCGCGGCTGAAGCTGGCGTTGCAGGTCGCGGTGGCGGTGCTCACGCTGCTGAGCATGGGCGCCGGTCTCGCTCAAACCGGGTTGAGCGTCTTGCTGCTCGTCGGCTGCGTGAACGCCTGCAACTACCTCGATAACATGGACGGCTTGCTGCCCGGTGTGTCGTGGGTCATGGCCGCGGCGCTGGCCGCCTTCGGCATGCGCACGGGGCTGCAGGTCGGGGCGGGTGCCGCGCTGCTGATGTGGGCTCTGCCGGGCATCTTCCTGCTCAACCTGCCCCCCGCGCGCATCTACCTGGGGGACTCCGGCAGCCACCTCGTCGGTGCCATGCTGGCGTTCGACGCGCTGGGGCTCTTGTTCGAGCCTGCGCCCCGGCTGGAGCGCGTATTGCCGCTGGCGATCCTGTTCGCGGTGCCGCTCGTCGACACGGCGACGGTCAGCGTGTCCCGTCTGCGCCGCGGCCGGCCGTTGTTTCGCGGCGGCCTCGACCACCTCTCGCATCGCATCGTGCGCGCGGGCTGGCCGGTCCCGGGGGCGGTCGCGTTGCTCATGCTAGGATCCGCCGTGTGCGGCGCCGCCTCGCTGCTCTTGCTCTCCTGATCGCGGGCGCTTGCGCGGCGTCGGTGCCGGTCCTCGACCTGCCCCCGAGCCCCGTTCCCCCCTCCGCGGCCCCGCGCGGCGCGGCGCGTCCTCCGGGCCGCGGCAGCTACGACTCGGTGCGCTCCCATTGGATCGTACTGCGCATCCGCGGTCTGAAGCGGGAAGTGGAGTTGAAGGGCTGGTGCCGCGAGGGTGTCTGGACCACGCTCGAGGCGGTGCGCTACGAGTCGTTCACCGTGCGCGAGACCTGGGGACGGCTCGGCGAGCGCAAGCCGCGCAGGCTGGGGCGGGTCGTCGATCAGGCGCGCGCGGGCACCGTGGCCCGCCTGCGCCCCGAAGCGGACGGCGGCATCTCGCTGGACGTGGAGACGGCGCAGGTGGAGAGGGGCCGGCCGCTGAAAGTCGGCTCGTTCGAGGAGCACGCGATCCTCATGCGCGGGCCCGTCCGTTACGGATACCGTTTCTCGACACGCTTGCCGCGCCGCAGCGGCGCCGTGGCCGCGTGGCAGCCCGGCGTGCGGGTGATCCTCGGGGAGGATGCGCCGGCGCCTGCAGGCGCCGTGACCTTCCGCTTCGGCGGGGGGGGCGGCTTCGTGGCCGGCGCGCCCGCGCAGGTAGAGTCCTTCTACGAAGAGTGGCGTGCCGCGGAGCCGGTGCTGCAGGACGCCGACGGCGTGCTGTTCGGCGACTTCCGCATGCAGCGCGAGCGGCGCGCTTCGGGCTTTTTGGTCGACGCGCAGGGGCGGCCCACGGCCTTCGACGGCTCGGGCCTGAAGTTCGAGTTCGGCCGCATGAAACGCAGCGAATGAGACGTGCGCTCTGCCTGCTCGGGATTTGCGCCTGGGTCACCGCGCAGGATCTGCGCACGCCCGGGGAGGAAGTGCTGGCCGGCATCAAGCAGGCGCTGCGCGAAGCGCGCAGCGAGGAAGCGGTCAAGCTGCTGGGCGAGGTGGGCGGCCTCTACCGTTACCCCGCCTCGCCGGAGGAGGCGAAAGCGCTGCTCCAGGCCGCGGGGGACGCAGCGCGTGCCCGCGATCCCGCGGTGGCCAAGGCTGCGCTGCGCGCCTTGGGGGAGACGCGCTCACCTGACGCGGGACAGCACATCGAGCCCTTGCTGCGGCAGCTGAAGCCCACGCCGCAGCAGCGCGAGCTGGCGCTTGCCGCCTTGTGGGCGGCTGCGCGGACGCCATCGTCCGTGCTCGTGCAGCCGCTCGTCGCGCAGGCGCGCAAGGGCTACGACCTGACGCTCGCCGAGGAGGCCTTCAAGGCGCTGGGTGGCTTTCATGCCGCGCCGCCGGACCTGCGCGCCCGGGTGGCCGACCAGCTGCTCACGACCGCGTTGCTGGTCTCGAGGAAGAGCCAGCGCTGGCGCCGCCTGCGCGCGCCCGCGCTCATGGCCTTGCAGCAGGTGATCGGCCGCCCTCTGAATAATGTGCGCCAGTTCACCGAGTGGTGGGCGGTCGCCCGCAACCGCGCCGACCCCTTCACCACCCCCTCTTCCCCCGCCGGCAAGTAACCGTTCCACGCAGCCGCCACGTCTGCCTGCTCTTGAAGTAACAGTTACCTCGAATTTGCGGCACGCGTGCCGCAGTTTGCGGCGGCGGGGGGTAACTGTTGCGTGGATAACTGCGGCATGGGTGCTGCATCCAAGGCAGATGCGCCGCACGAGGCGGTCGCGATGCGTCCGGCGTTATTCCGACAGCGTGAGGACGATCGGGTCGCTGAGCGAGGCCAGGTCATAACGCTGGTACGTGTCGCCCCGGCTCACCGTGATGTGCTGGGCGGTCTTGGGAAACCT
>JAPUHK010000237.1 GCA_027297745.1 Planctomycetota bacterium | reverse complement strand
CCACGCTGACATCGTGCGTCACGAGGATCATCGCCTGCCCCTCGGTCCGGTTCAACTCCCAAAGCAGCTCGCGCACCTCTTCGGCCGTGGCGCGGTCCAGGTTGCCCGTGGGCTCGTCGCAGAGCATCAGGCGGGGACGGTTGATCAGTGCGCGTGCGATGGCAACTCTTTGACGCTCTCCGCCGGACAGTTCTTTCGGCCGATGGCGCATGCGGTCCCCGAGGCCCATGCGCTCCTGAAGGCTGCTCGCATGGTCCTTCATCTCCCGCCTGGCCGCGCGCCAGGCTCCCCACCCCTCCAGGATCATGGCGGGCATGAGCACGTTCTCGAGCGCCGTGAACTCCGGCAGCAGGTGATAGAACTGGAAGACGAAGCCGAAGGTGTCGTTGCGGGCGAAGGCGGCCTCGGTGCCGCCGAAGGGCAGGGACACGCCGTCGAGCAGGATCTCGCCTTTGTCCGGCGTGTCCAGGAGCCCGATCAGGTGCAGCAGCGTCGATTTGCCGCTACCGCTCTGGCCCAGCACGGCGAGAATCTCCCCCTCGCGGACCTCGAGGTCTACGCCGCGCAGCACCTCGAGCTCGTGCCGCCCCATGCGGTAGCTCTTGTGCAGGTCGACTACGCGCAGCAGGGGACTACTCATGACGCAAGGCGCTGACCGGCTTGAAACGCGCCGCCCGGATGGAGGGGATGATGGCGAAGAGGAATGCGGAGAACGCGGCCGCGCCGGCGTAGGAGAGCGCCGCAGCGTGGTCCACGTACGTCGGAATATCCGTGAAGAGGTAGATGTCCGCGGGAAAGATCTCCCACCCGAACTTCTCGAGCAGGAACGTTCGCACCACGTTCACGTTGTCCGTGAGATAGAGGCCGAAGCCGTATCCCAGCGCGGCCCCCATCAGCCCCACCAGCGCGCCGTTGATCATGAAGATGGAGCAGATGCCGGCTGGGGTGGCGCCGAGCGCGCGCAGCACGCCGATGTCGCGCGTCTTCTCCACGACCGTCATCGTCAACGTGGCGAAGATCGAGAAGCAGGCCACGAGCACGATGAAGAACAACACGAAGGCCAGTAGGAACTTCTCGTTTTCGACCGCGCTCAGGAGCGCGTTCTGGCGCTCTTCCCAGGTCTCGATGGCGTGCTCCGGATGGAGCCGGACGAACGGGTCGTGGGCCCCCACCGCCTTGTGCAGCTCGGGACGGATCTCCGCCTGGCGGGAGTAGTCGGCCAGCTTGACGCGCAACTCGGTGTGGAACGGGTTGGTCCTGTTGAAGAACTGGCCCCGGGTCCGGTCGCGATGCACGTAGACATGCAGCCTGTCGAACTCGGAGTTGCCGGACTCGTAGATGCGCGAGATGACCACGGTGCGGTCGTGCGCCACGAAGTCCGTGCTCCCGTCGCTCCCCTTGTCCTCGAGATTGACGATCACGAAGGTGTCCCCCACCACGAGCCGCCGGCCGATGGTGGCGTATCCGATGCGCTTGGCCAGCCAGTCGCTGAGCACCACGCGCGGGTCCTCGTCGAGGGGGTAGTTGCGCACCTCGAACGGGTCTTTCGGGAAGGGCTGCGGGTTTGGCGGCTGTCCGTTCGGCGGAAACCTGGGGTCCGGGTCCGGCGGCTCGTTCTCCAGGTAGTGCAGGAAGTCGGAGATGCGGCCCTCCTCGTCAGGCTCGATGCCCACGAGCCGCACCAGCATGGTCGACTGGCGGCCGCCGTCCAGCTCCCTGTACTCGATCGGGACCACCACCGCGGTGTGGTACTGGATGGTCATGGCCTCGACCCCGTCCACGTTCTCGACGTCCCGCTTCAAGTCCTCGTAGACCACGCTCTCGGGATTGATCGCGATGATGAAGTCGGAGAGCGTGCCGCGGATCTTCGTGCGTAGCTCCTTCTGGAAGCCGTCCATGACGGACATCACGACGATGATCGAGGCCACGCCCACCATCACGCCGAGGATCGAGATGATGTTGATCTTGCGCGCCCGCAAGAGCCGCATCGCGACCACGAAGCGATAGGGGGATGTGGCCGCCGGGGAGCGGCACTTGCGGGCCGGAGAACTCACGAAAGGCTCAGTCTACCCGCGTCGGAGAGACTCACGCAGGTAGTGCACGGACCGGCTCTTGCGAGCCTCGATCTCTGAGAGAGATCGGAGAACCCGGAGGATCTCTTTAGGATCCAGGTCCCGGCGCGCGCTGACCTTGATCTCCACGCGTCCCAGGCGCAGCGAGTAGCTGTCGTGCGTCTTGCTGCGCCGCCGGCGCGCGATGGGCCTGCGCTTGCCCGCGCCGTCGGACCGCAGCAGCAGGTCGACGCGCCGTTCCTGAATGCGCCGCACCATGCGCTCCGCCTTCTTCTCGCCCATGCGGCCGGTGGCCTCGTCGAGTAGCTGGGCGGGCGTCAGCAGGAGTTGCTCGGTCAACTCGAAAGTGGTGATCCCGTCCGAATAGGTCAGCCGCACCCAGGGCCCCATCCAGTTCAGGACGCGCGTGTCCGTCAACCGGAACCCGGCGGGCAGGTAATCGGGGAGGTAGAGGTCGAAATCGATCGTCTCCGCCAGCTTGTGGGGCGGAACGCTCGTCCCGTACCAGCGGCGGTGGTCATGCCGGCGGGACGGCTTGCGTTCCACGTGCTGTGGACCGAACTCGAACGTCTTGAAGGCGCACAAGCGATAGAGCGTACCGTCGTAACGCCGCGTCACGGTCTTGAGCGGGAGGCCCGTCAGCTCGTCGACGTGCAACGTCACCGTCGGGCGGCCCGGATGCAGCGGCTCCAGCAAGAGCGTGCGCGTGGTCCGCCCGAGCATGACCGAGGTGCCGGTCTCGCGCGAACGGTAGTTCTGCAGCACTGCATCGAGGTCCAGGCACCAGGCCGACGGATCGGACATGCGGCTGCTCGGGCGCGGCAACACGAACTCGTAGCCGTTGTGGCGATAGGCCGTCATGCCGGAGCTGCTGTCGTGCCGGATGGACACGGAACGCCTCCACCACCTGCCCTTCCAAAACGCCCTGCCCGCATAGCTGACGCGGCGGTTGGCGGTCGCCGCCCTGCGCACGAGGTCCGGAACCTCGTCGGAACCGAACGGATTCAACGAGGCGGTCAAGACCGATGCGCCCACCAGCACGAGCACGAGCGCGATCCAGGCCCGGCGCATCCTCACGGCCTCTCCATCTCCTCCGCCGCGCGGCCGAAATGAGTGCCGGGCACCTCGGGCCAGAGCAGTCCGTCGCTCTCGACGTCCACGACTTCGACGTCCCAATGCACGGGAGCGGGAGCCGGGCGCTCACGGCCGAGCGCGACCAGCAGCAGCACGACCGCTGCGCCCAGCACGGCCGCAACGTACCTGACGGAACGACGCGCGTGCATACGGGCGAACACCCTCTGCAACGTTACGTCCGGTGCGCTTCGGCGGCCAAGCCGGTCGAACACTCGCTTGAGGGGATCGCCGGGACCCTGTGCCGGGGGCTCCGGACCCAACATGCCGTTCCTCATTTCACCAAATCGGACGGTCCAAAGCTCGGCCGGGTTCCCCCCGAACCCGTTTCCGGCCTAGGACTTGCGGAGATCGGCCCCGGTCATGGAGGCGGGCACAGGCAGGCCGAGCAGCCCCAGCAGGGTCGGGGCCACGTCCTTGAGGCCGCCCCCATCCCGCAGCCGCCCCCCCGACCCCACGAGCCAGCAGGGCACAGGATTGGTCGTGTGGGCCGTGTGAGGCCCCCCGCCCACGGGGTCGATCAGGCACTCGGCGTTGCCGTGATCGGCCGTTACCAGGGCCGTCCAGCCGGCTCTGCGCAGAGCCTCGAGGACGCGGCCCAGGTATTTGTCGATGCAGGCGCAGGCCGCCGTGGCGGCCTCGATACTTCCCGTGTGGCCCACCATGTCCGGGTTGGCGAAGTTGAGGATCAGGCAGCCGTGCTCGCCCCGCGTGATGACGTCGAGCGCCGCCCGCGTCACCTCGAGCGCGCTCATCTCGGGCTGCAGGTCGTAGGTGGCCACCTTGGGAGACGGCACGAGCAGGCGTTCCTCGCAAGGGAAGGGGCGCTCCCGCCCCCCGTTGAAGAAGTAGGTGACGTGGGCGTACTTCTCGCTCTCGGCCAGGCGGAAGTTGGGGACTCCGTGGTGCGCGAGGACCGCGCCGAGAACCTGCTCCGGCTCCACCGTTGGGAAGAGCACGGGCAACTCGAAGTCCTCGTGGTAGGGCGTCATCTGGACCAAGCGGATGCGCGGCGTGCGCGAGCGCTTGAACCCCTTGAAGCCGGGGGCGCTGAGCGCCTCGGTAAGCTGGCGTGCGCGGTCAGCGCGGAAGTTGGCGAACAGCACGAGGTCTCCGTCCTCGAGCGTTGCGGCGCCGGTGGTGATCGGCTCGATGAACTCGTCGGTGACGTCCCGGTCGTAGAAAGCCATGACCGCGGCGACCGGGTCCTGCACCAGCGCACCGGCTCCCGTCACGAGCAGCTCGTAAGCGCGGGCCGCGCGCTCCCAGCGCTGGTCGCGATCCATGGCGTAGTAGCGCCCCACTACTGAGGCCACCGGGGCCGTCTCCTGCAGCCGGCGAAGGAAGCCCACACCGGAGGTGCGCGACACGTCGCGGCCGTCCGTGAAGGCGTGGAAGAAGACCGGCTTGCCGGCCGCCTGCGCGGCCTGCGCCAGGGCGATCATGTGGCTGAGATGGCTGTGGACCCCGCCGTCGGACGCGAGGCCGATGACATGCACGCGGCCGGCGGCCTGGAGCTCTTGCTGCAGCACTTCGTTTTGCGCCAACTCCCCGCTCTCTACGGCCTCCCCGATGCGCACCAAGTGCTGCTTCAGCACCCGGCCGGCCCCCAGCGTGAGGTGGCCCACCTCGGAGTTGCCCATCTGCCCCTCTGGGAGGCCCACGGCCCGGCCCGAGGTGACCAGGGTGGTGCGGGGGGCGCGCGCGTCGAGGGAGTCGGTGATCGGGGTCTGAGCCAGACCGATACAGTTCCCGGGACCGGGGGGGGCCAGCCCCCAGCCGTCCAGGATGATCAGCGCCGCGCGCTGCACGGGCGGAGTGTACCTTGACCCCCGGCCATCTATCCGTAACCTACCGGCCCCTGACAATCTGAAAGCACGTACCGTTTGAGCGCGGCGCACCGGCAGGGACGGCCGCGCAGAGGGACCTCTGCCATGAACCTGAACATGGGTCTTTTGGGCCGCAAGATCGGCATGACCCAGATCTTCGACGAGGAAGGCACAGCCATTCCCGTCACCGCAATCGAGGCGGGCCCCTGCATCGTCTTGCAGGTCAAGAGCAAGGAGAGGGACGGTTACTCGGCCGTCCAGCTCGGCTTTGGTGAAAAGCGTCCGCGCAACGTGCCGCCCGAGCGCATGAAGAAGGCCCAGGGCAGGCTCGGCGAGTACGACATGCTGTACGGCCGCACGCCCAGGCCGATGCGGCGCCACTTCTTCAAGGCGGAGACGACGCCGAAGGCCTTCGTGCGCGAGATCCGCCTCTCGGAGGAGGACGTCTCGGGACACGAGGTCGGCAGCGAGATGCGCGTCGACTTGTTCGAAGAGGGCCAGTTCGTCGACGTGATCGGCACCTCAAAGGGCCGCGGCTTCACGGGCGTCATCAAGCGCCATGGCTTCAAGATGTTCCCGAAGTCGCACGGCGGCCACGAATGGCGGCGTCACGGCGGCTCGATCGGCTGCCGAAAGCCGCAGCACACGCGCAAGGGCACGCGCATGCCGGGCCAGCACGGCAACCGCCGGGTGACCACGCAGAACCTGAAGGTGGCGGGCGTGCTGGCCGACCAGAACGTCCTGCTGATCCGTGGAGCGGTGCCCGGGCCGAACGGCGGCCACGTCGTCATCCGCAAGGCGCTGAAAAAGTAATAGCGGCCGCGCCGCGCCAGCCGGGCGTTCGGAAGCCTCGACAACGTCAGTGCGGCCCGCCGCATCTTGCTAGCGGCCATTAGGATAGTGCCGTCATGCGCCCCTGGATGCTCAGCCTGATCGCCACCGTGCTCGTCGTGGGCGGCGCCTTGGCGCTGTACCCGCGCGACCGGGAGCGGCCGCCCAAGGGCACGACCCCCACGCTGCCGGGCGCCCTGCCGCTGACCGAGGCGGACGTGCGCACCTTCATCGAGGTGCAGCCCCTGATGCTCGGCATCTTCCAGGGAGCCTCGGCGCGTGTGGTGGAGATGGTGCAGAGTGGCAGCACGATGGAGGAGGCTCAGGCTGACTTGCAACCTCTGATCAACGAGGAGCAGCTCAGGATCCTGGTCAAGTACCACCGGGACTTGAAGTGGTACGGGCTGGCCAACGAGCGCATCAGCAGTGCCGTGAACGTGGTGCGTTTCGAAAACCCGGAGGACCCGCGGCGCAAAGCGGTGGAGAAGGAGATCCGCCAGCAGGAGCGCCTTTACAAGCACGCCGTCGGCGAAGAGCGCAAGCGCAGGCACGCCGACAGTCTCGACCGGCTGAAACGCCAGTTGAACGACGTGAAGTACCGGGCGCCGCAGAGCGACCAGCAGCTGGTGAAGGGTTTCTGGCGGGACCTCGACCCCCTCGTACCGCCCACCCTCGGCGGCTAGCCTAATTGACCGCCGCGCGGAGACCCCGGAGAACGGCGGCCGGGGTGATCGCAGCCATGCAGGCGCGATCCGGCGGACGGCGGATGCACTTGCGCTCGATGCAGGGCGCACACTCGAGTCCCTCCCACGCCTTGATCACGAGGCCACCGCTGCGCGGACCCGTGCGCGCAGGATCCTGCGGGCCGCTGAGACACACGACGGGCAGGCCTGCCGCTACGGCCAGGTGCATGGGGCCACAGTCCGGCGTGAGCAAGACGTTGCCCTGCCGCGCCCCCATGCTCTGAAACTGCGCCAGCAACCCGCGCAGGTCGTCCTCTCCGCACAGGTCACCGAGCCCGGGGCCGGCGCGCCGCTCGAGCTCCGCGGCCAGGTCCCGGCGCTTGGCGCGGCCGTTCAGGATCACCTGCCAGCCGTCCTCGCGAGCGGCGCGCAGCGTCTCGGCCAGGGGCTCCAGGAACCAGGAGCGCGGATCCTCGGGCCTGGTGAGGTTCACCGCCAGCAGACGTCCGTCGGGATCCACGCCCACGCCGAGGCAGCGCTCACGCCACGCCGCAAGCTCTTCCTCGGTCGCCTGCAGACCCCAGACGTCCGCTCCGGGCTGCACGCCGAGCGGCGCCGCCGCCGCCCAGGCGCGATCGACTCCGTGCACTCCACGCGCGCGCGGCCCGCGCCGGTTGCTGGCGAGCGCGTTGATGGGCTCCTTGCAATCCCGCGAGTGCAGTCCGCAGCGCAAGCGCGCGCCGCTGAGCAGCGCCAGCGCACCGCTCTTGGCGTTGCCTTGCGGATCCACGACGGCGTCGAAGTTGCAGGCGCGCAAGCGGCGCACGAAGCGCAGCCAGGCCGCCGGTCCGCTGCGGCGCGGAAAGACCAAGGTCGAGTCGACGGCGGGGTGCCTCTGCAGCAAACGGGCCGGCCCGGGCTGGGTGACCCAGGTGATGTGTGCCTTCGGAAACGTGCGGCGCAGCCCGTGCGCCATAGGCAGGGCGTGGATCACGTCCCCGATGGCGCTCAAGCGCAGGATGCCGAGCCTGCAGATCTCGGGTTGCATTGTGGGCACGGTACCCCTACCTCTACCCCTGCCTCTACCCCTACCTCTCCACCCTCTCCGCGTGTCGGTGGTAACGGCAAGGGTAGGGGGTCCCAAGCCCGAAACGAGACAGAGAAACCCACCGGCCCCCGGAGGGTTCCAACGGGCATGAAGACGCCCGTCCGCAGCCTGCTGGTTCTCACCCTGCTGCTGGGCCCCGCCTTGCCGGCGGGCGCGGCGCCCGACACGGGCGACGCCCTGAAGCCCCTGCCCGCAGGCGAGTGGTCACACGCCACCGCGGCACATCTGTTACGCCGGGCCGGCTTCGGCGGTTCGCCGCAAGACGTCGAGCGCGTCTATGCGCTGGGACTGGACGGGGCGGTGCAGGGCCTGCTGGCCTTCCAGGGCAAGCCGGATACCGGCATGGCGTACCTGAACCTCACCGTCCACGGGCGGCAGCCGCGCGGCGCCTACCTGGGCCTGAGCCGCGACGAGCGCCGGCAGAAGGCGCAGGAGTGGCGGCGGCAGGACCGCATGCAGTTTCTCGCCGTGCGCGAGTGGTGGATGCGCACCATGATCGGCACCGCGCACCCGTTGCGCGAGCGCATGACGCTCTTCTGGCACGGGCACTTCACGTCCGGCTATCGCGACGTGCGCAACTCGTACCACATGTACGTGCAGAACGCGCTCTTCCGGCGGTACGCGACGGGGAGCTTCCGCGAGCTGTTGACGGCGGTGTCGAAGGACCCGGCCATGCTCGAGTACCTCGACAACAATCGCAACCGGCGCGGCCGCCCGAACGAGAACTTCGCCCGCGAGCTGATGGAGCTGTTCACGATGGGTGTGGGCAACTACACCGAGAAGGACATCAAGGAAGCCGCCCGCGCGCTCACCGGCTGGACCTTCCGCCAGAACGAGTTCGTCTTCGCCGAGCGCCTGCACGACCCCGGACGGAAGACCTTCCTGGGCCGGACGGGCTATTTCACGGGCGACGACGTGCTGCGCATCATCCTCGAGCAGCCGGCGACCGCGCGCTACCTGGCGCGCAAGACGTTCCGCTACTTCGCCCACGAGCAGCCTGATGAGGCCGTTGTGGAGGCGCTGGCGCGCGTGCTGCGCGAGTCGGACTACGAGCTCGAGCCGATGTTGCGCGCGCTGTTCCGCTCGCAGGCGTTCTACTCGAAGCGCTCCATGGGCACGCGCATCAAGGGACCCGTGGAGCTCGTCGTAGGCCTGTACCGCACGCTCGAGCTCGAGCCGCCCGCGCAACCGATGATGGCCATCCTGGCCCAGCAGCTCGGACAGAGCCTGATGGACCCGCCCAACGTGAAGGGCTGGGACGGCGGGCGCGACTGGATCACGACCAGCCACCTGCTCAACCGCTACAACTTCGCCAGCGCGATCGTGGGCCAGCCGCGCGATAAGCTGCGGTCGGTCGGCCGCCGCTTTGGCGGGCGCATGCCCCAGATCGAGGGGGGCGATGGCATGCAGGGCGAAGCGGGCGGCATGGAGGGCATGGACGAAATGCCCCCTGCGGAACGCCAGCAGCGCGGACGTGCGTTGCGGCGCGCCCGCTACGAGCAGTTGGCAAAGGAGAGCTACGACCCGCTCCACGAGGTGCGCAGCCGGCACCTGGGCGACGCGGAACAGATCGTCGACTACTTCACCGCGCGCCTGCTCGCGGCTCCCGCGCCGCAGGAGCTGCGTCAGGCGCTGCTGCAATCGCTCAACCGCGACCGCCCCTTCGACCCCGAGGCGCGCGACGCGCGCTCCCGCCTGCACGGGATGCTGCGCCTGCTGGTCAGCACACCCGAGTTCCAGCTCATGTAAGCGAGGCTCCATGATGAAACAGCGCAAGATCATCGACCGCCGCGACTTCCTCACCGGGGGACTGGCCGGGTTCAGCCTGGCCGCGACGACTCCCCACTTCCTCGGGCTGACCTCGAACGTCTTCGCCGCCGACGGCTCCGGCAGCGACCGCATCCTGGTCGTGCTGCAGCTGAGCGGCGGCAACGACGGGCTCAGCACCGTCGTGCCTTACGGCAACGATGCGTACTACCGCGTGCGCCGCGGCACGGCGATCCGGGAGCAGGACGTGCTCGAGATCGAGCAGGGCACGGGCCTGCACCCGGCGCTGAAGGGGCTGCAGGCGCTGTACGGCGACGGCCGCATGGCCATCGTGCAGGGTTGCAGCTATCCGAACCCGAACCGCTCGCACTTCCAGTCGATGGACATCTGGCACACCGGCGACGAGCGCGGACGAGGCCTGCGCACGGGGTGGCTCGGACGCGCAATCGACGCCTGCTGCCCCGACCAGCAGGATCCCGAGCTGGTGGTCAACGTGGGCAGCGCGCTGCCGTATGCGCTCGAAGCCGACGTGCACAAGCCGATCTCCTTCGAGCAGCCGAACGCCTACCGCTGGGCAGGCAACCCGCGCGACGCGAAGGAGTTCGAGCAGATCAACGAAGCCACCGACACGGAAAACGACACGGTCGACTGGCTACACCGGGTGGCGGTGGACGCGCGCACCTCTTCGCGCAAGGTGCGGGAGGCCACGCGCAACTACAAGCCCAAGGCGGACTACGGTGCCGGCCGGGGCGGCGGGGGCCGGCGCGGGGGGCGTCTCGCGAACGACCTGCGGTCGGTCGCGGCGCTGATCGCCGCCGGTTTCAAGACACGCATCTACTACGTGAGCTTTGGCGGCTTCGACACGCACAACAACCAGCGCAACCGGCACGACCAGCTCATGGCCCAGCTCGACGTCGCGCTGAGCGCGTTCATGGCGGACCTGAAAGCCCAAGGCCTCAGTGAGAGGGTGCTGGTGCTGAGCTTCAGCGAGTTCGGCCGGCGCGTGGCGGAGAACGGGTCCCAGGGCACGGACCACGGCGTGGCCGGACCGATGTTCCTGTTCGGCGACGGCGTCAAGGCCGGCCTGCACGGCAAGCACCCGAGCCTCACGGACCTGGACAAAGGCGACCTGAAGATGACGACCGACTTCCGCAGCGTCTATGCCTCCGTACTGGACGACTGGGTCGGCGTCGCACCCGAAAAGGTGCTCGGGCGCCGCTACGCGAAGCTGCCCGTGATCGGGCGAGCCTGAACAAGCACTCCTTCCACCGCGTTCTCGCGGTTGCCGCCCCCGGCCAGGCCCGACCAACGGCCGGGGGCACTTTTCAAACGCAAAGGCGCAGAGGCGCAAAGAGCAGGGGGCGTCACTCGCGCGGGGGGTATGCGATGTCGTCGTCGGTGCCGGCCACGCCGTCGGGGCCCGGTGAGACTACGCGGCAGTCGTCGCCCTCGAGCTCGAGCTGATACGCGCCGCCCCACGGATCCGGATGGAGCTTCTGCAGAGGCTTCTCGCCGGCACGGATCGGCTGCTCGAGTTGGGCAAGGTCTACGACGGGCCGCTTCGTCAGCGTGCGCAGGAGCATGACATCGTTGTAGTACTCCTGAGCCTTCGTCTGAGCGATCTTGTGCTCTCCTTCGCGCAGTAGCAGCCAGATCCTGGGACCGACAAGCGTCGCCAGGAGCCCGATGATGACGACCACCACCATGATCTCGATCAGCGTAAAGCCGCGATCGGTGCTCCGCGCGGCCTCGGTGCGGAGTTGCATATCTCTTCCTCCGCACGTTTGACGCCGTGCATGGTTTCCCTCTTTCGGGCTCGTTACAGGGGGGCGCACGATCCTCACGCGCGCGGAGGGGTGCGACAGCCCACGGCCGATTCGTTACGTCCGTGCCGCTCTCGGCCGCTTAGAATGGCTGCCGGAGGCACGGCATGCGGATCCTGCTTGGGGTGCTGCTGGCGGCGGTGCCCGCGGTCGCGGCCGAACCCGACGAGTTGCTGGTGATCGCGACCCAGGGAAGCGTGCGCCTCGAGGCGGGCGGGAAGACCGTCGCCGCGGGCGCCATCGTGCAGATCGGACGCGGCCTGATCCTGATAGCGAGCGACGCCATAGGTGGGAACAAGAGCGTGGAACTGCGCCTGCCGTCCGGCGAGGCGATCGGTTTCCAAACGATCGATTTGGACAAGGGCATCGGCCTGATGCTGCTGAAGACCGACGAGGAGCTCTACCTGGCAGGCGCCGGCGTGCTCAAGCTCGCGCCCGCGATGATGCAGGGCGGAGACGCGCCCGCCGACGTGTACACGCTCGTGTTCCCCGCCGGCGGCGGGGACAAGGTGCTCGCCGCCAGGCTCGTGCGCGGCCGCCCGGTCGCCTTCCGGCAGGACCCGAACCCCAAGCTGGCGGACCGGATCGTGATCGAATACCCAGACGACGCGCCCGAGGGCGCCGCCGGCGGTCTGCTGCTCGACAGCCAGGGCCGGCTGTTGGGCCTGCACACGCCGGGCGCCTCGAAGCCCGATCGCGCCTTCGCGGTTCCGATCAATGCGGTGATCGAGTTCATGCGCCGCACGAAGCAGGCGGGTTTCGGCGCGCTGCCCATGGGCGCGCTCCCGCTACGGCGGGGAGCGGAGACAGACGAGCCCGATGAAACCGAAGAGTCCAACGGACAAGACGGGCCTGGGCCAACCGACGAAGAGCCCGTCGTGAAGGAGCTGCCGCCGGCTGCGCCGAGCCCGACCGGCATCGACTACGGCCCGTACCGCCACTACTTCGCTTCGCGGGCGATGGCAGAGCTCAAGGCTCGCTGCGCCGGCATGGTGCGCAGACTGAACGGGCTGAACTACAAGGACCCCACTTGCGGCGCACGCGGGGTGATCGAGGTCATGACGCGCCGGGGTTACTACATAGGCGACGCGTGGGTTCCGCCGGTGTTCGAGGCGCGCGAATGTCCCAGCTGCAAGGGCCGCCGGTTTCTGTTCAACGAACGCGTGGCAAAGCGTTTCGTGCGCGCCGGCCTCGACCCGAAGAGCGGACGGGATCGCCAAGACCGGCTCGCAAGGGGCATGAGCGGCTCACTCCGGACGTACGGCAGAGGCCCCAAGCTCCGTTACCGGGTGCGCGGCCGCTACGCACGCGTCGAGGGGAACGACACTTTCTTCCCGCTCGACTTCGTACTCGTGCCCGACGGGCGCAAGCACAAGTGGTACCTGCACGATCCCGAGGTGCACGGTCCTTTCGACATGGAGCGCGAGTTCAAGCCCCTGCCCGGAAGGGCGCAGATCACGGAAGTCTTCGCGGGCGACGTCGTCGAGCTCGACGGGAAGCGGTTGGCGCGCATCTGCGGCGTGACCATCCCCGCACCCGGCGGCAAGCTGCTGAAGCCCCAGACTCCTTCCCCGGACGAGGAGACGCGCAGCATCGTGCGCTCGGAGCTCTACGGCAAGCAGGTCACGCTGAAGACCGACAAGTACGCGCAGTTCGACTACGACGGCCTGCCGCTGGCCTTCATCGAACTGGACGGGAAGGATTACGGCGAAGGCCTCGTGCGGCGCGGTCTGGCGCGCCGCCATCCCAAGCACCAGCACGTGCGCGCCGGCGCCTACAAGCGAGCCGAGAAGGCAGCGCGCGCGGCCAAGGCCGGCGTTTGGGCGGAGCTGCTCCCCAAGTAGGAGCGCACACAGAGGCGAGGATGCCGAGAGAGTCGCCGCGCGCGGCTCAGGCGCCCTTCAAGGCCCTTGAGGCCTCGGTCGCCTTCTCGTCGATCGCCTTGCACAACTCGAGCAGCAGCTGGTTGCTGGGCAGGTCGATGTTGCGCGTGCAGTCGCCCATCGTGTCCACGAGCCAGAAGATTCCGGCCTTGAGACGCGAGAGCGCGAACAGCGCCGGAAAGCCGAGCATCCCGTCGTAGTCCGCCGACATCACCTCGCCGCTGCGCACTTCGATCGTGGCGCGGCCGGTGACGAGCGCGATGTGCAGCGTGCCGCTGCGCTGCGTCTGGATCAGCAGCTGCAGCAGGTCGATCAGGCCGAGGGACTCGAGCTGACCGGCGAAGTTCGTGTGCGTGCCGGTCATCGAGCTCAGCACCTTGAACAGCTCCGCCTCTCGCCCGTCGCCGAAGAGCGCGTTCTCGAACGCGATCGTCCCCGTGTCGGCCAGGTCGACCTGGTCGGCGGTGGGCACGTCGTCGCCCTGGAACAGGTAGACGCTGGCGCCGATGCGGATGCGGCTGCCGTGCTCCAGGTTGGCGCGGCCGTCGATCTTCTCCTCGTTCAGGTAGGTCCCGTTGCGGCTGCCGAGATCCTCGAGCAGCACCATCTGCATGCCGCTCGGCACGAGGATACGCGCGTGGCGGCGCGAACAGACCAGGTCCTCGACGACTACGTCGCATTCGCGGCCGCGGCCGAGCACGCACGAGGTCCCCGGCTTGAGCTCGAGGCGCTGACCCGAAACCGTGACTAGCCAGTGCGCGCCCGCACCGTCAGCGATGACCCGTTCTTCATCCATTGATCCAATGCCCGAGGGCCCCCGGACACACTGGGAGCCCACGTTTTCATCGACCTTTCGGGCCCCCCGCTCAAACTCCCTTTTTGGGGCATCTCAGGGCCTACCGAGCCCGACGGGCGCGCGCACCCACGAGAATCTCGTAGCCTGGGCCAGGAAGAGGAATGCTGATGATTGCCCCCTGGCGCACGGATGCGCCCGTCTATCACCGCCCCTGGGCCACGCTGGGCCTGATCCTGGCCAACATCCTCGTCTACTTCATGCTCGGAGTGCCTGGCCCGCCGCGGGAGACTCTCTGGGGGACCGTCGGAGGCGAGATGAGCGCCGCGGCGCACACGATCGGGGCGGGCCTGGGATTCGCCGCCGGCACCTCGATGGTCAAGAGGGGCTGGGTCGACACGGAGGACGAAGCATGATCGTCCTGCCTTGGCGCACCGACGTCGCCATTCGCCACAAGCCCTGGGCGACGCTGGGCCTTCTCGCGGCGATGCTGCTCGTGTTCGCCGTCGTCCGCCTGGAGCCGAAGACCGAAGAATGGCTCGTCGTCGAGTACGGCAAGTTCAATCCGCTCACATGGCTCACGTCGCTGCTCGTGCACACGAACATCTTGCGGTTGGCAATCAACTTGTTCGGGATCTGGACCTTCGGTTGGATCGTCGAGGGGCTGGTAGGCCCGCGCCTGTTTCTTGCCATTTTCTTCGCGACCGGCGTCGCCGAGGGTGCCGTCGAGCAGATAGTGATGCTCGGCATGGACTCCGGCGCGGGGTACGGCCCGGGCGCCGCGATCTATGCGTTGCTGGCCTGCGCGGCCATCTGGGTGCCCGAAAACCACATCACGGCGTGGATCCTGATCGTCATCTTTCCGTGGGGCAACCAGACCTTCAGAGTCATCGGGTACGT